>NZ_JBMKHA010000001.1:0-390286 GCF_049238365.1 Enterobacter cloacae complex sp. IR53030
CTCATATCAGGAACTTGTTCGCACCTTCCCTAATTTAACCCTATTAAGACTAGGTTTAACAGGGGTGGGATATCCTTGTAACTTATTGATTATAAATAAATGTTTATTTTTTGTGGGTTTTATTGCTAATTGTTCGTTAATTTTAGATAAATATATTGATGTGAAATTTTTGTTTCTGTGTGCGGCAATGAAAAACATAAATGAAACATTTGTGTTTTTAAACTTAAAAAATCAAATTAAGTGGTTTTTTATATCGCATTTAATATTTTTTACAGTGTTTTGCTTTGATAAATTAGTCTCATTGTCACATTTTCTTCATTTTAATAACATTTCAGTGCATCAGATGAACACCGAAACCCTTTCGAATGGAGAAGACGCCGACATGGAAATGAGAATGATAAACTTCTAAGGAGTCTTTGTGCCTTTTGTCTCTGACGAGCTTCTGTATGGATACACGATTTTTCATCATCTTGAGTACCGGCTTTCAACCAGAACGCTTATCAATATCAAGAATGGACGTATTAAAAGATTCGGCATGACGAAAGCAAGACTGTTCGAGTATCTCCTGGCGGGGATGGATAACGAAATTGTCTACGATAATGACATCATCATACACGTGTTTGATGATTATGGACTACGGTGCTCGAAATCCTATTTGTTGTCCATGATGAAGAAAATCCAGAACGCATTTAATACCGTGGGCTTTGAACGATATCCTTTTACCAGAATCTATGGGAAAGCGTACAAAATCGACTGCGGTTCGTTAGAACGGATATATGTTGTAAAACCTTCTTCACATTGACGATGATAAATTTCATAAGGAATGAGTTTTGACGGTGCTATTAGTTTTTTCAAGAAACTTTGCCATGAGGCAGGCAATTAAAACATTGAACTCCGCCAATAGAGAAATATTTTATTTTGACAATCGGCTGGAGTTCTTAGTAAGCGCGACCATTCTGGATAAATCTTACATTCTCATCGATACAATAGGAGAAAGTAGCGAGAATATCCGATGGCTCTATTATCGCCTTGCGGCGAGGGGATTAATGCGCCTTACCTATTTTATTGCGCCAGAGAACAATGCGGAGAACGGCTTTTTAAAATTCTTCCGCCTTGTTACTACGCTTAAGGATCTCAAGCAGCTGTGCGAGCGCGCCTCTAAACATCGGGCGAATGAAAACCCCTGCATATTAAAAGACGTGCTGTATCAGAGGCTGTCGACGCGACTGTCGGACGACCATTTGAACTTTCTCCTGAAAATTTATGATAAATCGACGAGCCAGTGCCGAATTAAAAATAAATACGAAATTAACAAAAATTACTATGTTAGAAGTCGACTGGCGTTAGGCAATGGTCTGGAGATGAAACAACTTATTTTACTTTTATCATCGCAAAGCCTGAGATGCTCATAACGATATAACGTCTATTTATTGGCTTAAACGAACATAAATTTAGCGGTCCAGTTCCGCTCTTCCTGCGCAACAGTGAACGTTGCGCAGATACCTTCAATCCTAAGGATATATAGCTATGCAAATGAAGTTAAACAGTGTCATTCGAAATATGGTTATGGCAGCAGCCGTTTCTGGAATAACCTTTGCCGCCAGTGCAGCCGATGGACAGATCAACTTTACAGGCACCATTCTGGATTCTGCCTGTACGATTGATACCAATACGGCGAACCAGACCGTTAACCTTGGTAAAATTCCAAAGAGCTCGTTCAACGCGGCCGGGGCCGTTGCTGCCGCAACCCGCTTTAGCATTGTGTTGAATAACTGCCCTGCGGCCGTCACCTCTGCCTCCGTTAAGTTTGACGGCACGGCGGACAGCAGCGACACCAATATTCTTGCGCTGAACAGCGGTCAAACGGCTAAAGGCGTCGGTGTGGCGTTCTATGAAGAAGATGGCATCACCGCAATCCCGCTGGCGACCCAGTCTAAGAGCATCACGCTTGACACCAGCACAGGCGAAGATCCTGCTAACAGCAACAAAATGACCTTCGTGGCGAAATATAAGGCAACGCAGGCTGCCGTAGTTGCGGGTACGGCAAACGCAACGTCAGATTTTACCATTACCTATCAGTAATAAGCCGGGCGTACCCAGGGTACGCCCCATTTTTTCCTGCTGGAATATCGGGGAAGTATGATGAGTCAACTTATTCGAACGATTGTATTATTAGGCACTTGCCTACTCTCCCTGCCGGGCCAGGCCAGCATAACCGTTGGCGGAACGCGCTTAATTTATAATGGAGCTGAAAACGAAGCCTCACTCCCTGTGAGTAACAGTAAGGATGCTGTCCCCTATTTAATTCAGTCATGGATTGAATTAAGCGAAAACTCGAAGGAGCAGGTTCCTTTTATCGTCACGCCACCGCTGTTCCGCCTCGACGGTGGTCATGAAAATACGCTGCGGGTCATTTATACCGGCGAGACGTCGCTGCCTGAAAACCGAGAGTCTGTATTTTGGCTTAACGTAAAATCAATTCCCTCAATGACCCGGTCAGATGAGAACAGGCTGCTTATTGCCGTTAAGACGCGCATGAAGCTTTTCTACCGGCCTGCGGCTCTGGCGTCGGAAAATGCGGGTGAGGCATGGACGCGATTGACGTTTGAACCGCGCGGCGAACGCCTGGTGATTAATAATCCGACGCCGTTCTACGTTTCTCTTTATTCATTAACGGTTGGCAATAAAACGATCTCGCCGCCGCCAATGATTTCCCCCTTGAGTTCCGTAACGGTCGCCGGCAGTGGAAAGCAGGTGGCGTGGAAAGCCATAAATGATTTTGGTGGCGTAACGACAGAAAAGCGCCAGATGCTGAAATAAAAAATATTAACAACACGCTATGTCACTCGCGCAGGTAAGCAAAGTGAATATTGTTTCTTATTCCCGATATGGTTTTTTCTCTGGCTCGTGGCCTCACCGCGTAAGTCGACTCTCGACGATAGCGCTTTTTATTTCGGGCGTTTTTCCCGCGGGCGCGGGCGAACTCTATTTTATGGCTGATGCGCTTGAAAAAATACACTCGACTTCCCAGGGCATCGATCTGGGCCGCTTCGAGCGCGGAGAGCAGTTACCCGGCACCTACAGGGTAGAAATTTGGCTTAATGAAAATTATATCCGAACGGAAAATATCTCTTTTGTTCCTGTAAACGGCATCGGGCTGGCGCCGGAACTTAACCGCAGAGAGCTTGAGTCGCTCGGCGTCAGGGTTAAAGCATTTCCTGAATTAGCCATGCTTCCGGTCGAGACGATTATTACCGACCCCGGCGCATTCATACCGGACGCTACCGCCCGGCTGGATTTTGACAGGCAGAGGCTGGACATCTCTATCCCGCAATCGGCGCTCAACGCGCGCGCGCGCGGCACCGTTGATCCGTCGCTCTGGAACCAGGGCATTTCTGCGCTGCTGGTCAATTACAGCATCAACGGGTCGCGCAACTGGAGCCGGGACGGTGAGACGCAGGATCAGCTTTATACCAACCTGCAAAGCGGTATTAACGCGGGGCCGTGGCGCCTGCGCAACTACAGCACCGTGACCAAGAACAACGGGAAACAGTCGTTTTCGTCGCTGAATACGACCCTGAGCCGCGACGTCCAGTTTTTGAGGGGGCAGTTCCAGGTGGGGGAAACCAGTACCCCGGGCGACGTGTTTGACAGCGTGATGTTTCGCGGTGCGCAGATTTTTTCTGATGACACCATGCTGCCGGAGAGCATGCGCGGCTTCGCTCCTGTCATTCGAGGGATCGCCCGCACCAACGCCACGGTCACCGTGAAGCAAAACGGCTACACGGTTTATCAAACCTACGTGGCGCCCGGCAGCTTTGAAATTCGCGATCTCTATCCTACCTCGGCGAGCGGCGATCTGGACATTGTCGTCACCGAAGCCGACGGCAGCGTCCAGCATTTCGTGCAGCCATTCTCTGCGGTTCCCGTCATGCTGCGGGAAGGCCGCGTGAAGTATGCGCTGAGCGCAGGGGAGTATCGAACAACGAAGCATGGCGCGGAAACCCCCTCATTTGGGCTGGGCACGCTGGCCTATGGCCTCTCCAATCATCTCACGCTGTACGGTGGCGTTTTGGGGGCGAGCAACTATGCGTCTGGCGTGCTCGGTACGGGTCTCAGCTTTGGCGACATTGGCTCGCTGTCGGCTGACGTTACTGTTGCCGACAGCCAGCTTGATGATGAGAAAAAACGCCGCAGCCGCGGGCAGTCCTATCGCGTGCAGTATTCGAAAACGGTGGCCACGACCGCTACCACCGTGACGCTCGCCAGCTATCGCTACTCTACGGAAGGGTTTTATACCTTCCAGGAAGTGAATGAATTTAGCAGCCAGCGCTACAACAAGCGAAGCCGACTGCAGCTCAACCTCAGCCAGTCGCTGCAGAGCTGGGGAAACTTTTATATTTCGGCCTATCAGCAGGACTACTGGAGCAAGCGAGGCTATGAGCGCAACGTCAGCACCGGCTTTAACACCAGTATCAGCGACATCAACTACTCGCTCGGCTACACCTACAGTGAAACGCCGGGCAAAAACCGTAAGGACCAGATTCTGGCCTTTAGCCTGCAGGTGCCGCTGAGCAAATGGCTACCGCAAAGCTGGGCCAGCTACAGCGTGAATATGCAAAAGAACGGTCCTGAAACGCATCAGGTGGGGCTGAGCGGCACCGCGCTTGCCGATAACAACCTGAGCTATCTGGTCCAGCAGGGCTATACCTCGTCGGGCGGGGAGTCGAGAAGCGCCGTGAGTGGAACCTATAAGGGCGGCTACGGCACCGTGAGCGCGGGTTACAACCATAGCCGACAGAATAGCCAGCTGAACTTCGGCCTGCAGGGGGGGATCGTGGGTCATGAACACGGCGTGACCTTCTCGCAGCCGCTGGGAGATACCGTTGTGCTGCTGGAGGCGCAGGGCGCGCCCGGCGTAAGGGTACGCAACAACCCCGGCGTTAGAACGGACTGGCGCGGCTACGCGGTGGTGCCCTATGCCAGCGCCTACCAGGAAAACCGGATTGCGATAGACACCGGCTCGCTGGGACCGGACGTGGATGTGGCCGAATCCGTGGTCAACGTTGTGCCGACGCGCGGTGCCGTGGTGCGCGCCACATTCAACGCGCGAACGGGGTACAGGGCCTTGATAACGCTCCTGTATCAAAACTCACCGGTGCCCTTTGGCGCAATGGTAAAGCTTAACGAAAGCGACACGATGAGCATTGTGGGAAGCGATGGCGAGGTTTATATGAGCGGCCTGAATGATGGGGACACTATCACTGTAAGGTGGGGGGCGAAAACCTGCCGCGCCAAAATAACCTTGAACGCCTTACCGGGGAAAATTCAGCGTACCACCGCGGCATGCCGTTAAATTTCTCATGGCCTCGATGCGCATGATGACTTTGGCGAGAGAAGGCCTAAGCCTCACCTAAATGAAGGAACATATGATGTCTACCGTAATGAAAATCGCGACGGCTGCAGTGGGAAGCGCTATATCTCTGAATGCTTTTGCGCTGTGTTCTGCAAACGACGTCGCGGTGAACGTAGATCGGAATATTGTCGTTCAGCGGGATGCGCCCGTTGGAACGGTTTTAGCGACGATAACCACCGTTAACCCCATGACGTGCGATCCTGAGGGCCAGCAAATTGGATATGATGGCTCGTGGTTTATTCAGCTCTCGGGGACGAATGCGGATTATGGCGCCTCGCCGCTGGGCAACGTGCGGGCGACGGAGGTTCCGGGCATCGGCATCCGCTGGAAGAACTTTTCCAGCACCACGCAAAGCAGCGAGTTTGTCACCCGGATGAATCTCAATAATGCGAGCTGGAGGCGAGGGATCCTCCAGAATGGCGTATCAACGTTCACGGATACCTTCGAGCTGATTAAAACCAGCACTACCCCCGCGACGGGCTCAATACCGGCGCTGACGCTAAATATGGAATACAGCACGCCGGTCAGTAATAATATTAAACGCCTGCCGCTTTATAAATATATCTTTTCGCCGATGAACATCAGCACTGCATCCTGTCAGATTCAGGATAAAAATTTGAATATCAATATGGGGATTGCGCTGTTGCCGAAGTTTAACGGCGTGGGCAGCACCCAGAATCCGGTAACGTTTTCCATCCCGCTTATTTGTGGTGAACAGACCGCGGTGAATGTAACGCTGGATAACGTCAGCCCGCTTGCCGATGCTGCCAACGGCGTCCTGGGGTTAAACAGTAGCTCGACGGCAAAAGGCCTGGGCATTCAGTTGAAATATAATGATGCGCCGGTACAGTTCGGCAAGTTAATTAAATACGGCACGACCACCTCGCCGGGGGAGGTGGTGAATATTCCCTTCAAGGCCGCGTATTACATGACTTCAGCGAATGCGCGGTCAGGCTCGGTGAGCGCCACGGCGTCCTTCACCCTGACCTACCGCTAGCACATTATTCGCGGCGATAAGCGAAAGGGGGCCATCTGGCCCCCTTTACCCCTGTCTGAACGTTGTGCTTATTTCCCCAGCAGCTCCCTGCGCACAATTTCTGCCCCCGCGCTCAGCGTGGCCAGCTTGCCGCGCGTTCCAGTCTCTCACCTCGTCAAAGAAGACGTTAAACGCGGTTCGTCGAACTGGATAATGTCCACGCCCGCCGCCTCAAGCTCTTTCGCCTCCTGGTTAAGGATGCGGGCAAACTCCCAGGCCAGCCTTTCGCATCTTCAACGAAGACCGGCTTCAGGCGCGATAGCGCACCTACCACCGCCGGCACGCTCGCGTCATAGCGATTGCGGATTTTCACCACTTCGCGCTTCTCAAAATCCACGCCGTTCAGGTGTTCAATAAAGGGGGGGGCGAAGTGCTGGCGCGTCCTGCTGGTATTCAGCGCCTAACGCAGGTTTTGCTGACGGCTTTCTCCGCGCGCTAAATTCGCAAAGTTGGTGGTAATACGCGTTTTTTGAAGGGGTTATAGTCTCATCGAAACGAATGCTTTTTAAGGTGAAGACAAAAGGTTTTGTCATCGTAAAGGGCGGGGCGGCGGCACCAGTTTCGCGCAGCGTCACCCGTCGCGCCAAAATCAATAATGATAACTATTTTCATTTGATTATAGCCTGTGCTATACAATATAGCTAAGGCTAATTTCGGTATGTTTTTAACCACTTCAGGAGAGTTCTGCGATGCACCTACTGCAAGGATTGAAGCGTCTGTTGTTCAGCTCGCTGCTACTGACCGCGGCCACCGCGGGTGTGCAGGCGGCTGAAAAATTCCAGGTCATTACGACCTTTACCGTTATCGCTGATATGGCGAAAAACGTGGCGGGGGACGCCGCAGAAGTCACTTCCATCACCAAACCGGGCGCTGAAATCCATGAGTATCAGCCGACGCCCGGCGACATCAAACGCGCGCAAAAGGCGCAGCTGATTCTGGCGAACGGCATGAATCTGGAACTGTGGTTCCAGCGGTTTTATCAGCATCTGAACGGCGTGCCGGAAGTGATTGTCACCAAAGGCATTACGCCGATGGGGATCGGGGAAGGGCCGTATAACGGCAAACCCAACCCGCACGCGTGGATGTCTCCGGATAACGCCCTGATTTACATCGATAACATTCGTGACGCGTTGGTGAAGTACGACCCGGCGAATGCGCAGACCTATCAGCGCAACGCTGAAGCCTATAAGCAGAAGATCACCGCCACCCTCGAACCGCTGCGTAAGCAGGTTGCGGAGATCCCGGAAGATAAACGCTGGATGGTCACCAGTGAAGGGGCGTTCTCCTATCTGGCGCGGGATCTGGGCCTGAAAGAGCTTTACCTGTGGCCGATCAACGCCGATCAGCAGGGCACGCCTCAGCAGGTGCGCAAGGTTATCGATCTGGTGAAAAAACATCGCATTCCGGCGGTGTTCAGCGAAAGTACCGTCTCCGATAAACCCGCGCGCCAGGTGGCACGGGAAACCGATACCCATTACGGCGGCGTGCTGTATGTCGACTCCCTGAGCGCAGAAAACGGCCCGGTGCCGACCTATATCGATCTGTTGAACGTCACGACCCGCACGCTGGTGCAGGGCATCCGTGACGGCATGAAGGAGTAACCATGCAGAAGGGGATTGTCGTAACCGATTTGACCGTGACCTACCGTAACGGTCATACCGCATTGCGTGATGCCTCGTTCAGCGTGCCGGGCGGTTCGATTGCCGCACTGGTCGGCGTGAACGGTTCCGGCAAATCTACGCTGTTTAAGGCGGTGATGGGCTTTGTACGGGCGGCAAGCGGCACGATCACTATTCTGGGATTACCGCCTCACCGGGCGCTCCGTCAGAACCTGGTCGCCTACGTGCCGCAGTCGGAAGAGGTTGACTGGTCGTTCCCGGTGCTGGTGGAAGACGTGGTGATGATGGGCCGCTACGGACATATGGGTTTTTTGCGTCGGCCAAAAGCGCTGGATCGGCAGATCGTCACCGACGCTCTGAAACGGGTGGATATGCTTGAGCTGCGCCATCGGCAGATTGGCGAGCTCTCCGGCGGGCAAAAGAAACGCGTGTTTCTGGCGCGGGCGATTGCCCAGCAGGGCGAGGTGATCCTGCTCGACGAGCCGTTTACCGGCGTGGACGTTAAAACTGAAGCCAGAATTATCAGCCTGCTGCGGGAACTGCGCGATGAGGGCAAAACCATGCTGGTATCGACCCACAATTTAGGCTCCGTCTCCGGGTTTTGCGATTACACGGTCATGGTCAAAGGTACCGTGCTGGCAAGCGGCCCGACGGAAACTACCTTTACCGCCGAAAATCTGGAGCGCGCCTTCAGCGGCGTGCTGCGCCACGTGGTGCTCAGCGGCTCTGAAGATCGCATTATTACCGACGATGAACGCCCCTTCGTGACGCACCGTCAGGAGGTAAAATGAGCGTACTTCTGGAACCCTTCGGCTACGAGTACATGCTGAACGCGATGTGGGTTTCGGCGATGGTGGGCGGGCTGTGCGCGTTTCTCTCGTGCTATTTGATGCTCAAAGGCTGGTCGCTGATTGGCGATGCGCTCTCGCACTCCATCGTACCGGGCGTGGCGGGAGCCTACATGCTCGGGCTGCCGTTTTCGCTGGGGGCGTTCCTGTCGGGCGGGCTGGCGGCGGGCAGCATGCTGTTTCTCAACCAGCGCAGCCGCCTGAAAGAGGACGCCATCATCGGGCTGATCTTCTCCTCCTTTTTCGGTCTCGGGCTGTTTATGGTCTCACTCAACCCGACCTCGGTGAATATTCAGACTATCGTCCTCGGGAATATCCTCGCCATTGCCCCGGAAGACATTGTCCAGCTGGCGATTATCGGCGTGGTGTCGATGCTTGTTCTGCTGTTCAAATGGAAAGATTTGATGGTGACCTTTTTTGATGAGAACCACGCCCGCGCCATCGGTCTGCGTCCTGAACGTCTGAAAATCCTGTTTTTTACCCTGCTGGCGGTTTCCACCGTGGCTGCGCTGCAAACCGTCGGCGCATTTCTGGTGATCTGTCTGGTGGTCACGCCCGGCGCGACCGCGTGGCTACTGACCGATCGCTTCCCGCGACTGCTGATGATTGCCGTCGCCATGGGTAGCATTACCAGCTTCCTTGGCGCATGGGCGAGCTATTATCTCGACGGCGCGACCGGCGGCATTATCGTGGTCGCCCAGACGCTGCTGTTCCTGCTGGCGTTCGTCTTTGCGCCGAAGCACGGGCTGCTCGCCAGCCGCCGCCGGGCGCGTCAGGCGCAGGAGATCCACCCATGATCGCGCTGCTCCTTGAACCCTTCCAGTTTGCGTTTATGAACAACGCGCTGCTGATTTCACTGCTGGTCGCCGTGCCCTGCGCGCTGCTGTCGGTTTTTCTGGTGCTCAAGGGCTGGGCGCTGATGGGCGACGCCATGAGCCATGCGGTGTTTCCCGGCGTCGTGCTGGCCTGGATGATGGGGCTGCCGCTGGCGCTGGGCGCATTCGTTGCCGGTCTGTTCTGCGCGGTCGCCACCGGATACCTGAAAGATAACAGCCGCATCAAGCAGGATACGGTTATGGGGATCGTCTTTTCCGGCATGTTCGGTGCCGGGTTGATCCTCTACATCGCCGTCAAACCCGAGGTGCATCTCGACCATATTCTGTTCGGCGATATGCTGGGTATTAACGGGATGGACATTCTGCAAAGCGGGATTGTGGCGGGGCTGATTGCGCTGGTGATTGGCCTGAAGTGGCGGGACTTTTTGCTGTTCTGCTTTGATTATCAGCAGGCGCAGGCGAGCGGGTTGCGCACTCGCTGGCTGCACTATGGATTACTGTGCATGGTTTCGCTGACTATCGTGGCGACGCTGAAAGCGGTGGGGATTATTCTGTCGATTTCGTTGCTCATTGCGCCCGGCGCGGTGGCGGTGCTGATCACCCGGCGCTTCCACATGGCGCTGCTGGTGGCGGTAGCCGTTTCCGCGCTCGTGTCCGTAAGCGGCGTCTATGCGTCGTTTTATCTCGACAGCGCGCCTGCCCCGACCATCGTCGTGCTGTTCGCGGTCGTGTTTATCGTGACGTTTGTGGTCACCAGCGTGAAGGCCCGTCGACAGGAGAGTGTGACAGCAGGGTGATCGCCTGTTCGCCGTGCTGTTGCCAGTGAACGGTAAAGGCGGTGCCTTCGGGATAGCCCGCGCGCTGGCAGGTCAATGCCAGCGTAAGCGTCTTATCGACGAGCTGCGTGACGCGGGCGCTGTCAAAACCCATCCAGGCCTGCACCTGCGGAAAGAGGGCTTTGAACAGGCTCTCTTTGGCGCTAAACACCAGCGTCAGGGCGAGGGTGAACGAGTAACCCGAGCGGGAAAGGACACTCTCTTCCTGCGCATCAATAATGCCGTCTTTGATTTCCCGGGCTTCGTTTTCGGGGAGGATCGTTTCGCAATCAATGCCGATAAGCGCAGGGTGTTCGCGCATAACGACAGCCATGGCCTGTGTGCCGCTGTGGGTGATGCTGCCGGAAAACCCCTGTGGCCAGCGCGGTTCCCCGCTGGGGCCGATGCCGGGTACGGTGTGGTCCGGTAAGGCATGCGCCGCGGCGATGCGCCCGGCAAGATGCTCGGCTTTGCGTTTGCGTCCGGCGTTTGAAAGCTCTGCGTGATGGGGAAGCCAGAGGAGATCGGCGTCGGTAAAAGTGGTGGGGTCGAAGGTGACGCGGTGAACGGTGCGATCGGCGAGAATGAACGTGCTGTGGGTTGTGTGCATGGTTTCCCCTCACCCTGACCCTCTCCCCGGAGGGGAGAGGGAAGGTTTACTTCAGTGCCTTAAAAATGCGTATTCACACTCATATACCACGTGCGACCCGGCTCATTATACGTATACGCTCCCGCACCGTACATATACGCGCCGGTGGTGGCATTCCCCGTGGTCTGGGCATTACCCGCACGCCACTGGCGCTTGTCGAAGACGTTGTCCACGCCGCCGGTCAGGCTGACGTTTTTGGTCACGTCCCAGGTCGCGCTCAGGCCAACAATGCTGTACGGGCTAACTTCGTCTTTCTCAGACCCGCTCACCGGTTCACCCTTGTAGTTGTACTTCTTCGGCTGCTGCTTGCCGTACCAGGTGAAGGTCGACTGCAGCGACACATCCTGATGCACCTGCCAGCTCAGGGTCGAGTTTAGCGTGTACTCCGGAATGATCGACAGACGGTCGCCGGTCTCCTTGTTCTTACTCTGCAGCATGTAAGTGATGTTATTGGTCCAGTTGATCGTGTCGCTGACCGGCACGTTCAGGGAGCCTTCCAGCCCTTCAACCACCGCTTTCGGGACGTTTTCCCACTGGTAAATATCCGTCTGCACCTTACCGGAAGAGGTGTGGCCAATTGGCGCATAGCCCGCTTCAATCTTGTCGCGGTAGTCGTTGCGGAACCAGGTCACGCCCGCCAGCCAGCCGTCGCGTTTCCACTCCAGACCGATCTCTTTGTTGATGCTGGTTTCGGCTTTCAGATCGTCGTTGCCCATCATGTAGCAGCCGACGCCGTCGCCGCTTGCGTAGCAACCCTGGCCTTTACTGTAGAGCAGATAGTTCGGGTTGGTCTGATACAGGCTTGGCGCTTTGTAAGCCCGCGCAATACCCATCTTCAGCGTGAAGTCATCTCCCAGACCTTGCGACAGGTTAAGTGACGGGCTCCAGTTATTGCCGACGATGGTGTGGTGATCGAAGCGCAGGGCAGGGGTCAGCATGGTGCTGTCGGTCAGCTCCATGTTGTTCTCCGCAAACAGGGAGAAAATCTCCGCCGAGGTGTACGGACTACGGTCGTTGCTCATGCCCGGAATGGTGCCGCCCTGCTGGGTTTGCGTGAAGGAGGTCGAATCCTTCATGCGCTGCTGGTTCCACTCGGTGCCCAGGGTCAGATTCTGGTTAACGAGGAAATCAATCGGCAGATTGATTTCGCTGTGCAGCATCACGTCGGCCAGATCGGTGTCGGTGAATTTATCGCTGTTAAACAGACCTTCCGTCCCGCCAGCCAGCCCTTCGCCCAGACGGGAGTTGCGGGTGTGTTCGTACTGCGCCCAGTTGCTGGTGGTAATGCCGTTATCCCAGCCGCCGTTCCAGGTCACCGCGAAGTTCTGGCGATAAATACGGTTGGTCTCTTTGCCGTAGTTTTTCTTCACCAGCGCGTTGTCGTTATTGGTGTTCTGCGTGTCGCCCGCATAAAGGTTGTTCTGGCGGCTATAGCCTGCTTCAAACTCCAGGGACTGCATGGGCGCGAAGTCCCAGCGCACGACGCCGTTGATGTCTTTGTTCTCTACACCTTCACGACCTGCGGGCAGGGTGTTGGCGTAGGCGCCGGTACGGTCAGACTGATGGCCCTGGTTGATGTCCCACGCGTCGGCCTGGGTTTTGTCCAGGTTACCGAACATGCGGAAGCTGAAATCGCCGCCCAGCGGGCCGCTCAGGCTGAAGTTGGTGCGCTTAGTGGAACCTTCATCTTTATGTTCCGGCGCATTCAGGTAGGTGTTCCAGGAGCCGTGCCACTGGTCGTCGAATTTTTTGGTGATGATGTTGACCACGCCACCTGCCGCGCCGTTGCCGTAGCGGGCGGCCGCCGGACCACGGATCACTTCGATGCGCTCGATCATCTCCGGCGGTACCCAGCCGGTATCGCCCCGGGTATCACGCTCGCCGCGCCAGCCCAGACGGATGGAGTTACGGCTGGTAACCGGTTTACCGTCGATCAGGATCAGGGTGTTTTCCGGGCCCATGCCGCGGATATCAATCTGACGGTTATTCCCGCGCTGGCCGCTGGTGGAGTTACCGGTGAGGTTCACGCCCGGCATGGTGCGGATGATTTCCGACACGTCGCGCGCGGGCGGGTTTTTACGGATCTCATCGGCGGTGATGGTCGATACGCCCGGCGCCTGCAAATTTTGCTCGGCGGCGGTGATCACCATCGTGTCTTCGTGCTGCGCGGAGGCGGTGTTGTCGTCTGCCATGGCGGGCAGCGCGACGCCATAAATCCCTAAATTGACCAGCAAGGCCAGAGAGTGAATCTTCTTATTCATTGTACGTCCCGCTTTTATGGTTATTCATGAACGCGCTTCCCACAGCGCGGGCATTACGCTATTGCAAATGCAAATGGTTATCAATAATATTATCAATAAAATTTGTCCTGAAACAAAAAAGACTGTTAAACATGAGGTTATAAGGGTGACGGCGTTAACAACGGGCAATGAAGCGTGGTGGCAGTCGAAAAGCGGGCCTGACTTGAAACCTGAAAACGGTAAATTTCGCGTCACGTTCTGGTGGCGCGATCCGAAGGGAACGCAGACCTCGTCACCGATTAAACACGTCTGGCTCAATATCACCGGCGTGACCGATCACCATCAAAATGCCCGCCCGCAGTCCCTCAAACGCATCCCGGATACCGACGTCTGGCAGTGGGAGGGAGAGTTCAGTCCCGCGTGGCGGGGGAGCTACTGTTTTATCCCTTCCGTGAATGAAAACGATTTTGCCGACGCGGTGTTTGAAGGCGAGAGTCCGGACCGTATGGCGCTGCGCGAAGGCTGGGGTAAACTGCTGCCGCACGCGGTTTCCGACCCGCTTAACCCGCAGAGCTGGCGCGGTGGCCGCGGTCATGCCGTTTCGGCGCTGGAAATGCCGGGCGCACCCGTTCAGCCAGGCTGGGATCGTCCTGATACGCCCCACCACGCGCCGGTCTGCATTGATTGGGAAAGCGCACGCCTGAAAAACCGCCGCCGAGTCTGGATTTTTACCACCGGGGAGGAAAACCCCGAGCGCCCGCTGGCGGTGCTGCTTGATGGCCAGTTCTGGGCCGAAAGCATGCCCGTCTGGCCCGCGCTGGCCGCGCTTACCCGTGAAGGCAAACTGCCCCCGGCGGTCTATGTCTTAATTGATGTGATTGATACCGCACACCGCAGCCGCGAGCTGCCCTGCAACCCCGATTTCTGGCTGGCGGTGCAGGAAGAACTTCTCCCACACATACAATGCATTGCCCCCTTCAGCGACCGCGCCGACCGTACCGTGGCGGCGGGTCAGAGCTTCGGCGGGCTTTCCTCCCTTTATGCGGGCCTCAACTGGCCGCAGCGCTTTGGCTGCGTGCTCAGTCAGTCCGGTTCCTACTGGTGGCCGCACCGCGGCGCACAGCAGGAGGGGCTACTCATCGGGCAGCTTAAAGCGGGTGAAAAAACCGCACGCGGACTGCGCATCGTCCTTGAGGCCGGGCGCAACGAACCGCTTATCTTCCGCGTGAATCAGGCGATTTACGCCGAATTGCACGCGCAGCAGGTTTACTGGCGTCAGGTTGAAGGCGGACACGACGCGCTTTGCTGGCGCGGTGGGCTGACGCAGGGGCTGATGACCCTCTGGCAGCCGCTTATTCAATAACGGAGTCTGTATGGAATTCAGCAATCCTTTCGATAATCCGCAGGGACAGTTTGTCATTTTGCAAAACGACCAGGGGCAGTACAGCCTGTGGCCGCAGCAGTGCGAATTGCCCGCGGGCTGGCGCGTGGTATGCGAAGCGCAGCCTCAGGACGTGTGCCAGCAGTGGCTGGCGGAACACTGGCAGACGCTTGAGCCGTCGTATTTTGCGGGGGAAAACGCATGAGCCGTCTTCCGCTTGTCGCCGCCCAGCCGGGTATCTGGATGGCGGAGCAGTTGTCCGCGCTGCCAAATGCCTGGAGCGTGGCGCACTACACTGAGCTAAAGGGCGATATCGACGCGCCGTTGCTGGCAAAAGCCATTGCTGAAGGCATGATGCAGGCCGATACCCTGCGGATGCGTTTTGCCGAAGATAACGGTGAGGTGTGGCAGTGGGTGGATGAAACCGTCATGCTGCCGGAACCGTCCATCGTTCGCGTGGACTCTCATGATGCCGCCGTGGCGCTGATGGAAGCCGATCTCAACCAGAACCTGCGCGTCGACAGCGGTCAACCGCTGGCGTTTCATCTGCTGATTCAGGTGGGGGAAGAACGCTGGTACTGGTATCAGCGTTATCATCACTTAGTGGTAGATGGCTTCAGTTTCCCGGCGATTACCCGCCAGATTGCCGCCATTTATGCTGCATGGAAAAAGGGCGACCCCACGCCACCTTCTCCTTTTTCACCCTTCGCCGAGGTGGTGGAAGAGTATCAGCGCTATCGTGAAAGCGAGGCGTATGCACGCGACGGTGACTTCTGGGCAGCGCAGCGCAGACAGCTTCCTCCTCCGGTCTCTCTTTCTTCCGCGCCGCTGCCGGGGCGCGCCGCGACAACTGACATCCTGCGCCTGAAAATCGTCGCCGACAGCAGCGCGTTTAGCCAGCTTGCGCAGGCTGCAGGGCAGGCTCAGCGTACCGATCTGGCGCTTGCGCTGGTCACGCTGTGGCTGGGCCGCCTGACCGGGCGTCTGGACTACGCCGCCGGGTTTATCTTTATGCGCCGCATGGGCTCCGTCGCGCTGACCGCAACTGGACCGGTGCTCAACGTCCTGCCGCTTGCGGTGAATATCGATCCGCAGGAGAGCCTGCCTGGGCTGGCTCTGCGTCTGGCGAGCCAGCTGAAAAAAATGCGCCGCCATCAGCGCTACGACGCGGAGCAAATTCTCCGCGACAGCGGTAAGGCGGCGGGTGATGAAGCCCTGTTTGGCCCGGTGCTGAACGTTAAGGTGTTCGATTATCAACTGGAACTCGACGGCGTAGAGGCCATCACCCACACGCTGGCGACCGGACCGGTGAACGATCTCGAGCTGGCCTTGTTCCCGGACGAGCAGGGCGGATTAAGTATTGAAATTCTCGCCAGCAAACAGCGTTACGATGAAACAACGCTGAAGGGCCACGTCGCGCGCCTGAACGCGATGCTGGTGCAGTTTGCCGCTAACCCGGACCTGCGATGTGGGGAAGTGGAAACCGTGTCAGAGCAAGAGTACGCGCAGCTTGCGCGCATCAATGACACCGGGCTGGCGCTACCCTCCACCACGCTCGCGGAGCTGGTGGCGGAACAGGCGAGCAGGACGCCGGACGCCCCCGCGCTGGCGGATGCGCACATCGAGCTGAACTACCGCCAGATGCGCGAGCAGGTGGTCGCGCTGGCAAACCTGCTGCGTGCGCGCGGCGTGAAGCCGGGCGACAGCGTGGCGGTGGCCCTCCCGCGTTCGGTATTCCTGACGCTGGCCCTGCACGGCATTGTGGAAGCCGGCGCCGCGTGGTTACCGCTGGACACCGGTTACCCGGACGACCGCCTGCGGATGATGCTGGAGGACGCAAAGCCATCCCTGCTGATTACCACCGATGAGCAGCTTCCGCGCTTTAGCGAACTGCCCATAGCTTCGTTTAGTTACAACATGCTTTTACCTGCTGCGGGTACTGAGCCTCTGCGCGTGGCGAAACCGGAGCAGACGGCGTACATCATCTTTACCTCGGGTTCAACCGGGCGTCCGAAAGGGGTGATGGTTGGGCATACCGCCATCGTTAACCGCCTGAAGTGGATGCAGAACCACTACCCGCTGACAGCGAATGACGTGGTGGCGCAGAAAACGCCGTGCAGCTTTGACGTCTCGGTCTGGGAGTTCTGGTGGCCGTTTATCGCCGGGGCGAAGCTGGTGATGGCCGAGCCGGACGCGCACCGGGACCCGCAGGCGATGCAGAGCTTCTTCGCCCGGGATGGCGTCACGACGACCCACTTTGTGCCGTCGATGCTGGCGGCGTTTGTCGCCTCGCTGACGCCGGAAAACGTCGACTGCTGCAGGACGCTTAAGCAGGTGTTCTGCAGCGGCGAAGCGCTGCCGACCGGGCTGTGCCGCGAGTGGGAACAGCTCACCCGTGCGCCGCTGCACAACCTCTACGGCCCGACCGAAGCGGCAGTGGACGTGAGCTGGTATCCGGCGTTTGGCCCTGAGCTGGCGGCCGTTGAAGGCAATAGCGTGCCGATTGGTTTCCCGGTGTGGAACACGGGGCTGCGCATTCTGGATGCACTGATGCGCCCGGTGCCGTTCGGCGTGGCGGGGGATCTGTATCTCACCGGCATTCAGCTGGCGCAGGGATATCTGGGGCGTCCGGATCTCACCGCCAGCCGCTTTATCGCCGACCCGTTCGCGCCGGGCGAGCGGATGTATCGCACCGGTGACGTCGCCCGCTGGCTGGATAACGGGGCGGTAGAATATCTGGGCCGCAGCGATGATCAGCTAAAAATTCGCGGCCAGCGTATTGAGCTGGGCGAAATCGACCGGGCGATGCTGTCGCTGCCGGACGTGGCGCAGGCCGTGGCGCATGCCTGCGTGTTCAACCAGGCGGCGGCAACGGGGGGTGATGCCCGCCAGCTGGTGGGATACGTTGTCTCCGAATCCGGTTTACCGCTGGATCGCGATGCGCTGCTGGAATCGCTTAAGGCGCAGCTTCCGCCGCATATGGTGCCGGTGGTGCTGCTGCAACTCAGCGCGCTGCCGCTCAGCGCGAACGGCAAACTCGACCGCAAGGCGCTGCCGCTGCCGGAGTTGACCAGCAAAACCACCGGACGCGCGCCGGAAACGGACACCGAAATCGGCGTGGCGCAGGCGTTTGCCGCGCTGCTGGGTTGCGAGGTGAACGATATCGAAGCCGACTTCTTTGCCCTCGGCGGCCACTCGCTGCTGGCGATGCGGCTGGCGGCGCAGCTCAGCCGCACGTTCGCCCGCAAGATCACGCCGGGGCAGATTATGGTCGCCTCGACGGTGAGCAAGCTCAGTGCGCTGCTGGACTTAAAAATGAACGACGAGCAGGCGCAGCGTCTGGGGCATGAAGCCGTTCTGCCGCTGCGTGAAAGCCATGGCCCGACGCTGTTCTGCTTCCATCCGGCGTCCGGTTTTGCCTGGCAGTTCAGCGTGCTGGCGCGCCACCTCAGCCCGCGCTGGTCTATCACCGGCATTCAGTCTCCCCGACCGGAAGGGCCGATGCAGCAGTGTGCGGATCTGGATGGGGTGATTGATCATCACCTGAATACGCTGCGTAAGCAGCAGCCGCAGGGGCCGTATTATTTGTTCGGCTATTCCCTCGGCGGCACGCTGGCGCAGGGGATTGCCGCTCGTTTGCGCGCGCAGGGTGAAGAGGTGGCGTTCCTTGGCCTGCTGGATACCTGGCCACCGGAAACCCAGAACTGGGCGGAGAAAGAGGCCAACGGCCTCGACCCGGCAGTGCTGGCGGAAATTGAGCGCGAGCGGCAGGCGTTTATCGCTGCGCAGCAGGGGCAGGGCAGCAGTGAACTGTTTGGCGCCATCGAGGGCAACTACGCCGATGCGGTGCGCCTGCTCACCACGGCGCACAGCGCGCGGTTTGACGGCAAAGCGACGCTGTTTGTCGCCGAGCGCACGCGCACGATGGATCCGCAGGTCGCCTGGGCACCGTGGGTGGCGGAGCTTGAGGTGCATAGCCAGGATTGCGCCCACGTGGATATCATTTCGCCGCAGGCGTTTGAGAAGATTGGGCCGGTGTTGAGGGAAATGTTGGGATAGTGCAAATGCCCGGTGGCGCTGTGCTTACCGGGCCTACGGGAGCTGAATGTAGGCCGGGTAAGGCGTAGCCGCCACCCGGCAGTTACCGCCGACCCAATGGAACCACCAGCGGCGTCCCCGCCACCGGATCGTCAATAATCATGCAGCGCATACCGTAGATCTGCGCGATCAGATCCGGCGTCACAATCTCCTTCGGCGCGCCCTGCGCCACAATCTCACCGTCGCGCAAGGCAATCAGATGCGTCGCGTAGCGGCACGCCTGGTTCAAATCATGGAGCACCGCCGCCAGCGTATACCCTTGGGTGCGGTTCAGCTCGCTCAGCAGCTCCAGCAGGTCAATTTGATGGCTGATATCCAGCCACGTTGTTGGCTCGTCCAGCAGCATAATGGAGGTTTCCTGCGCTAACACCATCGCAATCCACGCGCGCTGGCGCTGGCCCCCGGAAAGGGTATCGACGCTTTGTTGGGCGAGAGCGGTAATCCCCGTCGCCTGCATCGCGCGGTTTACCGCTTCATCGTCCTCTTTACGCCAGCGGGTAAACAGCGGCTGGTGCGGATAGCGCCCGCGCGAGACCAGTTCCTGCACCGTGATGTCCCCCGGCGTGGTGGCGTTTTGCGCCAGCAGCCCGATGCGCCTGGCCACCTCTTTGCTGGCGAAGCGCTGGATCTGCTCTCCGTCCAGAAACACGCTGCCCTGAACCGGGGTCATCAGGCGGCTCAGCGTGCGCAGCAAGGTTGATTTGCCGCAGCCGTTCGGGCCGATAATCGCCGTGAAGTGGCCGTCCGGAATAGCGACGGTTAAATCACGGGCAATGATTTTTTTGCCGTAGCCAAGGGTAAGGTTTTCGCCGCGCAAGCGGGTTGTTGTGTCTGTCATTTCTTGCGTGACTCCTGAACGAGCAAGACGATGAGGTAAATCCCGCCGAGGCTGACGGTTACCACGCCCACCGGCAGTTGATAAGGCATAAACAGCCGCTGGGCGCAGAGATCGGCGGCCAGCAGTAACAGCGATCCGCACAGCGCCGCCTGGGTTAATCCCCAGCGCGCGGTGCCGCTAAGACGCCGGGCGATGTGCGGGGCGACAAGCGCAATAAAAGATATCGGCCCGGCGATGGCGGTGGAGGCGGCGGTCAGTATTACGGCCACCAGCATCAGCATCAGGCGCGAGCGCTCAACGCTCACGCCCAGCGCGCAGGCGCTGTCGTCGCCCATCTCCAGCAGCCGCATGCGGCGCACCAGCAGCAGCGCGCCGATAAACATCAGCAAAATCAACGGCGCGGCGGGCCAGGTTTTGCCCCACGTCAGGCCGTTGAGTGAACCGGCATACCACAGCCCGGCGGAGATCGCGGTGTCCAGCGTGGCCTGCAGTAACAGCCAGGTGTTAAAGGCCATCAGCATGGCGCGCACGCCAATACCGATGATGATCAGGCGGAAGGTATCGATGCCGTTGCGCCAGGCAAGGAGCCAGATAACCAGCGACGTCAGAATACCGCCCGCCATCGCCGTAAAGGTGATGGCTGTCAGGTGCTGGCCGAACAGCACCATCGCCACCAGTACGCCACTCCAGGCTCCGGTATTCAGGCCCATTACGTCCGGGCTGCCGAGCGGGTTGCGCATCAGCGACTGGAAAATCGCGCCGCTGACCCCGAGCGCTGCGCCCACCAGAATCGCCATCGCCACCCGCGGCAGTCGCCATTCGGTGACCACCAGGGTGATATTGCGCGGGGCGCTGCCCGTGAGGGCGTGGAAGACCTGCACGAAATCGAGCGTGACCGCACCGCTTTGCAGGCTCCAGACCGCCAGCATAACCGTGGCGATAACCAGCAGAGATACGCTGGTTATTAAACGACGGGACAGAACCCTCATGCGCCACCTCCGCGTCTGCGTCGTACCAGGACGATCAGCACCGGCGCGCCGATAAAGGCGCTGACCACCGAAACCCGCAGTTCGCCTGGCACCAGTAGACGCCCGAGCACATCTGCAAACAGCAGCAGGGCCGGGGTGGCAAGCAAGGTGACCGGCAATGACCAGCGGTGATCGGCCCCCACCAGCCAGCGCGCCATGTGCGGCATCATCAGGCCGATAAAGGCAATCGGGCCGACCACGGCGGTCGCGCAGCCGCACAGGACGGTGATGGCGAGCAGGCCAACCAGCTGCGTGCGCGCCACGCGGTTGCCGAGTGAGGTCGCGGTGTCGCTGCCAAGACTGAGGCTGTTGAGCGCCCGGCTTAACAACAGCGCCACGGCGGCGGCGATAATGACCGGGAGCGCCACCACTTTCAGCGTGTCGAGAGTACGGATATCCAGCGAGCCGGCCTGCCAGAAGCGCAGCTGGTCGTAGACGTCCGGGTTGAGCAGGGCGATGCCGTTGGATAAGCCTTCCAGCACCGCTGCGAGCGCTACGCCAGCCAGCGTCAGGCGTACCGGGCTTAGCTGTCCGCCGCCCTGGCTGCCGGTAAACGCGACCACCAGCGAGGCGGCCAGCGCGCCGCAAAAGGCCATCACCAGTTGCTCAGAAGGTGACGTCAATCCGAACAGCGACGCGCCGAGCACGATGGCAAAGCTGGCGCCAGAGTTCACGCCGAGAATGCCGGGGTCCGCCAGCGGGTTACGGGTGAGGGTTTGCATCAGGGCCCCGGCAAGACCGAGGGCACCACCGGCCAGCAGTCCGGCGAGGGTTCGGGGCAGACGAGCGTCGAGCACGATAACGCAGTCGGCGCTCTGGCAGCTTCCGGAGAGCGCATCGACAATAACGGATGCGGGCAGGGACTTCGCGCCAACCAGCAGACTGAGTGCAATCGCAAGGATCAACAGCAGCAATAATACGGGCACGGCAATGGCGCGCACCGTAGAAGAGGAAAACGACATAGCAACATCCATGATTTGATAATGATAGTGATTATCGTTATCTATCTTATTTGGCTATGTTAGCATGTGCGCCCATGGAATGGGTAGAAATAGACTCAAGGCTTTGTCATGAATCAAAAATCCTGGCTGCTCAACCTCAGCCTGCTCAAAACGCACCCGGCGTATCGCGCCATTTTTATCGCGCGCTTTATCTCCATTTTGTCCCTCGGGCTGCTCGGCGTGGCGGTGCCGGTCCAGATCCAGGCCATGACGCACTCCAGCTGGCTGGTGGGGTTATCGGTTACGTTAACCGGCAGCGCAATGTTTATCGGCCTGATGGTCGGCGGCGTGCTGGCGGACCGCTACGAGCGTAAAAAACTGATCCTGCTGGCGCGCGGCACCTGTGGCGTGGGCTTTATCGGGCTGTGTATTAACGCTTTGCTGCCGGAGCCGTCGCTGATGGCAATTTACGCCCTGGGGCTGTGGGACGGTTTTTTTGCCTCGCTAGGCGTGACGGCGCTGCTGGCGGCGACGCCTGCGCTGGTGGGGCGTGAGAATCTGATGCAGGCGGGGGCGATCACCATGCTCACCGTGCGCCTCGGCTCGGTGATTTCGCCGATGGTGGGTGGCCTGCTGCTGGCCACCGGCAACGTGGCGTGGAACTACGGGCTGGCGGCGGCGGGAACCTTCATTACCACGTTGACGCTGCTGCGCCTGCCGTTGCTGCCACCTCCGCCGCAGCCGCGTGAGCATCCGCTGAAGTCCCTGATGGCGGCCATTCGTTTTCTGTTCAGCAACCCGCTGATTGGCGGCATTGCGCTGCTCGGTGGCCTGCTGACCATGGCGAGTGCGGTGCGCGTGTTGTACCCGGCGCTGGCGGGCGAGTGGCAGATGAGCGCCTCGGAAATCGGTATTCTCTACGCCGCCATTCCGCTCG
Organism: Enterobacter cloacae complex sp. IR53030; assembly: GCF_049238365.1. Lineage (NCBI taxonomy): Bacteria > Pseudomonadati > Pseudomonadota > Gammaproteobacteria > Enterobacterales > Enterobacteriaceae > Enterobacter > Enterobacter cloacae complex sp. IR53030. Next base: position 22,683 of record NZ_JBMKHA010000001.1, read on the forward strand.
GCGCGGCGTGCGGCGCGTTGACCAGCGGTCATCTGGCGCAGAGCGCGCGTCCGGGGCTGATTATGCTGCTTGCCACGCTGGCCTCGTTTGTTGCCATTGGCTTCTTCAGCCTGATGCCGGTGTGGGCGCTCGGGGTGATGTGTCTGACGATTTTTGGCTGGCTGAGCGCCATCAGCTCGCTTTTACAGTACACCCTGATCCAGACCCAGACGCCGGAGGGGATGCTCGGGCGCATTAACGGTTTGTGGACCGCGCAGAACGTGACGGGGGATGCGATCGGTGCGGCGATCCTTGGCGGACTGGGAGCCGTCATGAGCCCGGTGGCCTCGGCGAGCAGCAGCGGGTTAGTGTTAGCCGTTGTTGGCGTGATTTTATTGGCGGTTTTGGTGGAGTTGCGTCGGTTCAGGCAGGAGAGTGCTCCGGTGTGATTTGCCGGGTGGCGGCTGCGCCTTACCCGGCCTACATTTTGCACCCGCAGGCCCGGTAAGCGAAGCGCCACCGGGCGCAGTTATTACCTGAAAATTGACTCTAAACGCTGTAACACCAACATCGCGCTGTAATAATCCATGCGGAACGTCTCCGTTCCCAGCGCCCAGACGCGCTTGTTCTGCACAGCTGGCAGATGCGCCAGCAGCGGGTTGGCGTAGATCGCATCCACGTCTTTCTGGTCGCCGGCAAAGACAAACAGCCCTTCGCCGTTTAGCCCCGTCGCCAGGTTTTCCCCGCCTAGCTGAATAATGTCGTGGCGTTTCCCCTGGCTTTTCGAGGTATGCAACCCGGCAGGCAGGTCCGCCAGCGTAAAGCCCAACTGGTGCAGAAGCTTGCCCTGGGCCGATTCCGTGGTCCACAGGTTCGCCGTGTGTGCGGCGGCGGTATAGACGATGGCGTTTACTGGCTGCGGCGGCAGCGTCATCTGCTGCTTTACCTGGGCGAGCTGTTCATCAAATGCGGCAATGCGCTCGGCGGCCTGCTTTTCGTGTCCGGTCATCGTGCCCAGCTGCGTCAGCAGTTCCTGCCAGCTTTTGTCGTCGTAGTTGATGATAAGCGTGGGCGCGATGGCCGAGAGCTGATCGTACAGCGCCAGCGCCGAATCCCCGCCGGTGGCGCTGATCAAAATCAGATCCGGCATTTGGGCGGCCACCGCCTCTGCGCTGGGTTCACCAATATACAGCCGCGCAACCTTACGCTGTTTCGCAATGTCTCCCCACTGGCGCAGGAAACCCTGCGCATCCGCGACGCGGTTATTCGGCGTGGTCGCACCACTGGCGATAACCGGCGCATCAATTGCCAGCAGGGAGCCGGTCAGGGTCACGCTGGTGGAGACAATGCGCGTCGGTTTGTGCTCAAGGGTATGAACGCCACGGCTGTCGGTGACCTGACGCGGCCAGTCGGCGGCGACCGCTGAGGTTAGTCCTAAAACAAAAAATCCTGTCAGAAGAAGGGCATTGCGGCATATGGCAAGGAGTTTCACAGAGCGGCATCCTGTTTTTATTGAAGATAATGCTTCTCATTTTCATGGTTGCCGGGGAGGGATGCAAGCGTTTGTCGAACAAGTTATTTGTCCGGCGGTTGACAGCGGGTCGCTGTGGGATTAGGTTAGCCGACGAAAATATAAATGATAATCATTATTGCTTCTTTTATCGTTTGTGGAGGATGATATGGACACGTCCCTGGCTGAGGAAGTTCAGCACACCGCGACCACGCTGCCATCAGACAGCTTTTTCTTTATGTCGCCTTACCGCAGTTTTACCACCTCCGGCTGTTTTGCCCGCTTCAGTGAACCCGCCGTCGGCGGCGACGATCCGGCAGGTCACTTCCAGCAAAAATTAGCCCAGGCTTTCCGGAATGCGAAAGCCAGCGGCATTGCCCATCCGGTGATGGTGGGGGCCATTCCCTTTGATACCCGCAAGCCGTCGTCGCTGTTTATTCCGCAACGCTGGCAGACCTTTTCCCGTCCTGCGCGTCAGCAATCCGCACGTTATTTCTCCGGTTCACAGGCGCTGAAGGTGCAACAACGCACCGAGATCCCTGCGCAGTCCGTGTTTGAAGAGATGGTCGCGCGTGCAGCGTCGCTCACCGCCACCCCGCGGGTGAACAAGGTGGTGTTGTCGCGTCTGATTGATATCGCGGCTGACAAAAAGCTGGACAGCGGCGCCCTGATGGAGCGCCTTATCGCCCAGAATCCGGCCAGTTTTAACTTCCACGTACCGCTGGAGGACGGGGGCGTGCTGCTCGGCGCCAGTCCGGAACTGCTGCTGCGCAAAGAGGGCGCGCACTTTAGCTCGCTGCCGCTGGCAGGCTCCGCGCGTCGTCAGCCGGACGATGTACTGGATCGCGAGGCGGGTAATAAGCTGCTGGCGTCCGAAAAAGATCGCCACGAGCACGACCTGGTCACCCAGGCGATGAAAGCGATTCTGGAACCGCGCAGCCATCACCTGAGCATGCCGTCTTCTCCGCAGCTCATTACCACGCCAACGCTGTGGCACCTGGCAACGCCGGTGGAGGGCGAGGCGCGTGAAAACGAGAACGCCCTGACGCTGGCCTGCCTGCTGCACCCGACCCCGGCCCTGAGCGGCTTCCCGCATCAGGCGGCGAAAGCGCTGATTGCCGAGCTGGAACCGTTTGATCGCGAGCTGTTCGGCGGCATCGTCGGCTGGTGCGACAGCGAAGGGAACGGCGAGTGGGTGGTGACCATCCGCTGCGCGCGTCTGCATAACAATACCGTTCGCCTGTTTGCCGGCGCGGGCATTGTGCCTGCCTCCTCTCCGGTGGGCGAATGGCGTGAAACCGGTGTGAAGCTTTCCACCATGCTCAACGTGTTTGGTTTGCACTAAGGAAGACTGATGACCATTCCCTTTACCCGCTGGCCGGAGGATTTTGCCCGTCGCTACCGAGAAAAAGGCTACTGGCAGGATCTGCCGCTGACCCACATCCTGACGGACCATGCGGACAGCGATGCCGTGGCGATTATCGACGGCGATCGGCGCATCACCTATTGTAACTTTAATCAGGCGGTGAACAACCTCGCGTCCGCACTTCAGGCGCAGGGGCTGCACCGTGGCGAGACCGCACTGGTACAGCTCGGCAACGTGGCTGAGTTCTACATGACCTTCTTTGCGCTGCTGCACATTGGCGTCGCGCCGGTCAACGCGCTCTTTAGCCATCAGCGCAGCGAACTGAACGCCTACGCTATGCAGATCAAACCCGCCGTGCTGATTGCCGATCGCGATCACGCGCTGTTCGCGGGCGATGATTTCCTCAACACCTTCGTGGATGCGCATCGGTCGGTACGCGTTGTGCTCCTGCGCGGCGATAAGGGCGAACACGCCCTGGACGCGGCGATTGCCCGCCCGGCGGACCATTTCATCCCGAACCCGACGCCCGCCGATGAAGTGGCCTTCTTCCAGCTCTCCGGCGGCAGCACCGGCACGCCGAAGCTGATCCCGCGCACGCACAACGATTACGACTACAGCATCCGCCGCAGCAACGAGATTTGCGGCATTACCGCGAAGACCCGTTATCTGAACGCGCTGCCCGCGGCGCATAACTACGCCATGAGTTCGCCGGGATCGTTAGGCGTTTTCACGGCGGGTGGCTGTGTGGTGTTAGCGAGCGACCCGAGCGCCACGCTCTGCTTCCCGTTAATTGAGCAACATCAGATCAACGTCACCTCGCTGGTGCCACCGGCGGTCAGCCTGTGGTTGCAGGCGATTGCCGACGGCGCGGGGAACGCACAGCTTAAATCTCTCAAGCTCCTGCAGGTGGGCGGTGCGCGCCTTTCCGCCACGCTTGCCGCGCGCATTCCGGCGGAAATCGGCTGTCAGCTTCAGCAGGTGTTTGGCATGGCGGAAGGGCTGGTGAACTACACCGCGCTCGACGACGCCCCGGAACGCATCATCAATACCCAGGGCCGCCCGATGTGTCCGGACGACGAAGTGTGGGTGGCAGATGAACACGGCAATCCGCTGCCGCGCGGGGAAGTCGGGCGTCTGATGACGCGCGGGCCGTACACCTTCCGCGGCTATTTTAACAGCCCGGAACACAACGCCAGCGCCTTCGATGCAGAAGGTTTTTACTGCTCCGGGGATCTGATCGCCATCGACGAGCAGGGCTATATCACCGTGCAGGGGCGCGAGAAAGATCAGATCAACCGCGGCGGAGAGAAGATCGCCGCGGAAGAGATCGAAAACCTGCTGCTGCGCCATGAGTCGGTGATCCACGCCGCGCTGGTGAGCATGGAGGACAGCCTGCTGGGCGAAAAGAGCTGCGCGTATCTGGTGGTGAAAAAGCCCCTGCGCGCGGTCGAGGTGCGCCGCTTCCTTCGCGAGGAGGGCGTTGCCGAGTTTAAACTGCCGGACCGCGTGGAGAGCGTGGATGCGCTCCCGCTGACGCCGGTCGGCAAAGTTGATAAGAAACAGTTGCGCCTGTGGCTGGCTGAACGGGCACAGGGCTGAGGAACAGAGTATGGCCATTCCAAAATTAACCGCTTACGCGCTGCCGACCGCTGCAGAACTGCCAGCCAATAAAGTGAACTGGGCGTTCGAGCCAGAACGTGCCGCGCTGCTGATCCACGACATGCAGGAGTATTTCCTGAATTTCTGGGGCGAAAACAGCGCCATGATGCAACAGGTGGTGGCGAATATCGCCAGACTTCGCGCGTACTGCAAAGCGCACAATATTCCGGTGTACTACACCGCGCAGCCAAAAGAGCAGAGCGATGAGGACCGCGCCCTGCTGAACGACATGTGGGGGCCGGGCCTGACCCGCTCGCCGGACCAGCAGCGTATTGTGGCCGAACTGACGCCGGACGAAGCGGACACCGTGCTGGTGAAGTGGCGCTATAGCGCGTTCCATCGTTCGCCGCTGGAGCAGATGCTGAAAGAGACCGGCCGCAACCAGTTGCTGATTACCGGCGTGTACGCCCACATCGGCTGTATGACCACCGCGACCGATGCCTTTATGCGCGACATCAAGCCGTTCTTTATCGCCGACGCGCTGGCGGATTTCACCCGCGACGAGCACCTGATGTCCCTCAACTACGTTGCCGGGCGTTCAGGCCGCGTGGTGATGACCGACGAGCTGCTGCCGTCCATTCCGGCATCGAAAACGGCGCTGCGCGCGCTGATCCTGCCGCTGCTGGACGAGTCCGATGAGCCGATGGATGACGAAAACCTGATCGACTATGGTCTGGACTCGGTGCGCATGATGGCGCTGGCCGCCCGCTGGCGCAAAGTGCATGGCGATATCGACTTCGTGATGCTGGCCAAAAATCCTACCCTCGACGCCTGGTGGGCGCTGCTCTCCCGCGAGGTGAAGTGATGTCGGGATTTGATTTCAGCGGCAAAACCGTCTGGGTGACGGGCGCGGGGAAGGGGATTGGCTACGCGACGGCGCTGGCGTTTGTTGACGCGGGCGCGCAGGTGACCGGGTTCGATCTGGCCTTCCCGCAGGACGACTACCCCTTCGCGACTGAAACGCTGGACGTAGCAAATGCCGCGCAGGTGAGTGACGTGTGTGGCCGCGTGCTGGCTTCGCTTGAACGCCTGGACGTGCTGGTCAACGCGGCGGGTATTCTGCGTATGGGGGCGACGGACCAGCTCTCGCAGGAGGACTGGCAGCAGACCTTCGCGGTTAACGTTGGCGGCGCGTTCAACCTGTTCCAGCAGACGATGGGCCAGTTTCGCCGTCAGCAGGGCGGGGCGATCGTCACCGTCGCCTCTGACGCGGCACATACGCCGCGTATCGGGATGAGCGCCTACGGCGCCTCGAAAGCGGCACTGAAAAGCCTCGCCCTGACCGTCGGCCTGGAGCTGGCGGGCAGCGGCGTACGCTGTAACCTGGTGTCGCCGGGGTCAACGGACACCGATATGCAGCGCACCCTGTGGACGAACGACGATGCACAGCAGCAGCGCATTCGCGGTTTTGGCGAGCAGTTCAAGCTTGGTATTCCGCTTGGCAAAATCGCCCGTCCGCAGGAGATTGCCAGTACCGTGCTGTTCCTTGCCTCCGATGCCGCCAGCCATATCACTCTGCAGGATATCGTGGTGGACGGCGGCTCCACGCTGGGGGCGTAAATGATCTGGAAACGTCATTTATCGCTCGACGAGCTGAACGCGACCAGCATGAACACCCTGGTGGCGCATCTGGGCATCGTCTATACCCGCCTCGGCGACGACACGCTCGAGGCCGAGATGCCGGTGGATGGGCGTACCCATCAGCCGTTTGGCCTGCTGCACGGCGGCGCCTCAGCCGCGCTGGCGGAAACGCTGGGGTCGATGGCCGGATTTCTGATGACCCGTGACGGGCAAAGCGTCGTGGGCACCGAACTGAACGCCACACACCACCGTGCCGTGGCGCAGGGGAAGGTGCGTGGGGTGTGCCAGCCGCTGCATCTGGGGAGAACCAACCAGAGCTGGGAAATCGTGGTTTTCGACGAGCAGGGACGACGATGCTGTACCTGCAGGTTGAGTACGATGGTGTTGGGGTAAGTCATTTAGCTGAAAGTGATCGGCTTAACACTGTGGTGTAAATCTCTGGTTTGACCACACATTATTGCGTTTCAGAGTTGTTAAATATTTGCCGTTGTTCTAGAAACAAAATGTAACATCTCACTGTTTCACAACAACGGATAACCACGATGAACAACTCAGGGAAATACCTTACATGGGCAGGGCTCTCCGTTGTGGGAGCTTTTGCCCTGGGCTATATCGCCCTCAACCGGGGGGAACAGATCAATGCGCTCTGGATCGTTGTCGCCTCCGTCTGCATTTATCTGATCGCGTATCGTTTTTATGGCCGCTATATCGCGAAAACCGTCCTGGGCGTTGATGCGACGCGCATGACGCCTGCCGTACGTCATAATGACGGTCTGGACTACGTCCCGACCGACAAAAAAGTGCTGTTCGGTCACCATTTTGCGGCGATTGCCGGGGCGGGCCCACTGGTGGGGCCGGTGCTGGCGGCCCAGATGGGCTACCTGCCCGGGATGATCTGGATCCTCGCGGGCGTGGTGCTGGCGGGCGCGGTGCAGGACTTCATGGTGCTGTTCGTCTCCACCCGCCGCGACGGCCGCTCGCTGGGCGAGCTGGTGAAAGAGGAGATGGGGGCAACCGCCGGGGTGATTGCCCTGGTGGCGACCTTTATGATCATGGTGATCATCCTCGCGGTGCTGGCGATGATTGTGGTGAAAGCGCTGACCCACAGCCCGTGGGGGACGTACACCGTCGCGTTCACCATACCGCTGGCGCTGTTTATGGGGATCTACATTCGCTACCTGCGCCCGGGCCGCATTGGTGAAGTGTCGGTGATTGGCCTGGTGTTCCTGGTGTTCGCCATTATTTCCGGCGGCTGGGTGGCGGAAAGCCCGACCTGGGCACCGTTCTTCGACTTTACCGGTATACAGCTGACCTGGATGCTGGTGGGGTATGGCTTTGTGGCGGCGGTGCTGCCGGTGTGGCTGCTGTTGGCCCCGCGTGACTACCTCTCTACGTTCCTGAAAATCGGTACCATCGTCGGGCTGGCGATCGGCATTCTGATTATGCGTCCGACCCTGACCATGCCTGCGCTGACTAAGTTCATCGACGGTACCGGCCCGGTCTGGACCGGCAACCTGTTCCCGTTCCTGTTTATCACCATCGCCTGCGGTGCGGTGTCTGGTTTCCACGCGCTGATTGCCTCCGGGACCACGCCGAAGATGCTGGCGAATGAAAATCAGGCCTGCCTGATTGGCTACGGCGGTATGCTGATGGAATCCTTCGTCGCCATTATGGCGCTGGTTTCCGCCTGTATTATCGACCCGGGCGTCTACTTCGCGATGAACAGCCCGATGGCGGTACTGTCCCCGGCCGGGACCGCTGACGTCGTGGCGTCTGCTGCGCAGGTGGTCAGCGGCTGGGGCTTTGCGATTACCCCTGAAACGTTGACGCATATCGCTAATGAGGTGGGCGAGCAGTCAATTATCTCCCGTGCGGGTGGTGCGCCAACGCTGGCGGTGGGTATGGCCTACATTCTCCACGGTGCGCTGGGTGGGCTTATGGACGTGTCGTTCTGGTATCACTTCGCCATTCTGTTCGAGGCGCTGTTTATCCTGACGGCGGTGGATGCCGGTACGCGTGCGGCGCGCTTTATGCTGCAGGATCTGCTGGGGGTGATCTCCCCGAACCTGAAGCGTACCGATTCGCTCCCGGCAAACCTGCTGGCGACGGCGCTGTGCGTGCTGGCGTGGGGCTACTTCCTGCATCAGGGCGTGGTGGATCCGCTCGGCGGCATTAACACGCTCTGGCCGCTGTTCGGTATTGCCAACCAGATGCTGGCAGGCATGGCGCTGATGCTCTGCGCGGTGGTGCTGTTCAAAATGAAGCGCCAGCGCTATGCGTGGGTGGCGCTGGTGCCGACCGCGTGGCTGCTGATTTGTACCCTGACGGCAGGCTGGCAGAAAGCCTTCAGCCCGGATAACAAAGTGGGCTTCCTGGCGATTGCCAACAAGTTCCAGGCGATGATCGACAGCGGCAAGATCCCGGCGCAGTACACCGAGTCTCAGCTGTCGCAGCTGGTGTTTAATAACCGTCTGGATGCCGGGCTGACCATCTTCTTTATGGTGGTGGTCGTGGTGCTGGCGTTGTATTCTCTTAAAACCGCGCTGGCAGCATTGAAAGTGGATAAGCCAACGGCGAAAGAGACACCGTATGAGCCAATGCCTGAAAACCTGGAAGAGATTGTCACCCAGGCGAAAGGGGCGCATTAACCAGTGTGCCGGGTGGCGCTAGCGCTTACCCGGCCTACATTTCCTGTGAGACCAGAACGATGTTCGACACCCTCTCCAAAGCAGGTAAGTACCTGGGCCAGGCCGCCAAAATGATGATTGGTGTGCCGGACTACGACAACTACGTTGAACATATGCGCGTCAACCACCCGGACCAGACGCCCATGACCTACGAAGCCTTTTTCCGCGACCGCCAGGACGCCCGCTACGGCGGCAAGGGCGGGGCGAAGTGCTGTTAACCCTCTTTCGGTAAATAGAGGCTGATCTGTTCCTGCTTGCAGCCGTAAATTGCCGCGAGCTTTTCGCGGGTGCGCTTTTGCGGACGGGAGTCCAGCGCTTCCAGCTGTGAGACGGCGGACTGGGTGATGCCGAGTTTCTGCGCCACCTCCTGCTGGGATAACCCGCAATGGATGCGCCACGCGGCCTGCAGGCTGACGTTCTCGCTATGCATGATGTCGCACACTTCCCCCGGTAAACCTACGTCATCATAACAATCGTGTTCGACTTCAATATCCTCCAGATCATCGTCGGTTTCGTCGTCGATTTCTGCCATCTGTAAGCACATACGAAAGTATTCATCATAGGGAATAACCACGTACTGCGTTTTTCCGTCATCGTCCTTAATTAGCTGAACAGCCATAGGGGGCTTTCTCCTCGTGAAGGTAGGTCGTTGATGTTCTGTGCTTGACGGCCAAAACATAACAATGTTTATCGGGATCGTCCCGAAGTGTAATCAGAATGCGGTAATCGCCAACGCGTAGCCGGAAATGATTTTCTGTCGCCGATATTTTTTTGATATCGGGCCGGGGAGCTGAGCGATCGTCTAGCTCAGAAAGTTTAACTTTGATTCTTCGCTGATATCGGCCATCGATTTTGGAAAACTCTTTCTTTGCATTCTTTGACCAGACAATCTTCATCCGTACCTCCACTGTACGCCCACACAAAATATAAGGAAATAATAAGACTATTAGATAAAATCCGAATTTCTAATGGGGTACTGTAGAGCGGCGAAAAACCGCGAGAAAGCGGCAAAACGCAAACCGTCGAGGCGGCCCGGAAGAGCCTCTGCCGGGTGACAGAGGCTTGCAGAAAATATGCGATCAGGCGTTCAAACCGCCGTCCACGTCCAGACCGGTACCGGAGATCTGCCCGGCGGCCGGGCTGGCGAGGAAAGTGACTGCCGCCGCGATGTCTTCCGGCTGACCGTAATGGCCGACCGCAATCATCTGGCGCTGGGCTTCCGCCTGTTCCCCGTCCTCCGGGTTCATATCGCTGTTGGTCGGACCGGGATGCACCAGGTTGACGGTGATGCCGCGCGGGCCGAGATCGCGCGCCAGGCCGCGGGTAAGAGAGTTGAGAGCCGACTTGGTCATGGAGTAAACGGCAATACCGGGCATGGCCACGCGGTTTGCCAGGCAGCTGCCGATGTTAATGATGCGCCCGCCGTCAGACATGTGCACCAGCGCTTCCTGAATGGCGATCACCACGCCGCGGATGTTGACGTTGATCAGGGCGTCAATGTCAGCCAGCGTCATGGACTCCAGCGGACCACCGCGCGCGATCCCGGCGTTGTTGACCAGAATGTCCAGCCCGCCGAGCGCGCGCGCCGCATGGGTGACGGCATCCTGAATCGCCTGCGCGCTGGCGCTGTCAGCCTGTACGGCTTCACCGTATCGGCCAAGCGCTTTTATCTCATCGGCGACCGCCTGGGCTTTATCGGCTGATTTTTCATACGTTATAACCACATCGGCACCGGCGCGGGCCAGCGACAGGGCTATCGCACGGCCCAACCCACGGCTGGCGCCGGTAACCAGCGCTTTCTTACCTGTTAAATCGATCTGCATGATGACCTCGTTGCGAGAGAGTGGTGAGAATCATCATTAGGTATAGACGGTCGGCGCATTTAACGGGGGAATGTTTCCACCTTCTCAAACGCGGCGCGCAGAACGTAAGGGGTTAACTCAACGGGCAGATAATGAATCGACTCCACCGGACGCAGAGTGTGGGTAATAACCTTATCCAGCGCGTCGCGGTTATTAATATCAACGTCCAGTTCGCGTAGCCGGGTCGGCAGGTTAAAGCGTTGATAGGCCGCCACCAGCTGCGCCAGCACGTCGTCCTGGCCGAGCAGGGCGCTTTGCACCAGAATGCCGTAGGCCACCTTGGTGCCGTGCAGGTATTTTTCCGTCTGCGGCAGCACGGTTAACCCGTTATGTACGGCATGCGCCGCCGCCACGCGGGTGTAGCGCTCGCCCAGACCGCCGACCATTCCACCGCCGGCAACGATCGCATCCACTACGTCCCGGAACGCCTGCGATAACTCGCCACGCTGTTGGTCTGCCAGCGCTTCCTCGCTGCGTTCCAGCAGCACGTCGCGGATCGCCAGCGCGCTGTTGATGCCCAGCCGCACGGTCAGGGGCAGGTTTTCCGGCTCAGGTGCCAACACAACCGCTTCGTACCACTTCGCCAGCGTGTCGCCGATGCCCGCCAGCAGGTATTCCGCCGGGGCATTGAGAACGATCTGCGGCTCCACCAGCACCAGGAAGTTCGCGTCGTCGAAAATCTCAAACTGCAACGCCTGGCCTTCATCGTTGTACCAGACGGAGAGCGGGGTCCACGCCGCGCAGGTCGCGGCGATGGTGGGGATGCCCACGAACGGTACACCTGAACGGCGCGCCACGGCTTTGACGGTATCCATCACCGCGCCGCCGCCGATGCCTATCACCACGCTGACGTCGCTGCCGGCTTCATTCACCAGGTGGCTGACGTCGCGCTCGCTGCAGTGGCCCTTAAACAGCAGGTGTTTTGCCCCCGGCGCGTCAAAGCTCGCTGGCAGGAAAGGGCGCGCGGCTTCGATGGCGCGCTCGCCGTAAATCCACACCGCGCGGGAAAGCTGCTCCGGCGTGAAGAAATCATTGAGATGCGCAAGGCTGCCTGGGTGGGAGAAGTAGTTCGCCGGGCCGGGCACGACGCGGATATCGGTATTGCTCATGGTGTTGTCCTTTTTTAGCACGCGCTAACCCGATTTTATGTCTGGACATCCGGATGGCTAATAATATTTCGCTTTATCTTATGCCTTTTCCGTCGTTGTCAGTCAACCGGCGCTGTGAAAAATTCGATAAATCAGAAGAGTAATGAAGGATTTACGCGGATGGTTTCCAGTCGCCTTGAGATGCGTGGTATAAGCCTGGCCTTTTCCGGCTTTCAGGCGCTGTCACGGGTGGACTTTACCCTGAGCGGCGGGTCGGTGCATGCGCTGACCGGCGCCAACGGCGCGGGGAAATCGACGCTGATGGCGGTGCTGTGCGGAACGCACGATCGCTATGAAGGCGAGATTTGCATTAACAACCAGTCGGTGACTATCCGCGAGCCGCTGGACGCCAAGCGGCTGGGCATTCACCTTGTGCAGCAGGAAGTGGACGTGGCGCTGATCCCGGGGCTGAGCATTGCCGAGAACATCATGCTCGACCAGCTTGCGCAGCCCGGGCACCGCTTCAGCTGGCGTGCGGTTCGTCACCAGGCGAGACAGGCGCTGGCGCAACTGGACGTGTCCATGGATGTTCGGCGATCGGTCGACAGCTGCACGCTTGCTGAAAAACAGCAGATTTTGCTGGCGCGGGCGCTGTCCCATCATTGCCGTTTTTTAATTCTGGATGAACCCACCGCACCGCTGGATGCACACGAAAGCGAGCGCCTGTTTGCGGTTGTGAGACGCCTGCAGCAGCAGGGCATCGGCGTAGTGTTTATCTCGCACCGTATTCACGAGCTGAAAGCCATCTGCGACACCCTGACGGTGCTGCGTGACGGCAAGCTGATTGAGTCCGGCCCGATGGCCGATCTCAGCGGCGAAGCGATCGTTGAGAAGATGCTTGGCCACGTGCTGAGCGATATTTACCCGCCTGCTCGCCCCCCGCACAGCGACGAAACGTTGCTGCGCGTAGAGGGTCTGCACGATGACGCGCTGCTGAATGATATCTCCCTTCACCTGCGCAAAGGCGAAATTCTGGGCATTGCCGGGCTGGCGGGCGCGGGCAAAACCGAACTTTGCAAGGCGCTGTTTGGCGCCACGAAAAGCCGGGTGGCACAAGGCGAGTTGAATCATCAGCCCTGGAAACCGCGCGACCCGGCCGACTCGGTGCTGCGCGGGCTGGCGCTGGTGCCGGAGGAGCGGCGCAAGGAGGGCATTTTTATCGACGAGCCCGTGAGCATGAACCTTGCCGTGTGCGCCGATAACAGCTTCTCGCGCTGGAGCCTGTTTGGTCATCGTCAGGCGTGGCGCTGGGCAGAAGAGGTGATTGCCCGCGTCGGCGTGCGTGCGCGGGGGCCGGGGCAGGTGCTGCGCCGTTTGTCCGGCGGCAACCAGCAGAAGGTCGCCATCGGTAAATGGCTGCGTAATGATGCCAGCGTGCTGATTTTCGATGAGCCGACGAAGGGCGTGGACGTGAAAGCCAAAACCGATCTGTTCCAGCTGATTGACGGCCTGGCGCGCGAGGGCAAAGGGGTGATTTATGCCTCGGGTGAATTTGCCGAGCTGGTCGGGCTGTGCGACCGCATCTGCGTGCTGTGGGACGGACGTATCGTGGCGGAAATCGCCGGGGCCGAGGCCCGTGAAGAGACACTACTTTATTATTCAACCGGAGGATCGGCGTCGTGAGTAAGGCCCTTTCAGTGACTGCGGCGGCGTCAGGCCGTCAGCATATTTTCGATTTTCTCTACAAGTGGGGCATGTTGCTGACCGTCGTCGCGCTGGTGGCGGTGTTTGGCCTGGCCTCGGACAACTTCCTCGATCCGAACAACATCATCAACATATTGCGGGCGATCGCCATCGTGACGGTGATTGCCATTGGCGTATCGATTTCGCTGACCGTCGGCGGGTTCGATCTCTCCGTGGGATCCACCGCGTCGCTGGCAAACGCGCTGGTGATATCGCTTTTCGTCTGGCACGGCTTCGGCACTACCGAGTCGATTCTGATTACCCTTGCGCTCTGCACGCTGGTGGGGCTGTTCAACGCGTTTCTGATCGTCATCCTGCGTATTCCGGACATGCTCGCGACCCTCGCCAGCCTGTTTGTGATCCAGGGCGTGGCGATGACTTACAGCTATGGCGGGTCGATTACCGAAAACATGGTGCTGCCGAGCGGTGATATGGCGGAAGGGACCATTCCGGCGGCGTTCAGCCTGCTGGGGCAGGTGCCGACCATCGTCATCATCATGCTGGTGGTGACGGTTCTCGCGCAGCTGGGACTGTCCCTCACCACGCATGGCCGACGCATGTACGCCATCGGCGGCAACCCGGAAGCCGCGCGCCTCTCCGGTATTCGCACCACGCGCTACAAGGTGGCAGCTTACGTGATCGCCTCGCTGCTGGCGGGGCTGGGCGGGATTTTGCTGGCCTCGCGCATTGGCTCGTCGCAGGTGAATGCCGGGGGCGGTTATCTGATGGATGCGGTGGCCGCGGCGTGGATCGGCTTCTCGCTGGCGGGTTCCGGCAAGCCGAACGCGCTGGGGACGCTGGTTGGGGCAGTTATTCTCGGCGTGCTGTCGAACGGGCTGGTGATGCTCTCCGTGCCGTATTACGCCATGGACATTATAAAAGGGCTGGTGCTCGCGGTGGCGCTGGCGATGACCTACATACAAAAACGCTGATAACACAACAGGATAAAAAATGAAAAAAATTGCACGCTCATTGGTAGCACTTGGATTATTGACTGCGCTGCCAGGCTTCGCGGCCACGCCCGCACCGGTGCCGGCTGCCATTGCGAACCACGAGGGTCCGATCCGCATCGCGGTGATCCGCAACCTCGGCTCCGACGACAACACCACGCAGTTTGTGGCGGGGGCGATTCAGGAAGGGAAGAAACTCGGCTTTAAGGTCAGCACTTTTTTAAGCAACGGGGACGATGCCAAATTCCAGGACTTCGTGAACCAGGCAATCAGCCAGAAGTACGACGGGATTATCCTGTCTCAGGGGCGCGATCCGTACTCCACCGCGCTGGTGAAGAAGGCGGTGGATGCCGGGATTAAAGTCGCCGTGTTTGATACGGCGGTGAACGGCGAGATCCCGGGCGTGACCGTTACTCAGCAGGATGATGCTTCGCTGACGAACCTCTCCTTCGGCCAGCTGGCGAAAGATTTCAACGGCAAGGCCAATATTGTCAAGCTGTGGGTGGCGGGCTTCCCGCCGATGGAGCGTCGTCAGGCGGCGTTCAAGGAACTGCAAAAACAGTATCCGGAGATCAAAGAGCTGGAATCCATTGGTGCGGTCTCCTCTGACGTGCAGGGGGATACCGCCAACAAGGTGGGCGCTATCCTGGCGAAATACCCGAAAGGAAAAATCGACGCTATCTGGGGCACCTGGGATGCCTTCAGCCAGGGCGCGTATAAGGCGCTGAAAGAGAACGGGCGCACCGAGATCAAACTCTACAGCATCGATATATCTAACCAGGATCTGCAGCTGATGCGCGAGCCGGGTAGCCCGTGGAAGGTAAGCGTGGCGGTGGATCCGAAGTTGATTGGCGCAACCAACGTGCGTTTGATCGCCAATAAGATTGCCGGAGAAGCGACCCCGGCAACCTATGACTTTAAAGCCGCTGCCATTCCGCAGGCGCTGCTGACCGCCCAGCCGGGTGGGGTGAACGTGGCGTCGCTTGGGAAAATCATTCCGGGCTGGGGCCAGACGGACGATTTTATCGCGCCGTGGTTTGCGACGCTGGAAGCTAAAAATAAATGAGTGTGCTCCCTACGCCCGAATACAGCCGCAATATGCGGCTGATTGGCCATAGCGACCAGGGCGGTCGCCCGGACGGCGTGCAGCTGATGGTGCATCACGGTTTCGCGTATATCGGTCATATGGTGTCGCAGGGTTTTTCCATCGTCGATGTGCGCGACCCGAAAAACCCGAAAGCGGCAGGTTATGTTCCCGCGCCGCCCGGCACCTGGAACGTGCATTTGCAGGCGCATGACGATCTGTTGCTGGTGATCAACGCCCGGGATCTGTTTGCCGATGCCCGCTTTGCCGATGAGAAGGTTTACTACACCCGTCAGGTGGGGGAGACCGTCAGCGACGTGCGGGACAAAGGCTGGAGCGCCGGGCTGCGGGTGTTTGATATCTCTACCCCGGACAAGCCGCGTGAAATCGGCTTTCTTTCGCTGAACGGCATCGGGATCCACCGCATCTGGTACGTCGGCGGGCGCTGGGCGTACGTGTCGGCGCTGATTGACGGCTTTACCGATTATATCTTTCTGACCATCGACCTGGCCGACCCGCGCAAGCCTGAAGTGGCGGGGCGCTGGTGGCTGCCCGGGATGAACCAGGCCGAAGGGGAAAAGCCCAGTTGGCCCGAAGGGAAGCGCTACGCGCTGCACCACGCGATTATCGCCGGCGATACCGCCTATGGGAGCTGGCGCGACGGTGGCCTGACGCTGCTGGACGTGAAAGACCGCACTCAACCAAAGCTGATTAGCCATCGCAACTGGAGCCCGCCGTTTGGTGGCGGGACGCATACCGCGCTGCCGCTGCCGGACCGTTCCCTGCTGGTGGTGCTCGACGAAGCGGTGCTGGATAACCAGGAGGATGGGGAGAAGCTGATCTGGCTGTTTGATATCCGCGAGCCGTCGAACCCGGTGAGTATCTCGACTTTCCCGCAGCCGGATGAAACCGACTACGTGGCGAAAGGGGCGCACTTTGGGCCGCACAACCTGCACGAGAACCGGCCGGGGAGTTTTGTCAGCTCGACTCTGATTTTTGCCACTTACCAGAACGCGGGCGTACGCGCGTATGACATTTCCAACCCGTATCGCCCGGTGGAGACCGGTGCGCTGGTGCCAGCTGCGCCGGAAAGAATGATGGATACGCGGCCGAATCGCCCGCAGGTGATCCAGTCCTGCGACGTGTTTGTGGATGCTCAGGGGATTATCTACAGCACGGATTATAACGGTGGGTTGTCGGTGATTGAGTATTTAGGGTGAGTGCGGTTTGGTGCCCTCACCCCGACCCTCTCCCACGGGGAGAGGGAGAAAACCAGAAGCACTCAGCTGTACTGCCGCACGCGTGCCACCAGCTCTTCCGCGCTGTCGATGCGCTCGGCAATGACAATCAACGCCTTGCCGAGGGTAATCGCATGGCGCAGGCATTCGTGGCGCATGGCGTCATCCTGAATGGTGTCGATATCCGCGACGTGGGAAAGCCCGACGCTGCGGCGAATCAGTTCGGTGCCGCAGAAACCAATGGCGTCATGCCAGACCTTTTTCAGAAACGCGGAAGCATAGCCCGGCGCACTGAGCGCGGCGTCTCGCGTTTTTTCGTTTGCTAATGCCTGGAAGCGCTCCGCGAAGGTGTTCCACAGCGCCTGAATGTCGATCAGGCGCTGCTCGCGGGCGGCGGCGGCATCGCGAATACCCAGATGCCCCGGCAGGCCGCAGAAGTTGAGCAGCAGGTTGCCAATGGCAGTGCCGACGTCAAAGCCAATCGGGCCAACGTAGCCGAACTCGGCGTCAATGGCCTTCAGGCTGCCGTCCGCCACAAAAATAGAGCCGCTGTGAATATCCCCGTGCAGCAGCGCTTCAGCGTGTGAGAAAAAGCGATGCTTCAGGGAGGCCACGGCAATTTTCAACTGGGCATCGTCGCGCAGGGCGGCGACGTCATTTTCCAGCTCGACCGGGTAGTTGTTGCGTTCGTGGATCTGGTACGGATCGTTGAAGAACAGATCTTCGGTGATCTCACACATCTCCGGGTTGATGAATTTCGCTACCTGCGCTTTTTTCGCGTGCGGATGCAGGTAGAAATCGCTGGTGTGGAACAGCGTGTATGCGAGGTATTCACCCAGCTGACGCGCGGCCTGAGGATAGTGATTGTTTTTAATCAGCTCGCCGCGCCAGATGCGATGGCTGGAGAGATCCTCCATCACCATCACCGCCAGTTCCGGGTCAAAGTGGTGGATTTTCACGGTGTGCTGCGGGCTGTGCTGGTAATGCTCGACCAGGGTTTGCGCCTCCAGACGGGCGCGGTCCAGCGTCAGCGGCCAGGACTCGCCGACGCAGCGCACGTAGGGCAGCGCCTGTTTGACGATGACGCGGCTTGTGCCTTGGGCATCAAAAATTTTGAAAACCAGATTGAGGTTGCCGTCGCCCACTTCCTGCGCCTCCACCAGCGAGGAAGGATCGTCGAGTCCACCAAACTGCCTGGCATACTCCACGGCGTCCTGAGCGGTAAAGGTACGGTATTGCGACATGGCCTGCTCCTCACGAGTTTGCTAATAAAGACATGTAGACGTCTATACATCTGGATTTCATCCTGACACAATGTGCTACAACAACGCAACAGGGAATTAACGACATGCAGACATTACAGACGACCAGCCTGCGGGTGGCGGATAATCAGCTCTTTATTCTCGACCAGCAGGCGCTTCCGCAGGAGAAACGCTGGCTTGAGGCCTCCACGGTAGAGACGCTGGTCGGGCATATCCATGCTCTGCGCGTGCGCGGTGCGCCGCTGATTGGTCTCTCTGCAAGCCTGCTGCTGGCATTGCTGGCGGAAAGCGGCAAAAGCCGTGATGAACTCGCCGTGGCGCTGGAAACCCTGCGCGCGTCCCGCCCGACGGCGGTGAACCTGATGAACAACCTTGACCGTATGAAGCTGGCGCTCTGGCAGGAAGATTTCGTTTCGGCGCTGGTGTCTGAAGCGCTGCGCCTGATTTCTGAAGACAGGCAGTTGTGTGACGCTATCGCCCGCGCGGGCAGCGCGCTGGTGACGCCCGGTAGCCGCCTGCTGACCCACTGCAACACCGGCGGGCTGGCAACGGCGGGCGTGGGGACGGCGCTAGGCGTGATTGCCCGCGCCTATCAGGAGGGAAATGTCAGCAACGTCTGGGTGGATGAAACCCGTCCGCTGCTGCAGGGGGGCAGGTTGACCGCGTGGGAGCTGGGCGAGCTGGGCGTGCCGTATCGGCTGATTACCGACTCCATGGCGGCAAGCCTGATGGCCAAAGGACAGGTCGACGCCGTGTGGGTAGGGGCCGATCGCATTGCCGCTAACGGCGACGTGGCGAACAAGATCGGCACCTATTCCCTGGCGGTGCTGGCGAAATTCCACGGCATTCCGTTCTACGTGGCCGCGCCGCAAACGACCCTCGATCCGGACTGCCCGAACGGGGACGCGATCCCGATTGAGCAGCGCGCCGCCAGTGAGGTGACGGGCGTTGCGGGAAGTTTTGGGGCGGTGCAGTGGGCGCCGGAAAACGCCCTGGTCTATAACCCAGCGTTTGACGTTACGCCAGCCTCGTTGATTAGCGGCTGGGTGCTGGATACGGGCGTAGTGACGCCGGAAGAAGTGGCAAACGGGAAATTCGCCTGAGTCCGGCTATCCTTTAAGGGGTTCCCTTTAGAGGACGATATCGTGACGCTTGATCCTGATACTGACTTAAAACTGGAGCGCGTGGTGGATGCACCGCGCGACCTGCTGTGGCTCTGCTGGACCACGCCCGAGCACATCAAAAACTTCTTTATTCCTGCTCCCCATAAAGTGACCGAATGCGACCTCGACCTGCGCGTGGGCGGTCGGTTCAATACCGTATTTGAGGTGGACGGACAGCGGATGGATAACCGGGGTGTGTTTCTTGAAATCGACCCGGGAAAAAAACTGGTCTTTACCGACGGTTATACGGAAGGCTGGAAACCGGCCGAGAAGCCGTTTATGACGGCGATTTTGCTGCTGGAGGAGGTGGGCGAGGGCAAAACCCGCTATACGGCAATTGCGCGCCACCCGACGAAGGAAATTCGTGAGCAGCATGAACAGATGGGCTTCCACGAAGGGTGGGGGATTGTGCTGGATCAGCTGGTGGGGTATGTGAAAGGGCTTAGAACCTCTCTCCCAAAGGGTTGAGATTTCCCCACAAAATTATGTCAGCACGGAACAATCCTCTCTCCCTTTGGGAGAGGGTTAGGGTGAGGGGAACATACGGCTTTAGTGGTCATTCCGTTCACGTAATGTTCTTTGCTACTCTGTAACGACATGACCGGTGAACGTGCTAGGGTGGCTCAATCGCCACCACCCTGGCAACCCGGGCTCCCGGCGGTAAATCGCCGCGTCGCGGTGCCCTCAGCTTATTCCTTCAGGCTATCGGGTCGGGCATGAGCCTGCATCCCTGCAGGCCAGGCCCTCTCGGCGCATCCGTGCGCCTCGCCCCGGCCTTACGGAAACGCTTCGGCGATTTACAGCCGGACCAGGGCATCGCTGAAAGCCTTCAGTCATTCTGAAAGCAGCTTATTGCTTCTGCTAACAAATTACCGGGGATTCCTCAGCCCACATGGAGAGGGAGAAAAGATTATGCCAGACGTGGATACGCATCCGCGATCGCATCACCGGTAAACTGCGCAACCCAGCCTTCCGGGTTATCGAAAATACGGATCGCGGTAAAGTTCGGCTCTGAACCCATATCAAACCAGTGCGGCGTACCCGCGGGTACGGAGATCAGATCGTTTTTCTCGCACAAAACCTGATAGACCTCATCGCCAATGTGCAGGCAGAACAATCCCGCGCCTTCCACGAAGAAGCGCACTTCATCTTCGCCGTGAGTATGTTCGCTCAGGAACTTTGCGCGCAGCGCGTCTTTTTGTGGGTTATCGGCCCGCAGGCTGATGACGTCCCAGCTCTGATAACCTTTCTCTGCCACCAGTTTGTCGATCGCATGCTGGTAAGCCTCAATCACTGCCTCCGGGGCGGGATCCTGACCTAAATCGCGGTCCGCGTCCCAGCGTTCAAAACGTACGCCTTTGGCGTTGAGCTGCCGGGCGATCTCGGCGACGTCGGTGCTGTGCCACTTTGGTTGACTGGCGTCTTTATCAGAATAGACAGTTAATGCGCTCATGAAGGGATCTGCTCCGGGTTTATCTCGTCAAACTGGTGGACCTGATGGTGATGGCTTGCCCCGTCATCATCGCCGCGAATCAGCTGCAGGGTACGAAAGCCTGCCTGTTCAGCCGCGTCCAGCTCCTGATGAATATCTGACAGGAACAGGATCTGCGACGGCGCGATACCCGTTTGGGCCGCAATGTTCTGGTAAGACGCCACCTCGCGCTTGGCGCCGATGTGGGTATCAAAATAGCCGCTGAACAGATGAGTAATATCACCTTCGTCGCTGTAGCCAAATAACAGTTTCTGTGCGGCGACCGATCCCGAGGAATAAACATAGAGATCAATCCCTTGCGCTTTCCATTTTTCCAGCGCAGGCAGGACGTCCGGGTAGAGGTGGCCGGTAAAGTCGCCATTCACGTAGCCATCGTGCCAGATGATCCCCTGCAGCGCTTTGAGCGCCGTGGATTTACGGTCTTCATCCATAAAGGCAAAGAGGGCGTCAATAAGCTCGCTGACGCTGGCGTGCGGGTTACCGATTTCATCGCGCAGATTGTCCAGAATGGATTTGACCGGCTCGGCGTACTGCTGCGCGGTGACGAACGCCGCCAGCCGCTCACGCGCGTAGGGGAACAAAACATCGTGGACAAAACGGATATCGCTGGTGGTCCCTTCAATATCCGTCACAATTGCGCGAATCATACTCTCTCCAGTTGTCGTAAACGCATTTTGCATTCAAAAAGAAATTCCAGTCCCTCCAGATGACGGCGGGCCTCGGCCACATCGCGTCCCCAGCAGGTTAAGCCATGACCGCGCAGAAGAAAACCATAATTAAGCGGGCGTTCCTGCGCGTAATGGGCGATTCGCGAGGCGAGGGCGTCGATATCCTGGTCATTATCAAACACCGGGATGGAGACGGTATCCAGATGGGTGGCCTGTCCGGTAAGCGATTTTTGCATCTCAAAGCCGCTGATGTTCAGCTCGGTTTCCCTGACCAGACGTGACAGCACCGTCGCGTTGACGGTGTGAACGTGCAGGACAGCGTTGGCCTCGGGGAACAGGCGATAAATGAGGGTGTGTAGCCCGGTCTCTGCCGACGGCTTGCGGCCTGACGGCGCACGGTTTGTGGCGATCTCGACCTGCAGAAAATCCGCCGTGGTCAGGCTGCCTTTGTCTTTACCGGATTCGCTCAACCAGCAGAGGTGTTCATCCTCTCGCACAGACATGTTGCCACCGGTGGCGGGTGCCCAGCCTTTGGCGCCAATCCAGCGGCAGGCGTCGACAAGTTGTGTGAGTTGCAGGTTGTCTGCCATTGCCTTTTACCTCTCGACCAGGAATATTGATATGGTATAGACGTCTAAGCGTCTTGATTGCCAAATGGTAACATCGTGTTATAGTGGCAGCAACATAAGTATTACATGCAGGCACCGCATAATGAGTAATAACGCATTGATTCCTCAGAGTAAACTTCCTAATCTCGGCACCACCATCTTTACGCAGATGAGCGCTCTGGCACAGCAGCACAACGCCATTAATCTCTCTCAGGGATTCCCGGATTTTGACGGACCGGCCTGGTTGCAGGAACGACTGGCGTACCACGTTGCGCAGGGAGCAAATCAGTATGCGCCGATGACGGGCGTGCAGGCGCTGCGGGAAGCCATTGCGGATAAAACGGCGGAATTGTATGGCCATAAACCGGATGCGAATAGCGACATCACGGTGACGGCAGGGGCGACCGAAGCGCTGTATGCGGCCATCACCGCGCTGGTGCGCGCGGGCGATGAGGTCATCTGTTTTGACCCCAGTTACGACAGCTACGCGCCTGCGGTTGAACTCTCTGGCGGCGTGGTGAAACGCGTGGCGCTGCAGCCGCCGCATTTCCGCCCGGACTGGCGGGCGTTCGCTGCGCTGCTGAGCGATAAAACGCGGCTGGTGATCCTGAATACGCCCCATAACCCGTCTGCGAGCGTGTGGCAGAAAGCCGATTTTGCCGCGCTGTGGCAGGCCATTGCCGAACGTGAAATTTATGTCCTGAGCGACGAGGTGTATGAGCACATCTGTTTTACTAAAGAAGGGCACGCCAGCGTGCTGGCCCATCCGCAGCTTCGTGAACGTGCCGTGGCCGTGTCGTCATTTGGCAAAACGTACCATATGACCGGCTGGAAGGTGGGGTATTGCGTGGCACCTGCCGCCATCAGCGCTGAATTACGTAAGGTACACCAGTACCTGACGTTTGCGGTGAATACCCCGGCTCAGCTGGCGCTGGCGGACATGCTACGCGATGAACCACAGCATTATCGCGACCTCCCGGATTTTTACCGTGCACGCCGGGATCTGTTTGTGACCGCACTGGCTCAAAGTCGCCTGGAAATTTTGCCTTCCGAGGGGACGTACTTCCTGCTGGCTGACTACAGCGCCATTTCCGATCTGGATGATGTCAGTTTCTGCCAGTGGCTGACAAAAGAAGTCGGCGTGGCCGCTATTCCGTTGTCGGTGTTCTGCGCCGATCCTTTTCCGCATAAACTGATTCGTCTCTGCTTTGCGAAGCAGGAATCGACGCTACTGGCTGCGGCAGAGCGTTTGAACACGCTCTGATTATTTCACCGTCCAGGCTTCTGAGTAACGACGGTCTGCAAACAGTTCCAGCAGGCCGTTGATTTGTTTGAGACGCAGCACCTCGTCACCATCCATACCGAGCTCTTCGCTAATTCTTTCATTGCTCCAGCCAAGCTGCGCAAGTTCTCGAACGATTTCAGACATCGCGTTGATTTGATGCCGTCCGCGTGCGCGGTTGTGTCGGATGGTCGAGGCCATGCGGTCATATTTACCGAGTCGTTCCTGACGCAGGCACGTGACAGGCAGGTAACCCTTCAGCTTGCGCTTTAACGCAGCCCGACTTTTGCCAATCTCATGACGATGAAAACCATCCACAATTTCATAATGTTGTGGTTCGTTTTCTGTTACAACAATAGGCTGGGTGAATCCATCAAGTTCCAGCGACTTAATGAGCAACCGTTTTTCCGGTGGGGCAACATTATTGGGGTTGTAATCGTTAGCCGTGATAGCGTCCTGTTTGATCCACAATACGCAGTCGATGGGTTGATCGTTAAACGGGCTATATTTATGCAGTGCCTGGCGAAAGGCATTAATGGCGTTAATTTGGTCCTCTTCAGGAAGTGACTGAAGGTACGTTTCGATTTCGTTGATTATTCTTTGTCGCATAAAATGCCCCACTCCTTGCGTTTTGCCTTCACTCTGTCGCTGTAGCGCTGATAATGTTTGGGTTTGTTTGGGCTGAAAGACAGCGCTCTGCACCAGTAGTCGTTATTAAGTAAAACCTTACAAACGCGGCGCCATGAAGGGATGTCTTTGGCACCGATATCGCCCTCCTGGGTATCGGGAATATCCTCCATGCCCCTCTTCTGGTACCAGTGCAGATATATGGCGATTTTATTGCGGTAATGCTCGGCCGTATTCTGCGGCATGCTGTCGAGAAGCAGCAGGGCATATTCCCGCCAGCAAAGATGGTCCGGCTTGAGTATTTTGCGGTGACCGTAAAAATGGTTGTCGTGCCCGGCGTAAATTCCGCCGCTACGCGCGCCGCTGACACGTGCGCACATGGTCGCCCAGCGTTCGGGCTCTACAACATGATAGAGCCATAAGCCCTGACGCTGTTCCGGGCCAAAAGGTTCGCAGATGCGCATATAGCGCGGTGGTACGCCGGCCTGATACATAAGGTCATAGAGTGTGTTATAGCTATTGCCGGTTTTTGCAAACCAGGTCCAGATATCCGCGGTTTTCCAGTCGTAGAGAGGATAGATATACCAGGCATGCCCACCCGGTGCGACGGTCGTCCAGGGTTTATCATCGGCAAAGCGTTGTTTACGCGCTGATGCGATAGCCAGAAAACGGTTGTATGACTCATCGGCGCGTATCCCGACCATGACGGCGGCCGGGCGGTTGAGAGAGAACCAGTCCGAGAAACTGCGCACAAAGGTCTCAAAAGACATTCCCCCCTGGTAAAAGGGGAAAAAGGCGGGATCTGTTATGGCATCGTCAGGCGGTTGCCGTACCCACTCGGTATTGGGTTCCCAGCATTGCCACTCTGGCTGGAATTGCGACAGGGAATTTTGCGTGGTGAGGGGAAGCGCTACCCACCAGAAACGATCGATGACATCGCTGTATAAGGCGCGCATATGTTCGACATGATTAATGGTGTAAGTAAATTGCGCTTCCCAGTCTATAAAGAGAACGTCTATTTTGCGTTTCATTTTACGGGCGCATAATGCCGTCAGATGTAACATGACGGTGGAATCTTTTCCCCCTGAAAAAGAGACACACACCCTGGATAAATTCTCCAGGGTCCATTTTATTCGCTCTTGCGTGGCATCGACTACGTTTTGATTCAATGGAAATTTGTAAAGTGACATATCAATCCATTACTGAGTGATACTTATCAGATGGCGCATGAATAATGGGGATAATACTCTTAGAGAGAAGATAATTATAGGTAAAAATTAATCATATAATTACGCCAAATACATTTCCCTTGTGAATATATAAAAAGGACTGACTGCTGAAAACAGTCAGTTATAATTATTGTGGTAAGTTTAAGTCATCAATAAAATTGGAGAAGGAAGCATTATTCAGTGCTGAGCGATTGTACATCATATAAACCGGGACTGTCGGGAAGGTAATGTCAGTCTCAATCTTACGGAGATTTAATGCCGGACCATACTGCTCATAGGCTGGCGTAGGGGCTAATCCAATCAGATCGGAATTGCCTATCATCGACAGCAGTGAGATAAACGAGTCGCTGCGGAACAGGATATTTCGTTCGGGAAGCAGTTGCTCAGTATGCTCCTGAAAATTCTTTACGCTCAACTCATCACTCAGGTAGGCCGTAAATTTTTCCTGAAGAATTTCGTCACGCGTCGCCTGTAAACCCAGACGGGGGTGATCCTGACGGCAAACCAGCGTAAAAGACATCTGCTGGAACAAGCAGCAGGCCGTTGAACGGCTATTCAGCGGGGCAAAAGAGAAGACAAGGTCCGCTTTCCGGTATGCCAGCAGGTCTTCTGCTGAGTCCGGGGCAAGGAAGACATCATGCAGCTCAACCTGATAGTTATATTTCTCGATCAGGATTTTCATCGGATCCAGCATGATTTTAGGCGTCATAAACTGCGGACCGTAAATGACAAAGCTCTTCTTCAACCCGTTGCTGTGCATCATATTGATGGTTTGCTCAAGCTGATTGAGGTTTTGTTCAAGATGATGATGAAGGTTGACGCCAACCGTAGTGGGGGTGATGCCCTTACCTGAACGGATAAACAAGGGATCGTTGAGTTGTCCGCGCAGACGTTGCAGTGACTGACTCACTGCTGAGGGGGTAATATAGAGCGTCTCAGCCGCTTTACTGATACTCAAATGTTGATAGATACATTCAAAAATGACTAGCAGGTTGAGATCAAATTTTTTAAGATCGTAGAGATTTGCCATGTGTCGTCCTGAGGATGCCGTGTTTGCATGGGTTATCATATCACTGATAACTATAGTTTGAAGTTAACCATTTACAATCCTTTCGGTTAACTCTCTTAATTTTAAATTAAACGCGTCTTAATATATCACGACGTCAGATTATTAAAATAGTACTTCAAAGATGATTAAGATAATTTTATCTCGCTAAGAGGCACTTTAATTGACAATTGTCATTTATATATTGAGTTATTTTTATAATAAAAATTAATTTATAACGCCCCGTCATTATGTTCGAAACTGCCTATCACAGCCATAGGCAGGAATGCCTCTCCCGTGGATTGCTCAAGCCTGGCACGGATGGTGTAATTAAACGGCTGTTACCACCTTGATGTTAAGGGCGTAGAGCGCAACGCAACGCCAGCTTAAGCTGGCACTGAATGTACCTGCGGGGAATTCAGGTAAAAGGGCCGCCCGTAGAGGCGGCCTTTTTACTTTTGGCGTTTCCTTTAAAAGGTTCACCTTACTGTCTTGTTGATGTTGTTAGGTATGGCTGATTGATTTGATAAAGCAAACGCATTAGCCCCGATGAGCAAAGTTAGTTACCTTACATCTCAACGAAAACACGGAGGAAGTACAGATGTCTTTGATTAATACCAAAATTAAACCTTTCAAAAACCAGGCGTTCAAAAACGGTGAGTTCATTGAAGTCACTGAGAAAGATACTGAAGGTCGCTGGAGCGTGTTCTTCTTCTATCCGGCTGACTTTACCTTCGTTTGCCCGACCGAACTGGGTGACGTGGCTGACCACTATGAAGAACTGCAGAAGCTGGGCGTAGACGTTTACTCTGTCTCTACCGATACCCACTTCACCCACAAAGCGTGGCACAGTAGCTCTGAAACCATCGCGAAAATTAAATACGCGATGATCGGCGACCCGACTGGCGCCCTGACCCGTAACTTCGACAATATGCGTGAAGATGAAGGTCTGGCCGACCGCGCGACCTTCGTTGTTGACCCGCAGGGCATTATCCAGGCTATCGAAGTTACCGCTGAAGGTATCGGCCGTGATGCGTCTGACCTGCTGCGTAAAGTGAAAGCCGCTCAGTACGTGGCTTCCCACCCAGGCGAAGTGTGCCCGGCGAAATGGAAAGAAGGCGAAGCGACGCTGGCTCCATCTTTAGACCTGGTCGGCAAGATCTAAGTCGGCAAAGCCTGGCGGCGCCGCGTTTGCACAGGCCTACAGTATCGTAGGCCGGGTAAACGAAGTGTCACCCGGCAATCCATGGGCGCGCCCGCGCCCATTTCATTAGCACCATGATGCAAGTTGCATTCAGGCCGCCCCTATAAGGCAGCTTGCATGATGACGTCTTAAGAGAGGGAAGAACAATGCTCGACGCGAATATGAAAACCCAGCTCAAGGCCTACCTTGAGAAACTGACCAAACCTGTTGAGCTGATTGCCACGCTGGATGACAGCGCGAAATCGGCAGAGATCAAGGAACTGCTGGCAGAGATCGCTGAACTGTCACCGAAAGTGACCTTCAAAGAAGACAATACGCTTGCAGTCCGTAAGCCTTCTTTCCTGATCGCCAACCCGGGTTCTGATCAGGGGCCGCGCTTTGCCGGCTCTCCGCTGGGGCATGAATTTACCTCACTGGTGCTGGCGCTGCTGTGGACCGGTGGGCATCCGTCTAAAGAAGCGCAGGCTCTGCTGGAGCAGATCCGCGATATCGACGGTGATTTCGAGTTTGAAACCTATTACTCACTCTCCTGTCACAACTGCCCGGACGTGGTGCAGGCGCTGAACCTGATGTCGGTGCTGAACCCGCGCATCAAACACACGGCGATTGACGGCGGTACGTTCCAGAATGAGATCACCGAGCGTAACGTAATGGGCGTGCCGGCGGTCTATCTGAATGGTCAGGAGTTTGGTCAGGGCCGCATGACGCTGACGGAAATTGTTGCCAAAGTGGATACTGGCGCAGAAAAACGCGCAGCAGAAGCGCTGAACAAACGTGATGCCTACGATGTGCTGATCGTCGGTTCCGGCCCGGCGGGCGCGGCAGCGGCGGTTTACTCCGCGCGTAAAGGGATCCGTACCGGTCTGATGGGTGAACGCTTTGGCGGCCAGGTACTGGATACCGTGGACATCGAAAACTACATTTCCGTGCCGAAAACCGAAGGCCAGAAACTGGCTGGCGCACTTAAAGCGCACGTCAGCGACTATGACGTGGATGTCATCGACAGCCAGAGCGCCAGCAAGCTGGTTCCTGCTGCGGTCGAAGGCGGTTTACACCAGATTGAAACGGCATCCGGCGCGGTGCTGAAAGCGCGTAGCATTATCATTGCCACCGGCGCGAAATGGCGCAACATGAACGTTCCAGGTGAAGATCAGTACCGCACCAAAGGTGTGACCTACTGCCCGCACTGTGACGGTCCGCTGTTTAAAGGTAAACGCGTAGCGGTGATCGGCGGCGGTAACTCCGGCGTGGAAGCGGCTATCGACCTGGCGGGGATTGTGGAACATGTGACCCTGCTGGAGTTCGCTCCAGAGATGAAAGCCGACCAGGTTCTGCAGGATAAAGTTCGCAGCCTGAAAAACGTCGACATCATCCTGAACGCGCAGACCACCGAAGTGAAGGGCGACGGCAGCAAAGTGACCGGCCTGGAATACCGTGACCGCATCAGCGGCGACGTGCACAGCGTTCAGCTTTCGGGGATTTTCGTGCAGATTGGTCTGCTGCCAAACACCACCTGGCTGGAAGGCGCGATTGAGCGCAACCGTATGGGCGAGATCATCATTGATGCGAAATGTGAAACCAGCGTAAAAGGCGTCTTCGCCGCAGGTGACTGTACGACCGTGCCGTACAAACAGATCATCATTGCCACGGGCGAAGGTGCGAAAGCGTCCCTGAGTTCGTTTGACTATCTGATTCGCACCAAAACAGCATAAAAAAAAGTAAGACGATACCTGCAGTAGCCACCTCATCATGGGGTGGCTTTTTTATTGGTTTTTTTTATTCTCAATTATTGTCGTGATTGAACGCTTCATGCGTTAACTACCTGCTTCGATCAAAGAAATTAATAAGCCTGCTGATAATATCTCGTCGTTTTCTGTTGATAAATATTTATATTTAACATGAATGATAAAGATATATTCACACCTTCAATATATGAGGCGTTAACACCCTTTGAAATAAAGGGGTTGATGTTTCGTGATTTCTTCAACGCGGCGGATATGACCTCGCGATGCGCCTCGTTACGCTATTTTTTCCCTGAGAGTGAGTCCTGGCCGCAGGATGAGGCGTTAAACGTCGAGTATGACTTTAATGCGCTGTTTGTCGGCCCGGCGACGCTGCTGGCGCCACCTTATGCCTCGGTTTATCTGGACGAGGAGCCTCTGCTGATGGGGGCGACGACGCTGAGCGTGCGCGAATTCCTGCAGAGCATTGGGCTGTCCGTCACCGCGGAAAATAGCGTCCCCGACGACCATATCAGCTATGAAATTGAACTGGCCGTAATGCTATTAGTGCATGCCAGACATTCACCGCAATATCATGAAGCACTTACCCGTTTTGTCCGCGCGCATCTCGAATTATGGCTCCCGGCATTTATCGCAAAAATAAAGGATTGTGCGAAAACAGCCGTAATTAAATGCCTCGCCGTGCTACTGACTAATTGGTTTGATGAATTAAAAACGAGAGTAATATTATGACTATTGATAAAGGGCAGCTTAACCGGCGCTCCTTTTAAAAGGACTGATTGCGCTAGGTACCGTCGCCGCATTACCCGGCGGATTATTATCCTCCCGATGTGCCATGGCACAACCGCCCATTCCGTTTAACCCGAAAACCTACAAAATCTTCCGTAACGCCTGTCCGCGTAACTGCTATGACACCTGCAGCTTAAAAACGTGGGTGAAAGATGACGTGATTACCTTCGTCGAGGGGGCAAGCGAATCCACCTTTACCCACGGTGCGCCGTGCGTGAAAGGGCTGACCTACCCGCGCCGGGTCTACTCGCCGGACCGTATAAAATATCCGATGATTCAGGACGGACGCGGCAGCGGCAAATGGCGACGCATCTCCTGGGATGAGGCCATGCAGCGGATCGCCAGCAAGATGCTGGAGATCAAAAAGAAAGATGGCTCCCTGCTTGGCCTGGCGCTGACCAAATATTCCGGCAACCTGGGGGTGATGAGCTATGCCGTGGAGGGGATGATGTCCTCGCTCGGCTACACCACGCGTTTTGCCGGTACGCCGTGCTGGCCTGCGGGCATTGACGCACAGCACTACGACATGGGCGACATGTGGTGTAACGACCCGGAAGATCTGGTTAAAGCCAAATACATTATCCTCTGGGGGGCGAACCCGGCCTGGTGCTCCATGCACACCATGAAGTACATCTATCAGGCCCGCGAGAAAGGGGCGAAAGTGGTGGTTATCGATCCGCTGTTCTCGCAAACTGCCGCGAAAGCCGACCTCTATCTGCGCGTGCGTTCAGGTTCAGACGGTGCGCTGGCGCTGGGTATGGCGCGCCATTTGGTGGACACCGGCCGCGTGGACCAGGAGTTCGTCAATCATTTCGCGCACGGGTATCCGGAGTTTGAGCAGTACTTGCTCAACAACATCACGGTAGAGTGGGCATCGGAAATTTGTGGTCTGGCGCCGGATGTGATTCGCCAGCTTGCCGAGGAGTTCACGGCGGTTAAGCCCTCCACCGTCTGGATTGGCTACGGTATGCAGCGCCACGTGAACGGCGGTGCGAACGTGCGTGCGATTGATGCCTTTGTCGCCATGACCGGCAATATCGGCGTAGAAGGCGGTGGCGCTCGCTACGGCCATCTGCAGACCTGGGGCTATAACTACCATGCAATGACGCAGACACCCCCGGTGGGTTCTGTAGGGATGGAAGGGGTATCAGGCCCGGTGGGCGAGTTTGTCAGCGATAGCGGCGAAAAGCGCAAGTACTCTGACCGCGCGCTCAACCTGAACCAGACTGCGCAAAGCATTCTGGACGCCAACGATCCCCCTATCCGCATGCTGTGGGTGGCCTGTAAGAACCCGTTTGCCCAGGACTTCGACCGCAACAAGATGAAAAAAGCGTTCGACAAGCTGGAAATGGTGGTGTGCGTGGATCAGTTCTTTAACGAGACGGTTCAGCACGCGGATATCGTTCTGCCTGTCACCACCACCTTCGAGCACTGGAGCGCCTCTTCGTCTTACTGGCACTACTGGCTGACGGTAAACGAACCTGCCATCAAGCCGATGTACGAATGCAAGAGCGACCTGGATATTGCCGTGTTGCTCTCCCGTACCATCAACAAAATGGAACCGGGCTCTTGCACCTTCCCACAGGATGTTGACCAGAAAAAATGGCTGGATCTGGAATTCAACGACGGGCTGGCGAAGCAGTTTGGCATCAGCTCCTGGGACGATCTGCTGAAGGGGCCGGTGAAGGCCAAAATGCCGAGCAGCGCAGCCTGGCACGATCGGAAGTTCAAAACGCCGTCAGGCAAGTATGAGTTTTTATCCGCGCGCTGCGAAGAGAACGGCCATAAAGCGCTGCCGGAATATCTGCCAGCCGCAGAAGGTAAACTGCCGTTCCAGCTCTTTACGCCGCACCTGCAGTACGGCCTGCATTCGCAGTTCGTTAACCTTGACTGGATGCAGGTCTTCTGGCCGGAGCCCTTTGTCTATATCCACCCGGTTGCTGCGAAGACAAAGGGGATCCGTGACCTGGCGACAGTGCGGGTATTCAACGAGATCGGCGAGGTTCAACTGCGTGCCAAAGTGACCACCAATGTACCGGAAGATTTCCTGGTCATGTACGAATCCTGGTTCAACAAGCTTAGCTATAACGTGCAGAACGTGGTGAAAGATACCCCGGCCGATATGGGTAAAATGGCCACCGGTGCACCGGGCGCGGCTATTCACGATCAGTTTGTCGATATTGTCCTCATTGCCAATGAAGGAGCGGACGCATGAGACGCGCATTTTTAGTGAACAGTGATAAATGTATTGGCTGCCGCGGATGCGCCATGGCCTGTAAGAGCTTCAACCAGCTCGAACCCGAACGTTTCTGGCGCTATGTCTACCCGCTGGATAAAGAAATTTACCCGCATGAGGAGCGTGCGTTCTTTTCGCTGGCCTGTAACCACTGTGAAAACCCCGCTTGTCTGGCGGCGTGCCCGGTGGAAGCCTACACCAAACGTGATGATGGCGTGGTGGTGCATAAGCCTGAGCGCTGCATCGGCTGTAAAAACTGTATCCGCAATTGTCCGTATGGCGCTCCGCGCTTCAATGAGGAAACGCAGAAGGCCGAGAAGTGCAGCATGTGCTACGAACGTCTGGATATCGGCTTAAATCCTGCCTGCGTTAACGCCTGTCCGGTTGGGGCGCTGACCCTGATCGATCTGGATGCCGATCCGCTGCCAAATAATTCCGTTCAGTATCCGCCGTGCTTCCCAAAAATGCCGCAGCTTAATCCGGGTACGCGCTTCATTCTGGCCCGTCAGCCTAAACAGCCGGGGGATAAATAATGGAAAAGTACGAACTGCCGTTAGTGATTTTTACCGTGCTGAGCCAGATGTCCGTTGGGATGACGCTCCTGTTGAGCTGGCGCACGCTGCGTGGCGAAGTGCAGGGCAACCGTCTTCACTGGCTGATCACGGGGCTGATCCTGGGGGTTGCCTCCATCGCCGCGGTATTGCATCTGGCGCACCCGGAACACGCTTATAATGCGTTAATCAACCTGAAACATGCCTGGCTGAGCCGTGAGATTCTCGGCGCGATGCTGTATGGCGGCACAATTGGCCTGGCTTTCCTTACGAAAGGCAACAAAGGCGCAGCGCTGCTGGCGTCCCTGTTCGGGATACTGCTGGTGGTGGTGCAGGGGATGACCTACGCCGCGCCGGCGATGCAGGCCATTGCCAACGGCATCACCATGATGCTGTTCTTTGCCACCGTCTGGGTGCTGGGCTGTGCAGCTACACCGCTGCTCGGGATGAAAGCGTCAGCTGTCGCACTGCGTCAGGGCATTATCGCCCTGATGGCGCTGCTGATTGCCGCACCGGTACTCTGGCTCAGCGGCGGCACCATCATGAAAATGACCGCTCACGCCTGGTTAAGCTCGCCGCTCTATCTGGGCTGCCTGCTGTGCTGCGTCGTGGGGTTCACGTTGTCGCTAAGGCGCCATCCGATGCAGAAAGCCGTATTTGTTATCCTGCTGGTGGGCGTGGTGCTCAGCCGCCTGACCTTCTTCGGTGATACCGTCAGTACCATCGTCAATATTGGTCATCTGTACTGATAAACAAAACCCCGCGCAAGCGGGGTTTTTTATGGGCAGTTAACGAACCACCATCACCGGAATGTGGGTATGGCGGATCACGCTGGAGGCGTTTGACCCTAGCAGGTGAGTGGTGATGGAAGGATTGCGTGAACCGATCACCACTACGTCTGCATTCAGCTCCGCGGCCAGTTCATTGACGGCATCGCGTACGCTACCGAACCGGACGTGGGTTTTGATGCGCGACGGGTCGATGCTGAAATGCCCGACCATGGTTTGCAGGCGCGTCTCGGCTTCGTGCTGTAAGTGCTCTTCGAAGCGACGCACATCGGCGGCAAAGCGGTGCAGACTCAGGCTGGCGGAGCCCGGCAAGACATGTAAAAGGTGAATAATACCGTCCTGCTGTGCGAGAAATTCCGCGTGACGCACTGCTTTGTCACTCAGTTCCATTTCAAAAACATCAACCGGCATAATGATTCTCTGATACATACCCGTTTCTCCTTGTTTATAAACGCTGAAATCATTCAACCACAAAATAGTTATGGATTCTGTAATCACTCCGTCAATTTTGATGACGATCGTGATGCCGCGAAAAAAATCATTGCGCAGCGTGCGGGGCAGAGCGGTGACGTGAGCGTTCACCAGTGGCGTTCAAGGTAAAGCACAGCCGAGACGATGATGGCCACAAAAAGTAAAAAAATGAATGTGATAACCACTATCTCACCCATGACCGTCCCCACGGCACCAAAACAGATTAAGCGTGTATTAAGGGGAATAAGGGTGATATAGGAAAATCAGGTGAATTTGCGGAAAGAGGATGCGGGTGCATCCTCTGTGCAAAGCGAGTGGGCGCTTGTTCAGAAGGGATTAACGCAGGTAATCGCCCGCAGCTTCTGGCTGGTAGAGCAGTTCCAGCACTTCCAGATGAGTGGAGGCCCCGCCCGGTAAATCCCAGTGGATGGTATCTCCTGTGCGCAGTCCCAGCAGTGCGGCGCCGACAGGGGCAAGAACCGAAAGCTGCGCGCTGCTGTCAGTCATCTGAGCCGGGTAAACCAGCGTGCGGGTCAGCTCTTCACCGGTGGTCAGGTTGCGGAATTTTACCCGGCTGTTCATGGTGACCACGTCATGCGGCATTGACTCAGGTGTGCACATCTGCGCGCGGTCGAGTTCCTCATTCAGGGCATCGGCCACCGGAAGTGAGGCGAATTCGGCTTTTTCCAGCAATCGGTCGATACGTTCTGCGTCGAGTTCATTGATGATAATGGTGGGTCTGGACATTTTTTACTCCATGTCGTTAATGCTGCGTCTAACGCAGAAACCAATCCAAAAGAAAACCCTCGCCGTCTGGCAGCGAGGGTTTAACTTACCCGATGATACTGGCTGAACGCTCAAGTTTGAAGTGATGAAGGTCACATTCATGTCCCATATGAATTTTCGCTGAAATTTATTCAGTCTTAATTCCAGGCGGATTGCGTTACGCTGAGTATCCTGAACCCGGGTGTTGCGCGAAGCATTATGCGTGTCTGCCCCATCAACGAGAGAGCACTATGTATTTCTATCAACCGTCTCAGGGGCACGGCCTGCCGCATGACCCGCTGAACGCCATTATTGGTCCCCGTCCGATTGGCTGGATCTCCTCTTGCGATCGGGCCGGTCAGTTGAATCTCGCGCCGTATAGCTTCTTTAACTGTTTTAACTATCGCCCGCCGATCATCGGTTTTTCCAGCAACGGCTGGAAAGACAGCGTGCGAAATATTCACGAGACAAAGGAGTTTGTCTGGAATCTGGCGACGCGCGATCTGGCACATGCCATGAATCAAACCTCGGCTACGCTTCCTCACGATCGGGATGAATTTACCTTTGCAGGATTAACCCCCGCCGCAAGCCAACTGGTGAGTGCTCCTCGTGTGGCGGAAAGCCCGGTCAATTTTGAGTGCCGCCTTTCTCAGTGCATTCAGCTTACCGGAGCCGATGGCACCCCGGTTGATACCTGGCTGGTGCTGGGTGAAGTGGTGGGGATCCATATAGCGGAAACGCTACTGGAAGAGGGGATATACCAGACGGCGAAAGCGCAGCCCATCCTGCGAGCGGGTGGGCCGACGGCGTACTATGGGATCAGTGATGAACACCGGTTCGATATGGTGCGCCCGGTGGTGGGTCAATAACCGGCTTTATCAATGACAAATTGTTTTCCGCAGTTACCAGGATGTGGCTGCGGGGCAAAGGACGTTGCGGAAAGCGGTTGGTTAATGGTGTCTGCTTTCAGCGAAATCTGCATCTCAGTGAGATACGCCGGGTTGCCATTGCAGGTCAGCTTAAAGGCTTTGATGTTTTCTTTGCCCCAGCTTTTGGCAATGGCGTTGTCAAAATCACGACGACTGACGGCTTTACCGTAGTTAGCCGCGAGGAATTGACCGACGGCACTGTTTTTCATTTCCTGATTCATTCTCACCATGGTGCCGAAATAGGCATCGGGATCAAAACCAAAACAGACGCCATGCTTGGCGTATTCGTACCGTTCCAGGCAGGAGTTTCCGCCCGCGCCCGGCATCACCTCGTTAAGTTTTGCCGCACCGGAAAGCGACAGCCCGGTTTCGGCAGCAGCACATTTGCGGCTGGCCTTTGCTTCCGGCATATTCGGGATGGGACGCGTGGCACAACCAAATCGCATCCATCGACGTTCATCCACGCCTCGTGCCGCTATCGATTTCGGCAGACCAGGCCATAACCCGTGGACGGTCAGAAAATCGGCTTTATTTTCGCTCTCTTTTTGCAGACGACATTCATCCGGTTCATTGCGGTTACGCTCAACCATGCTTTGACAAAACCCGGTTTGCCAGGACAGCGCCAGTACATAGCGATCGAAATCGCCATATTGCGTAGCGTTGAGCGGTTCTGCCTGTGCGGAGAAGACACTGAGTGCAAGCGCAACTGCGCCAGACGAGATAACGATATCCTTCCTGAACATGTGATTTCCTGATTGGTTGTGCTCGATTAATTTTTGGGAGTTATTAAAGCACAAAAAGCGCCAGCAGGCGCTTTTTGGAAATCAGGAATTTTACTTAGGCAGCGCCGGGAACCAGCACTTCGGTAGCAATAATGACGATGATCAGGCCAACCAGCACCGGGACTGACGTGCGTTTGACGACCTCAAACGGAGAGATTTTTGCCATACCCGCAACCGCAACGACCACGCCTGAAACAGGAGAGATGGTGCGACCCAGGTTTGAGGCCTGAAGCATCGGAATAGACAGGTAAGCCGGGTTGATGCCAGAGGAGTGAGCCAGCTTAGGGATCATCTCAACGAAAGCGTAAAACGGCGCGTTACCAGAACCGGTGGTCATCGCCGCCAGCATGGTCAGAACGACCAGCACCAGCATCAGGATAATACTGGCTGAGCCGAACGACGTGGCGATGGAGATCAGGCTCTGGATAAAGCCAATCGTGCTCAGACCCTGGGCAAACACGCCTGCCGCAACCAACAGCATCACCACGCCCGCGAAGGCATCCGCCATTCCACGATACGCCACTTCCAGGCCGGAGAAGACTTTTTGCGTGTTGAAACCGCGCACGAATTCCAGCACGGCAGCCAGCAGCATACAGATGACCAGAATAGTAATAATGTGCAACTGTGGACCCCATTTGCCGTCAAAAATCAGCACGCCGATAATCGGTGTGAACGGCAAAATGGCGTAGAACGCTGGAGCGGTGGTGGTGATTTCGCTGACATCCATCATCTCATGGCTGATGTTCTCTTTTTTATCGAGATAGCGCTGCCAGAAGAAATGCGCGACCCCCATTCCCACAATGGCGACAATCGAGATCGGCAGCGTGGTCTTAAAGGCGAAGTCGATCAGCGACATCTCGGCTGCTTTGGCGGCTAGCACAACGTCGCCAGAGGTTGGGGAAAGAATAATGGCGGCCGGTGATGCGCAAATGGCTGCCGCTGCACCGCGGCTGATGCCCACGTTCACCATCACCGGGAACAGCGTGGCCATTAACAGTACGCCAAGACCGGTGGCCGATGAAACGGCCAGCGACATCAGACAGGCGAGGAAATAGGCGGCAACCATTAACAGATACGGGGAGTTAATATACTGCAGGGGTTTCGAGGCAAGCTTAACCACCATGTCATTAGCGCCGATATGGGTCATGTAGGCGGCAAAACCGCACAGCATCATGATCATCATACCGAGATCGCCGCCACGGCTCATGAGCAGTATTTTAATATATTCAACAATATCCGTGGCAGTAAAACCCGTGCTGGCTGCGCTGGCAGGTAATACCTGATGCCCCATTAATGCGCTGACACTCAGGAGTGTTAAGCCGCCAACAAATAAAACGCCCGTGGCTGAGTACCCTTTAATGATGTAGCGGGCTACACCGACAATGACGACGACCCCAATAAGGAGTTCGATAAACGTAAGCATGATTTCCCCTGTATCCTATGCCCTGAGGTACAAAAAAATTAATAAAATAAGAAGGATGAAAATGTGCCGAATTAATGGCCTGCCCTTGCTGATTAAAATCAATAAATAGACGACTAAAGAACAGTATCACAGCGTTTTTGCCATGGCCCAGGCATTTATGTCATCAGGAAGTTGACCGCCAGAAACAGCGTAACATGTCTCTTTAATGATAACAAAATGTTAAAATTATGTGTTTTCCGGCCTGTTAATCGGGATGGATGAAAATGTTATAGTCATACATATTGTGGGTTTATTTGGGCCAGCCTGAACGCTGCCTTAAGAATATTCCCGAAAAGAGGCCTGATATTTAGGAGTAGTGCTGATGCCGTTAAGACGTGGTTCAACTATTGTGTGGTAAACTTTGCTTCGAATATTAAGAATGGTAATTGCATTGTGAGCTTACGTAATACTTTTTTCTCTCTTTTATTGTTTATTTTTGGTCAGTTAACGTTTTCATCTGTTGCACAGGCAGAAGACAACGCGACGAATAAAGGCTGGTTCTCTACTTTTACGGATAATGTTTCGCAGACCTGGTCAGCACCTGAACATTATGATCTCTATGTACCGGCAATAACGTGGCATGCGCGCTTTGCTTATGACAAAGAGAAAACAGATAAATACAACGAGCGCCCGTGGGGGGCTGGTTTTGGTCAGTCACGCTGGGATGAGAAAGGAAACTGGCACGGCATCTATCTGATGGCCTTTAAAGACTCGTTTAATAAATGGGAACCGATTGGGGGTTACGGCTGGGAGAAAACGTGGCGCCCGCTGGCGGACGAGAATTTCCACGTCGGGTTAGGCTATACCGCAGGGGTGACGGCGCGTGATAACTGGAACTACATTCCGATCCCCGTGCTGCTGCCTTTGGCCTCGATTGGCTATGGCCCGGCAACGTTCCAGATGACCTACATCCCCGGGACGTACAACAACGGTAACGTTTACTTCGCCTGGATGCGTTTTCAGTTTTGACTGAAAAAAGGTTACCAGCTGGTGAAAAAACGCGCAGGCATTGATTCCTAAGCGATAAAAATCTGCCAGTGAAAATTAACGCGACTTTAGTCACTTTTTGTCAAAGATCCGCTGGACAAAAGGTCCCACAATTGTTGTACTGGTAACCGACACAGCATTTGTGTCGTTTTTTAATGTAAAGGTAATTTTGATGTCTAAGATTAAAGGTAACGTTAAGTGGTTTAATGAGTCCAAAGGATTCGGTTTCATTACTCCTGAAGATGGCAGCAAAGATGTGTTCGTACACTTCTCTGCAATCCAGTCTAATGGTTTCAAAACTCTGGCTGAAGGTCAGCGCGTAGAGTTCGAAATCACTAACGGTGCCAAAGGCCCTTCTGCTGCTAACGTAATCGCTCTGTAATTCAGACGCGTCAGCAAGAATTTCAAAACCCGCTCATTGAGCGGGTTTTTTTCGTTATGAATCAGCCAAGCAGGTACATTTTCAGGAAGCTGGCAACGATCAGTACGCTCAACAACACCATTCCTGCGCTCATCAGATTCTGTTTCATTCTGTCACCCTCGTTCAGTATGGCCTCCAGAGTGACAGAGAAAAATTAAGCCAACATTAACGCCCCGACGGTTAATGCGTGCTTACTGAGGAAAATAGCCAAAATGCGATCCCTGTCATCGCGAAGGATCCAAGCATGTTGATCGCGATATTCACCAGCGCCCAGCCGATACGGCCTTCCTGAAAGAGAAAAACCGTTTCCGCAGAAAAGGTTGAGAAAGTCGTTAAACCGCCACAGAACCCGGTGGTAATCAGGACCTTCCACATGGGATCGATGTGCGTCATCCGGTTAAACCAGGCCAGCCCCATACCAATGATAAAAGCACCAATCAGGTTGGCAGCCAGTGTCCCCATGGGAATCGCCTGGTGCAGGGGGTTAAACCGCATACTCAGGAACCATCTCGCAACGCTCCCTGTGCCTCCACCAATAAAAACAGCCAAAAGGAGTTGTAACACGCTAAATACCTGCTATTTGATGTGTAAGAGTAGCGAGTTTAACGCTGTTTATGATGAGGGGACAAATATGTATGTGGCGGTAGGGCAGTTTGCAGTCACGCCTGACTGGCAGGTTAATGCACTACAATGCGTGAACCTGATGACACAGGCCCGGCAGAAGGGCGCGTCGCTGTTGGTTCTCCCGGAAGCGCTGCTGGCAAGGGATGATAATGACCCGGATCTGTCCGTGAAGTCCGCGCAGCCGCTTGATGGCGACTTTTTACAGCCGTTGCTCACCGAGAGCGTGGGTAACGCGATGACGACCATCTTAACAGTGCACGTTCCTTCAGTGCCGGGGCGCGCCGTAAATACGCTGGTGGCTATCCGTGATGGCGTGATTATCGCGCGCTATGCCAAGCTTCATCTTTATGATGCGTTCAGCATTCAGGAGTCACGGCGTGTTGACCCTGGTGACCGCGTTGCGCCGTTAATTGATATTGACGGGTTTAAGGTTGGGTTAATGACCTGCTACGACCTGCGTTTTCCTGAGCTGGCATTGCATCTGGCTCTGCAAGGGGCAGACGTGCTGGTATTGCCTGCTGCATGGGTTAAGGGACCGCTGAAAGAGCAGCATTGGGCAACGCTGCTTGCGGCGCGCGCGCTGGACACGACCTGCTATGTCGTTGCTTCCGGGGAGTGTGGCAATAAAAATATCGGGCAGAGCAGGGTGGTTGATCCACTGGGAGTCACGGTTGCCGCAGCAGCGGAAGCGCCGGTGCTGCTGATGACGGAGATATTTTTAGAAAGAATTGCGCTTGCGCGTCAGCAATTACCTGTTCTTCGTAACCGACGCTTTGCGCCACCGCAATTAATGTGATGTTTTTTTCAACAATGCTTGATTCACCTTGTTACAGATTGCTATTGTGTGCACGCGCCAAATGACCGTTAATACAGTCAGGTTTTGGCGCTGAATGCAGCCTGTTTTATGTAAAGAAGGTATCTATGGGTGAGATTAGTATTACCAAACTGCTGGTGGTTGCCGCACTGGTCGTCCTGCTGTTTGGTACCAAGAAGTTACGCACGCTGGGTGGTGACCTGGGGGCTGCCATCAAAGGCTTTAAGAAAGCGATGAACGACGATGATGCAGCCGCGAAGAAAAGCGCTGAGGACATCCCGGCAGAGAAGCTTTCTCACAAAGAGTAATAGCAATGCCTGAGGGCTTGCGAAAAAAAACCGGCTCATCAGGCCGGTTTTTTGCATTACTGTAAATGGATATTACAGCACTATTTGACTTCTTCGCCTTTTGCCTGCATGTCAGCATGGTAAGAAGAGCGAACAAACGGACCGCATGCTGCGTGGGTAAAGCCCATCGCCAGCGCTTCGGCTTTCATCTCATCAAACTCATCCGGGCTGACGTAGCGCTGTACCGGCAGATGGTGACGGCTTGGCTGCAGATACTGGCCCAGCGTCAGCATGGTCACACCGTGGCGGCGCAGATCGCGCATGACTTCGATGATTTCGTCATTAGTTTCACCCAGACCGACCATCAGACCTGACTTGGTAGGGATATGCGGATGGGCTTCTTTAAAGCGCTCCAGCAGCTTCAGAGACCAGTTGTAATCCGCACCCGGTCGTACCTGACGATAAAGACGCGGCACGTTCTCCAGGTTGTGGTTAAACACATCTGGCGGCATCGCGGTCAGGATGTCCAGCGCACGGTCCATACGGCCGCGGAAGTCAGGAACCAGCGTCTCGATTTTAATGTTCGGGCTTTTCTCGCGAATAGCAGTAATGCAGTCAGCGAAGTGCTGAGCTCCACCATCGCGCAGATCGTCGCGGTCAACGGATGTGATGACCACATAACGCAGCG
The DNA here is from genome assembly GCF_049238365.1 of Enterobacter cloacae complex sp. IR53030. Classification (NCBI taxonomy): domain Bacteria; kingdom Pseudomonadati; phylum Pseudomonadota; class Gammaproteobacteria; order Enterobacterales; family Enterobacteriaceae; genus Enterobacter; species Enterobacter cloacae complex sp. IR53030. The sequence continues at coordinate 64,346 of NZ_JBMKHA010000001.1, forward strand.
CCATGTCAGCGATGGTTTGCGCCAGTTTTTGCGGCTCGTTAGCATCGGGCGCGACCGGGCGGCCATGAGCAACGTCACAGAATGGGCAGCGGCGGGTACAGATGGCACCCAGAATCATAAACGTCGCGGTGCCGTGATTGAAACATTCAGCAAGGTTAGGGCAAGACGCTTCTTCACAGACGGAGTGAAGGCCATTCTTGCGCATCGCCGCTTTGATCCCCTGGATACGCGAAGAGTCAGCCGGAAGTTTGATTTTCATCCATTCCGGTTTTCTTAACAGCGCCTCGCGCTCGGTAGCCACGTTTTTAACCGGGATAAGGGCCATTTTATCGGCATCGCGGTATTTAACACCGCGTTCCATCACAATGGGTTTACTCATAGCGTGCGTGTTCCAGTTGCGAATATCGAAGGAAAGCGTTTCAATTCAAGGGAATGTTGTATTTATCAACTATTTTTGAACGAACGACAGGCAGTATATCATTGAAACGGCCATGAAAGCAGCCTGCCACGTCGCCAATTTGTAAAATAGTTGTTGTTTTGTGCCTTTCGCCCTGCTTGTGGCAGGGGCTTGTGCTGACACTCGCTGTCAGAAGGCCTGACGGATAATGCGGATGACGTTTTCCAGTACCGGATCGCGCAAACTGAGTTTGTTGTAATGCAGTGAAATCTCGATAGATTCCGCATTGAGCTGGCTGAGTGGAATACTCTCCAGCGACCAGCATTTCCGCAGCAGGTGATACAGGCGTGAAGGCATGATGCACAGCATATCGCTGCTGCCAATCAGGGAGGCGGTGGTAAACATATTGTAACTGCTGAAACTGATCTGACGTTCCGGGAAAATTTCATCAATGCGCTGGCGCAGACCATGGTTGGACTGCCCTTCGGTCATGAAAGACGAGTGGTCGTAATTGCGCAGGTTCTCAATGGTTAACGGCTCGCTGAGCGCGGGATGCTGCTGGCGGCAAACCAAAACCAGATTATCGGCATAAAGCACGTTTTGCCCCAGCGCTCTGGCGCTGAAGCTGCCGCTCTCAATAACCAGATCCGTCTGGAACTGGGCAAGCTGAACGTCAGGTTCGTTGAGTGGCACATTGCGCAACAGAAGCTGGGGAGCATGCTCTTTCACGGCCTGGTAGATGGCGGGCATGACCAGCACGCCCACTGAAGGAGAGCAGCCGATGGTGATCGTTCTTTGTTTGTCATAGCTCCCGGTTAAATCCAGCGCACCCAGAATCGACTCCAGCCCCTGGCTGATGTATTCGTGGAGGTGGGTCGCATAGGCCGTCGGCGTGACGCCCTGGCCTTTACGGATAAATAACGGGTCAGGAAATATAGCGCGTAGCTTTTGAATCGACTGACTTATTGCCGATGGCGTGAGATTAAGAATTTTCGCAGCGTTAACGATACCCTTATGGACATATACTGCCTCAAAAATAGTCAGTAAATTGAGATCAATATTACGTAAAGTCCGAAAAATTTGTGGCTTGTCTTCGCCACCGGGTTCATTCAGTCGTTTGGCTGGTAAATTAGTAGACTCCACGCTTTCACTCCGTATACATTCACAACATGAATGATAGTTGAATTTATTTATTATGCTTGTAGAGATTCGTAAAGTGTTGGTTTTGTTTCACTTGTTTATCAAAAACAAACAGTTGTGTGATTATCACTCACGTTACTTAGCCTGTGTATGCCGTGCTGTCCGGAGGCTAAATAATATGTAACGGCAATATTCGGGCGCTTCGAAAATATAGAATCTGCGGATTATTGTAAAGCGTAAAAGCGGTAAATAAATAGTTGCCCGTCAAATTAACGGGCTCCCCTGTATGATATATTAAGCAGGGATATATTCATGCGGTGGATTGTTAAGTAGCGCTAACACATTCTTCAGAAGAACAGGGCGTATATTATCTGGCGTGGCGGTATCTACCCACTGGCGCATCTGCGTCATTTCCATACCGGCGTAGCCGCAGGGATTTATGCGCTGGAAAGGCGTCAGATCCATATTAATATTCAACGCCAGACCATGGAAGGAACAGCCTTTACGAATACGTAGCCCCAGCGAGCAGATCTTCATTTCGCCAACATAGACGCCTGGTGCATCAGCCCGCGGATGCGCGTCAATACCATATTCCGCCAGCGTGTTGACGACGGTTTGTTCCAGCAACGTCACCAGCTCACGCACGCCAAGCTTTCTGCGCTTCAGATTAAGCAGGACGTACATCACCTGCTGGCCCGGGCCGTGATAAGTTACTTGTCCACCCCGATCGCTCTGGATCACCGGGATATCGCCCGTCATTAATAAATGTTCCGCTTTACCGGCCTGACCCTGGGTAAATACCGGCAGGTGTTCAACCAGCCAAATTTCATCAGGGGTCGTGTCATCGCGTGAATCGGTGAAGTCATGCATAGCCTGGGAGACAGGCTCATAAGGTTGCAGCCCGAGATGACGGACCAGAATTTTATCCTGATACAAAACAGCGTCTCCGAAGACGAGAAACCAACGATGAGGGGGAGTATATCACAGCGGGGGAGAGGGTTACCCGGTAAGCCGGGTAACCGCAAAGGGACTACAGCACCATACGCACAATTTCGATATTGCCGAGTTCTTCGTAGAGCGTCTCAACCTGTTCGATATGGGTCGCGGTGATAGTAATAGAAACCGAGTGGTAGTTGCCCTTGCTGCTTGGTTTTACTGACGGAGAGTAATCACCGGGCGCATGGCGCTGTACCACTTCAACCACCTGATCAACCAGCTCAGGTTTCGCCAGACCCATTACTTTGTAGGTAAATGGGGTAGGGAATTCAAGCAGTTCGTTAAGTTTGGTTTTCATGTCAGCTCCGGCGTAACGTCAAAAAGAATAACTCCCACGTCAGGTGGGAGTTATCAGGATACTTAGTATATGGGGATCAAAATCACACTTTCAAGTGTTCGATTTTTAGCCAAACCAGTGATGGAACATCAATTTAATGTAATCAATGATTTTGCCGAAGAAATTGCCTTCAGGAATTTCCTGCAGAACAACCAGCGGACGCTGATCGATAGTCTTGCCATCCAGCTGGAAGTTGATGGTACCCACGACCTGATTTTTCTGCAGCGGGGCATGCAGTTCGGTGCTGTTCAGGACGTAGCTGGCCTTCAGATCCTTCATACGACCGCGAGGAATGGTCAGGTACAGATCTTTATCCACGCCGAGGGAAGCACGGTCATTGTCGCCGAACCACACTGGCTCAGACGCGAACTCTTTGCCTGCTTTCAGCGGATTCACGGTTTCGAAGAAACGGAAGCCCCAGGTCAGCAGTTTCTTGCTTTCGGTTTCACGACCTTTAAAGGTACGACCGCCCATCACGGCAGAGATCAGACGCATCTGGCCTTCAGTGGCAGAGGCCACCAGGTTGTAACCGGCTTTATCGGTATGACCTGTTTTGATACCGTCAACGTTCAGGCTGTTATCCCACAGCAGGCCGTTACGGTTGGTCTGACGAATACCGTTGAAGGTAAACTCTTTCTCTTTATAGATGGAGTATTCGTTCGGTACGTCGCGGATCAGGGCTTGACCAATCAGTGCCATATCACGTGCGGAGCTGTACTGACCGTCTGCATCCAGGCCGTGTACGGTCTGGAAATGGCTGTTTTTCAGACCCAGCGCGGTGACGTAGCTGTTCATCAGACCGACGAAGGCATCCTGGCTACCGGCGGCGAAATCAGCCATTGCTACGCAGGCATCATTACCTGACTGCAGGTTAATACCCCGGATTAACTGGGAAACTGGAACCTGCATACCGGGCTTCAGGAACATCAGAGAAGAACCTTTGAACACAGGGTTCCCGGTTGCCCACGCATCGTTACCAATGGTGACCAGATCCGTTTCTTTGAATTTACCGGCTTTCATGGCCTGGCCGATAACATAGCTGGTCATCATTTTGGTCAGGCTGGCCGGGTCACGGCGGGCATCGGCGTTCTGTTCTGCCAGAACTTTGCCAGAGTTGTAATCGATCAGGATGTAGGATTCCGCGTCGATTTGCGGAACGCCAGGGATCATGGTCTTGATATTCAGGTCATCGGCATGAGCAGCAGAGAGTGCTGCTGCGCAAAGGGCCGTGGTCAGCGCCATGCGCTGCACAAAACGAGCAGAAAAAGTGGTCTTCATGGTCAGAACTACGACATCCGTGATGGAATTAAAAAAAGTGCCTTACTATAGCAAATGCTATTCAGGCAGGCATCCGACTTTAAGCATGAGTTTGTGAATGCGTTTTACACAAACTGACATTTCGGATACCGCCGATTAATTATTTTGCAACAGTGACGAAGGACTGCAGTTGTGCTTCGCTCTGCAAACGCTGTTGCAGAGACGCTGCCTGCGATTTACTGGCAAAAGGCCCCATCTGAATACGCCAGACCGCGCCGTTCTGCTCAACGCGTCCAGGTACGCCAAACTGCTGGCTTAGACGCTGTTGATACTGCTGGGCTCGGGCCTGATCGCTCACTGCCCCCACCTGAACGACAAAGCCGCCGCTGGCTGCTGCTGGCGCAGCGGCTGCCGCGCTTTGCGTGGTCGCTGGCGCTGTTACCGGCGCTGGCTGCGTCACCGGAGCCGCAACCGGGGCTGGCGTCGGCTCACTGCCTTCCAGCACGCCCGTCGCTAAGGTCGTCGGTGCGCCTAAAAAGCCGCTACTTTTTACCGGTGCGCCAGTGGAATCATCGCTTTGCAGCGTATCATTGCTGATTGGACGTATTTCTCCCGCCGGCTGAGAAGGCTCTGCCGGAGAAGAGACGCTGCCCATTCCGCCGTCAAGATTTGGGCGGTCTGGCAGAGCATAGGTCTGCTTCGCCACCGTCGTACAGGCGGTACCCGGCCCGGACAGCGAGCCATCCTGCGCCACGATAATCGGGTCAATGCGAACTTTGGTGTTGTTCGACGTGTTCAGGCGATCGGCAGACGCGCGGGACAGAGAAATCACCCGGTCATTACCATACGGACCACGGTCATTAATACGCACGACGATCATGCGACCATTAGCCAGGTTAGTGATACGCGCGTAGCTTGGAATCGGCAGCGTTGGGTGCGCGGCAGTGAGCTGCATGGGGTCAAATGTTTCACCGGATGCCGTGAGGTTACTGCCCGGTTCTGCATCATAAATGGCAGCAAAGCCCGCCTGGCTGAAGCGGGAAGGGTCCTGCACGATTTTGTAGCTTTTGCCGTCGCGCTCGTAATCCTGATTCGCGCTGGCATTCAGCGGTTCATAAACGGGATCGGCCCCACTGATTTCAACGATCGGACCATTACACACCACAGGCTGCGGCGGCGCGACGGTTGCCTGTTGCTGACCATCATCACTTGTGCAGGCCGCAAGTAAACTTGCCGCGATGCAGATCCCCAGCCACTGCTTACGCATTCCGATCCCCTTATTTTTAAACGCTTTTTGACAACATTTTTCTGTGGGTATGGATCGACATCACGATCCCAAACCCGGCCATCAACACGATCAGTGCCGAGCCTCCGTAACTGACCAGCGGCAGCGGTACGCCTACTACCGGCAGAATACCACTCACCATACCAATATTTACGAAGACATAAACGAATAAAATCAGCATCAATCCGCCTGCCATGACGCGGCCGAAGGTGGTTTGCGCCCGGGCGGCAATCCACAATCCTCGCATGATCAGCAGCACGTAGAGCGCGAGCAAAATCAGGATACCAACCAGCCCCAGCTCTTCAGCCAGCACCGCAAAGATAAAGTCGGTGTGACGTTCCGGTAAAAATTCCAGCTGCGACTGGGTACCGTGCAGCCAGCCTTTACCGCGCAGGCCGCCGGAGCCAATCGCAATCTTGGACTGAATAATATGATAGCCCGCACCGAGCGGGTCAGTTTCCGGGTCGAGAAGCATCATAACGCGCTGGCGCTGGTAATCATGCATCAGGAAGAACCAGAGGATAGGGATAAACGCCGCAATCAGCACCACAGCGATACCAATCAGACGCCAGCTTAAGCCCGACAGGAAAAGGACAAACAGACCGGAGAGCGCGATAAGGATCGAGGTGCCGAGGTCAGGCTGCGCAGCAACCAGCAGCGTCGGCAGGAAGATCAGCACCAGCGCGATCGCGGTGTTTTTCAGCGACGGCGGACAGACATCACGGTTGATAAAGCGCGCCACCATCAGGGGGACGGCAATTTTGGCAATCTCCGAGGGCTGGAAACGAACAACGCCCAAATCCAGCCAGCGCTGCGCCCCTTTTGAGATGGCGCCGAACGCGTCTACTGCCACCAGCAAAATAATACAGAAGATATAGAGATAGGGCGCCCAGCCTTCATAGACGCGCGGTGGGATCTGCGCCATCACCACCATGATGACCAGACCCATCGCGATCTGGCCGATTTTGCGTTCCATCATACCGATGTCCTGGCCACTGGCGCTCCAGATAACCAGGGCGCTGTAAACCAGCAGAGCCAGCAGGATCAGCAGCATGGCTGGGTCGATGTGGATTTTATCCCACAACGATTTTTTGTTTGGATTATCCGTCATGATTATTGGTCCTCCGCCGCAGCGGCGGCCGGGTTTTCAGCCGGCAGTTCGGTGTTGTTATCACCCAGCATAATGTGGTCGAGGATTTGGCGCATGATGGTCCCTACCGCCGGGCCAGCGCCGCCGTTTTCCAGAATCATCGCCACCGCCACCTGCGGGTTATCGTAAGGGGCAAATGCTGTCATGAGCTTATGGTCACGCAGACGTTCAGCAATGCGGTGTGCGTTGTAGGTTTCGTTGGCTTTCAGGCCAAAGACCTGCGCCGTACCGGATTTTGCAGCCACTTTATACGGCGTTCCGGCGAAATATTTGTGCGCGGTACCGTTCGGACGGTTTGCTACGCCGTACATACCGTCTTTCGCGATTTCCCAGAAGCCGGAATGAATGTCACCCACGGGCGCTTCATGGGGCTGTACCCACGGCACCTTTTTGCCGTCTTCAACGGTGCTTTGCAGCAGATGAGGGACTTTGACCACGCCATCGTTAATGAGGATCATCATCGCTTTGTTCATCTGAATCGGCGTTGCGGTCCAGTAGCCCTGGCCGATACCCACCGGAATGGTATCACCCTGATACCACGGCTTCTTAAAGCGCTTCAGCTTCCACTCGCGCGTCGGCATGTTGCCGGATCGCTCCTCTGAAAGGTCGACGCCGGTGTAGTGCCCGTAGCCGAACTTGCTCATCCATTCTGACAGGCGGTCAATCCCCATGTCATAGGCGACCTGATAGAAGAAGGTATCCGCTGACTCTTCCAGAGATTTGGTCACGTTCAGATGGCCGTGGCCCCATTTTTTCAAGTCGCGATAGCGTTTTTCAGACCCGGGTAGCTGCCACCAGCCCGGGTCAAACAGGCTGGTATTACGGTTGATGACACCCGCACTCAGCGCCGAGACCGCCACATACGGTTTTACCGTAGATGCCGGCGGGTAAACGCCTTGCGTGGCGCGGTTGACCAGCGGCGTATTGGGATCATTCAGCAGGCCGGAATAGTCTTTACTGGAGATGCCGTCAACAAAGAGATTCGGGTCATAGCTAGGCATGGACACCATAGCCAGAATTCCCCCGGTACGCGGATCGGTGACCACGACGGCGGCGCGACTGCCCGCCAGCAGGGTTTCAATATACTGCTGCAGTTTGAGGTCGAGCGTCAGATAGACGTCATGCCCCGCCTGAGGCGGAACTTCTTTCAGCTGTCGAATGACGCGGCCACGGTTGTTAACCTCAACCTCTTCATAGCCGGTCTGCCCATGCAGGACATCTTCGTAGTAGCGTTCGATCCCGAGCTTGCCGATATCGTGCGTCGCGGCATAGTTCGCCAGCTTGCCGTCTTTATCAAGGCGGTCAACGTCTTTGTCGTTAATCTTGGAAACGTAGCCAATAACGTGCGTCAGCGCGGAGCCGTAAGGATAGTAGCGACGTTTGTAACCCTTCACTTCCACGCCGGGGAAGCGGTACTGGTTCACCGCAAAACGGGCCACCTGAACTTCCGTCAGATTGGTTTTCACCGGAATGGAGGTAAATCGGTGGGAACGGGCGCGCTCTTTTTTGAAGGCTGCGATATCGTCATCGTTGAGATCGACAACGCTTCTTAGCGCCTCCAGCGTGTCCTGAACATTATCGACCTTTTCCGGCATCATCTCGATTTGATAGATGGTGCGGTTTAGCGCCAGAGGGGTGCCGTTACGGTCGTAGATAATGCCGCGGCTGGGCGCGATAGGCACCAGCTTGATGCGGTTTTCGTTTGAACGCGTCTGGTAATCGGTAAAGCGGACGATTTGCAGATTATAAAGGTTGGCGATCAGCACGCCGGTAAGCAGCAAAATCCCCGTAAAGGCGACCAGTGCCCTGCGCACAAACAGCGCGGACTCAGCCGTATAGTCGCGAAAAGAATTCTGTAGTTTCATCCGCTGCTTAATCTACCCTGGTCAGTCATTACTCGCGGTGATAGGGGTGGTTGGTAGTAATGCTCCACGCGCGATACAGACTTTCTGCCACCAGGACCCGAACGAGCGGGTGGGGCAGCGTCAGCGCGGAGAGAGACCAACTTTGTTCTGCTGCCGCTTTGCAGGCAGGGGACAACCCTTCAGGTCCGCCAATCAGCAGACTAACGTCACGGCCATCCTGCTTCCAGCGCTCCAGTTCGTGCGCCAGCTGCGGCGTATCCCAGGGTTTACCCGGGATATCGAGGGTGACGATGCGGTTCTTGCCAGCGGCAGCCAGCATCAGTTCGCCCTCTTTATCGAGAATACGTTTAATATCCGCGTTCTTACCGCGCTTCCCGGCAGGGATCTCCACCAGTTCGAACGGCATGTCTTTTGGAAAACGACGCAGATATTCAGTAAAACCGGTTTGTACCCAGTCCGGCATTTTGGTGCCGACGGCGACCAGCTGCAACTTCACGCATTAACCCCAGAGTTTTTCCAGCTCATACAGGCGACGGCTCTCTTCCTGCATGACATGGACAATCACATCGCCGAGGTCAACCACCACCCAGTCAGCGGTCGCTTCACCTTCAACGCCAAGCGGTAACAGTCCTGCTGCACGCGATTCCTGAACCACATGGTCGGCAATCGAAACAACATGACGCGTAGACGTCCCGGTGCAGATAATCATGCAGTCGGTGATACTGGATTTACCCTTAACGTCGATAGCGATGATGTCCTGACCTTTCAGGTCATCAATTTTGTCGATAACAAAATCCTGGAGTGCTTTACCCTGCAAGTTTTCCCCCTGGGTGAATAAGATGGTGCAACTATGAATTTGTAGCCAGACAGTATACCTGAACTGGCGCCCTTGTCGGGACAAATGTCACCGGCCGGGATTTTGAAGGCGGGTATCATCCCACCCTCTGCCAGAGATTGCATCGCCATTTTTGTAAAACAATTTCTGTAAAGCAATGACTGGCGGGAAAGTCTGGCAGCGGAGGATAACAGTATGGCTTAACCTGTCAAGGCAGGAGAATCAATAAGCCGCTTTTTATGACGCCTGACTAAACATCTGCGCTTTTCTGATACAACCCGTGCGTATGAATATACGCCAGCACCGGGGCAGGCAGCAGATCGTCACACGTTAAACCGTGTTGTAAACGCTCACGAATAAGGGTGGCGGAGATATCGAACCACGGGGTTTCCGCCAGATAAATCTTCCCGGCGGGCTGGTTGTGAAGATCCTCTACGTTATCGGTAAGATGGTCTTCAAGCCATTGCTGATACTGCTCTTCACGCATGGTCAGCGGATAACCTGGGCGGCGGCAAACGAGCAGGTGGCTGTTCTCCAGAATGGTTTCATACTTGTGCCACGTGGGAAAGTTGAGCAGAGAATCCTGACCAATGATAAACGCCAGCGGCTGGTCAGGCCCTTGCTCGGCTCGCCACTCCTGCAGCGTTTGCGACGTCCACGAGGGGGTGTCGCGACGCAATTCCCGTTCATCAAGCCTGAAAAGCGGTTTATCCGCAATGGCAAGCGTTAGCATCTCTTTTCGCTGCTCGCTGGTTGCCTCAGGCTGAGGGCGGTGCGGCGGAACGTTATTGGGCATAATGGTGACGCGCTGCAGGCCGATCAAATTCGCCAGAATTTCCACCGGCTTAAGATGCCCGTAGTGTACCGGGTCAAAGGTGCCGCCATACAGGGCCTGTAAAGAGTGCATACTATCCATCAATAAATACGTCAGCCAGCGCCTTGTGGCAGAGCAGCAGGGAAAGGCTTTCCAGCTCCGCCCAGACCGACTGGCCGAAATCTTGTTTTAAGGTGAGCTCAGCGCGCATCAGAAGCTGGACAGCCTGACGAAGCTGTTCATGGCTCAGGCGGTTGACGGCCTCGGTGGTCATTGCGCGGCGATTTTGCCATACCCGGTGTTTATCAAACAGCGCGCGCAGCGGCGTATGGGCAGACTGTCGCTTGAGCGTAATCAGCAGCAACAGTTCACGCTGCAGCGTACGCAGCAGAATAACGGGCTCGCTGCCTTCCAGGCGCAGCTGCTGAAGGATATGCAGGGCGCGTTTACTTTTCGCGGCCAGCAATGCATCCACCCAGTGGAACGGCGTGAAGTGCGCGGCGTCATTAACGGCCTGCTCGACGCGGGGGAGTGTCAGTTTGCCATCCGGCCAGAGCAGGGAGAGTCTGTCCAGCGCCTGTGCCAGCGCCAGGAGGTTACCCTCATAGCAGTAGCAGAGCAGTTGATTTGCCGCATCATCCAGCTGAAGGTTGTTCTGCTTTGCTCTTGCGGCCACCCATTTTGGCAGATGCGCCTGCTCAGGTGTCTGACAGGTAACCAGCACCGCGTGGGTCGCCAGTTGAGTGAACCACGCGGCATTTTCCTGCGCTTTGGTGAGCTTATTGCCGCGGACAATTAACAGCAGATCGCTGTGTAGCAGGCTCACCAGAGTGGCAAGCTGCTCATTGATGGCCGCGTTAGGGCCGTTTTCCGGCAGCAGGATCTGAATTGTCTGACGCGACGCGAAAAGGCTCATCGCCTGACAGAGTGAGAAGAGGGCGTCCCAGTCGGTATTGTTATCCACCTGGACGGTATGGTGTTCATCAAAGCCCTGAGCACCTGCAGTATGTCGCACGGCATCCAGGCTTTCCTGCAGCAGTAAGGGATCGTTTCCAAGCAGCAGATACGCCGCGCGCAGCCCTTCATTGAGCTGCGCGCGGAGTTGTTCAGGATACAGCCTGATCATCAGTTACCCATAGAGGTAGAAACCGGGGGCGTACTGGCATCCGGTTTTTCAATAATGTCAGAGCCTTCTTTTGTCGACGCGGCAATACCTGGCAGTTTACGGATCAGCTGTTCCGCTGCCTTGTCGTACATTTCGTTGATGATAATCTGCTGTTCGGCATCTTTCGCCAGCGCCGTTTGCGGGTTATCAAAGAACGAACGGTACACTTTTGTGCTGATCGGATAGATGTCTTTACCCGGGATCAGCACGGCTGCGTTAACAGTCATTACCATCTGATACTCTGCGGTACGGCCATCCTGGAAGATAGACGCTGTATCTTTGCTCAGGGTCGTCCCCAGAACGCGGAGAGACGGTACATCCTGGCGCAGCGTGTCTTTCTCAATGAGTTCGACACCGTTCAGGCGCAGCTGGTTACGAACCGCCCGGCTGAATGGGCCATTCGGATCTGATGAGTCGAAAATCATCGTTTTCATCTCAGCAGGCACTGCCGTGGTATTGCGCAGGTGCCAGCCACAGCCAGCGGTGACAAGCACCGCCAGTGATAAGAGTATTGTTGCCAGTTGTCGCACGTTTCCTCCCGCGCTTAGCCAACGACCAGATTGAGCAGTTTACCGGGTACGTAGATCACTTTACGTACGGTAACGCCCTCAAGATATTTCGCGACCAGAGGTTCCTGGCCTGCACGCTCGCGAACCTGTTCTTCGGTTGCGTCGACCGCCACGGTAATTTTACCGCGCACTTTGCCGTTGACCTGGACTACCACCAGCGTGGTGTTTTCCACCATTGCTGCTTCGTCCGCAACCGGCCACGGCGCGTTGTCGATATCGCCTTCGCCTTTCAGTTCCTGCCACAGAGTAAAGCTGACGTGTGGCGTGAACGGGTTCAGCATGCGAACGACGGCCAGCAGCGCTTCACGCATTAAGGCACGATCCTGCTCGCCATCCTGCGGGGCTTTCGCCAGCTTGTTCATCAGTTCCATAATAGCCGCAATTGCGGTATTGAAGGTCTGACGACGACCAATATCATCGGTGACTTTTGCAATTGTTTTATGAACATCACGACGCAGCGCCTGCTGATCTTCCGTCAGGGCAGCAGCGTTCAGCGCCGGAGCATCACCCTGTGCGGTATGTTCGTAAACCAGTTTCCAGACGCGTTTCAGGAAGCGGTTCGCGCCTTCAACACCGGATTCCTGCCACTCCAGCGTCATGTCAGCCGGAGAGGCAAATATCATGAACAGACGCACGGTATCTGCACCGTAACGCTCAACCATCACCTGCGGGTCGATACCGTTGTTTTTCGACTTGGACATCTTGCTCATGCCGGTATAAACCAGCTCATGACCTTCAGCGTCTGTCGCCTTCACGATACGGCCTTTCTCGTCGCGCTCTACGATCGCGTCCACCGGAGACACCCAGTTACGCTCGCCGTTCGCGCCAACGTAGTAGAAGGCATCAGCCAGCACCATGCCCTGACACAGCAGCTGTTTGGCTGGTTCGTCAGAATTCACCATGCCAGCATCGCGCATCAGCTTATGGAAGAAGCGGAAGTAGAGCAGGTGCATGATGGCGTGTTCGATGCCACCGATGTAGATGTCTACCGGCAGCCAGTAGTTGGCCGCGTCAGAATCCAGCATGCCTTCCTGATACTGAGGACAGGTGTAGCGTGCGTAATACCAGGAAGACTCCATAAAGGTGTCAAAGGTGTCGGTTTCACGCAGCGCAGGCTGGCCGTTAACGGTGGTTTTCGCCCACTCAGGATCGGCTTTGATCGGGCTGGTGATGCCGTCCATGACCACATCTTCCGGCAGGATCACCGGCAGTTGATCTTCTGGCGTCGGCATCACGGTGCCGTCTTCAAGGGTCACCATTGGAATTGGCGCGCCCCAGTAACGCTGACGGGAAACGCCCCAGTCGCGCAGACGGAAGTTGACTTTACGCTCACCTACGCCCAGCGAGGCCAGCTTGTCAGCGATGGCATTGAAGCCCTCTTCGAAGCTCAGTCCGCTAAATTCGCCGGAGTTGAACAGGGTGCCTTTTTCGGTCAATGCCTGCTCAGACAGGTCGGGTTCAGAACCGTCTGCGGCCAGGATAACCGGCTTAATGGTCAGGCCATATTTGGTGGCAAACTCATAGTCGCGCTGATCGTGTCCCGGAACGGCCATCACCGCACCGGTGCCGTATTCCATCAGCACAAAGTTCGCCGCCCAGACAGGAATAGCTTCACCCGTCAGCGGGTGAATCGCTTTAAAGCCGGTATCAACGCCTTTTTTCTCCATCGTCGCCATGTCGGCTTCAGCCACTTTGGTGTTGCGGCATTCGTCGATGAAAGTTGCCAGTTCCGGATTGTTCTCTGCCGCTTTCTGCGCCAGCGGGTGACCTGCGGCCACGGCCAGATAGGTCGCTCCCATGAAGGTGTCCGGACGGGTGGTGTAGACGGTCAGCGTTTGGTCGTAGTTCTCAACGTTGAAGGTAATTTCCACACCTTCAGAACGGCCGATCCAGTTGCGCTGCATGGTCTTAACGGTGTCAGGCCAGTGATCCAGTTTATCCAGATCGTTCAGCAGTTCGTCAGCGTAAGCGGTGATTTTGATAAACCACTGCGGGATCTCTTTACGCTCAACTTTGGTGTCACAGCGCCAGCAGCAGCCGTCGATAACCTGCTCGTTTGCCAGAACGGTCTGGTCATTCGGGCACCAGTTAACCGCAGACGTCTTCTTGTACACCAGGCCTTTTTTGTACAGCTCAGTGAAGAATTTCTGCTCCCAGCGGTAATATTCCGGGGTGCAGGTCGCCAGCTCGCGGCTCCAGTCATAGCCGAAGCCCAGCATTTTGAGCTGGTTTTTCATGTACGCGATGTTGTCGTACGTCCATGGTGCCGGTGCCGTATTGTTTTTTACTGCTGCGCCTTCTGCCGGCAGGCCGAACGCATCCCAGCCGATAGGCTGCAGCACGTTTTTGCCCAGCATACGCTGGTAACGGGCGATCACATCACCAATGGTGTAGTTACGCACGTGGCCCATGTGTAGTCGACCAGAAGGATAGGGAAGCATCGACAGGCAGTAATACTTCTCTTTGCTCTCGTCTTCGGTTACTTCAAAGGTGCGCTTCTCGTCCCAGTGTTGCTGGACTTTTGATTCTATCTCTTCCGGGCGGTATTGCTCTTGCATGGCAGCCAGTGGTCCTGTTTTTAATACAGCTACAAATGTAGCCAATGGATGTGGTAATTCAGATCCGCATAGCATAGCCCAAACGTCCGCGTCAAAACAGCCTTTCGCACAAAAGCACTTTGCAGGAATTTACCGGGTCTGTGCTTCACCTGACAAAGCGGCGGTGAAATAAGGTCTATTATTAGAGTTAGTTACTTACCCGGGAGGCAAAATGATGAACAAGGTTGCTCAATTTTACCGCGAGCTGGTGGCGACACTGACGGAGCGGCTGCGTAACGGCGAGCGTGATATTGATGCGCTGGTCGAACAGGCGCGTGCCCGCGTGACGCAAACGGGTGAGTTAACGCGAACCGAAGTGGAAGAGGTGACGCGTGCGGTACGTCGTGACCTGGAAGAGTTTGCGCGTAGCTATCAGGAGAGCCAGGAAGAGGTCTCGGACAGCGTGTTTATGCGGGTGATCAAAGAGAGCCTGTGGCAGGAGCTGGCGGATATCACCGATAAAACGCAGCTTGAGTGGCGCGAGGTGTTTCAGGATTTGAACCATCACGGTGTGTACCACAGCGGCGAAGTGGTAGGGTTGGGAAATCTGGTGTGTGAGAAATGTCATCACCACATCGCGGTGTATACGCCGGAGGTGCTGCCCTTGTGCCCGAAATGCGGTCACGACCAGTTCCAGCGCCGGCCGTTTGAGCCCTAGGTAAAAGCAAAACGGCAACCCTGTTGCCGTTTTTAGTGTTTGCTCCCTCTCCCCGTGGGAGAGGGTTGGGGTGAGGGCATCAGGCCGCACTATAGTAAGCCAGCCTTTCCGCCAGCAAATCTACAAACGCTTCCCGGTCGATATCCACCATCACCGCAGTATTCGGCTCGTTCCCCGTCAGCGAGTAGTAATCCACCACCGTCATTCCCTGGGTATATTTCCCCTGCGTTTCCACACCAACCCAGCGGTCAACCGTGGTAAACATCTCAGGTTTCAACAGCCAGGCAATCGTGCACGGGTCATGCAGCGGTGCGCCATGGAAGCCCCATTTCTCGGCTTTGTGGTACTCCATAAAGAAGTTGAGCAGTTCTGCCACAGTCGTTGCCACCGGATTACCCACAGAGCGGAAGCGTTCAATATCGTCTGCCATAATTTGGGCCCGATGCGTCACATCCAGCCCCGCCATCACAATCGGCAGACCGGACTGGAAAACGATCTCTGCGGCTTCAGGGTCAACATAGATATTGAACTCCGCGGCAGGCGTCCAGTTTCCGAGCCCCATTGCGCCGCCCATGATGACGATCCGGGCGATTTTACCGTGCAGTTCTGGATGGCTGTTAAGCAGCA
Source organism: Enterobacter cloacae complex sp. IR53030 (assembly GCF_049238365.1). NCBI lineage: Bacteria > Pseudomonadati > Pseudomonadota > Gammaproteobacteria > Enterobacterales > Enterobacteriaceae > Enterobacter > Enterobacter cloacae complex sp. IR53030. The sequence goes on from NZ_JBMKHA010000001.1 coordinate 80,038, forward strand.
AGGCCACGTTCGTCTGCGGACCTGTAGCCACCAGCGTCACGGGCTCTGCACTTTCGCGCAGCACCTTCGCCATCAACTCAACGGCGGTGCAGCCTTGTGGCGCGAAGCCCGGTTCCGGCAGTTCAGGGCCGTCCAGTCCACTTTCGCCATGAACGTTATCCGCAATGATCAGCTCGCGCATCAGCGGTTTCACGGCGCCGCCGGCGACAGGAATATCGGTGCGTTTGAGCAGGGTCAGCATGCGCAGCACGTTGCGCAAGGTTTTATCCGGCGTCTGATTTCCGGCGGATGCGGTAACCGCTTTTACGTCCAGTTCAGGGGAGGCAAGAGCGAGGACGAGAGCAATGGCGTCATCATGACCCGGATCGCAATCGAGAATAATAGGCTGTGCCATAGCGTTCTCCATACGTAGCGTTATTTTGTGACAAGGTTAACGCTGCAATGTGACGCCGACGAGAACAAGAGCGCGAAAGCGTGAGGCAGTGCGCAATCCGCAGATTGCGCACTGAGAAGATTAATGCAGGATTTTGGCGAGGAAATCTTTTGCACGTTCGGATTTCGGGTTCGCGAAGAACTCTTCTTTCGGCGAGTCTTCCACGATCTTCCCTTCGTCCATAAAGATGACGCGGTTGGCCACTTTACGGGCGAAGCCCATTTCGTGCGTCACCACCATCATGGTCATCCCTTCGTGCGCCAGCTCGACCATAACGTCGAGCACTTCGTTGATCATCTCTGGATCGAGCGCCGACGTCGGTTCATCAAACAGCATTGCCACCGGATCCATACACAGCGCGCGTGCGATCGCGACACGCTGCTGCTGACCACCCGAAAGCTGCGCCGGGAACTTATCGGCATGTGCAGAAAGCCCAACGCGCTCCAGAAGCTTAAGGCCTTTCTCACGCGATGCTTTTTTATCGCGCTTAAGCACTTTCACCTGCGCCAGCGTCAGGTTCTCGATGATAGAGAGGTGAGGGAACAGCTCAAAGTGCTGGAACACCATGCCAACGTGAGAGCGAAGCTGGGCAAGGTTGGTTTTTTTGTCGTTCACTTTGGTGCCGTTAACAACAATTTCGCCCTGCTGCACAGGTTCCAGACCATTAACGGTTTTGATCAGCGTGGACTTACCGGAACCGGACGGGCCGCACACCACCACCACGTCGCCTTTTTTCACTTCCGTGGAGCAGTCGGTCAGCACCTGAAAGTGCCCATACCATTTAGAAACATTTTTCAGGGAAATCATTATACCGTCCTTTTCTTCAGCCAGCTGACCAACAGCGACGCGCTTAAACTAATCACAAAATAGACCGCGCCCGCGAAGAGCACCATCTCGACCTGCGTACCATCACGTTCACCGATGGTTGACGCGGTACGGAAGAAGTCTGCCAGACTCAGGACATACACCAGCGAGGTATCCTGGAACAGCACAATGCCCTGGGTCAACAGGAGCGGAACCATGGCGCGAAACGCCTGCGGCAGAATAATCAGCTGCATGGACTGCCAGTGCGTCATCCCCAGCGCCAGCGCGGCGCTGGATTGCCCGCGGGAGATGCTCTGAATGCCCGCGCGGATAATCTCTGAGTAGTAAGCGGCCTCAAACATTGAGAACGCCACCATCGCCGAGATCAGGCGGATATCGGTTTTCGGCGACAGTCCCAGCACGTTCTGTAAGAAGCCCGGAACAATCAGGTAAAACCACAGCAGCACCATCACCAGCGGGATGGAGCGGAAAACGTTAACGTAGGCGGTCGCAAACCAGGCGAGTGGCTTAAAGCTCGACAGGCGCATCACCGCCAGCAGGGTGCCCCAGACGATACCAATGATGATGGCAATAACGGTGATTTTTAAGGTAATCACCAGGCCATCCAGCAGGTAAGGTAAGGAAGGAACGATAGAACTCCAGTCAAATTCGTACATTATTTGCCCCCCAGATTGCCCGGCAGGCGTACTTTGCGTTCAACCAGGTTCATCACCAGCATGATGAAAGCGTTAATCAGAACATACGCGAGCGTGATCGCGGTGAAGGATTCCCACGCGTGAGCGGAGTAATCCAGCAGCTTGCCCGCCTGGGCCGCCATATCGACCAGGCCGATAGTGGAGGCGATGGCCGAGTTTTTCACCAGGTTCATCATCTCCGAGGTCATCGGTGGCACGATAACGCGGTAGGCATTAGGCAGCAGCACGTAGCGGTAGGTTTGCGGCAGGGTCAGACCCATCGCCAGACCCGCATTTTTTTGTCCGCGGGGTAATGACTGAATGGCGGCACGCACCTGCTCACAAACGCGCGCAGCGGTAAACAGCCCCAGACACATCATGGAGGAGACAAAGAACTGCACATTTGGATCCAGCTCCGACTTGAACCACATGCCAATATTTTCCGGCAGCAGTTCCGGGATAACCAGATACCAGGTAAAGAATTGCACGATGAGCGGAACGTTACGGAACAGTTCCACATAGAGCGTGCCCAGTGTTGAAAGAAAACGGTTAGGGACGGTGCGCAGAATACCGAACAGCGAACCGACAAGAAACGCGATAATCCACGCTGTTATCGATAGTGCCACGGTGACCTGGAAGCCGCTCCACAGCCAGCCAAGATAGGTGGTGTTGCCGAACGGGGCTTGTTGCAGGAATATGCCCCAGTTCCAGTCTATTGACATAATAAACTCCAGAAAAAAAAGGGTAGCAGCGCTACCCTCGAAGATTGGTGAGAAGCTCATTTTTCGCGCTGAGTGGGGAACGACCACTCAACGTATAGTCTGTCCATGCTTCCCGACAATCGAGAGGGCAGGAGATCCCGCCCCTGTTGTTCTAATTAGTTAAGAGCCTTGTCATTTGGAGATTTGAACAGCGCTTTCATGTCATCAGACAGTTCAAAGTTCATGTTGAGATTTTTTGGTGGAATCGGGTTCTTGAACCATTTGTCGAACCATTTTTCCGCTTCGCCGGAAGTTTGTACCTGGGCGATAGTGTCATCGATCAGCTTCTTGAACTGCGGATCGTCTTTACGCAGCATGCAGCCGTAAGCTTCTTTTGACTGCGCGGTGCCGACGATATCCCAGTTGTCTGGTTTCTTCGCTTTCGCACGCTCACCCGCCAGCAGGGCGTCATCCATCATAAACGCGACGGCACGGCCACTTTCCAGGGTGCGGAAGGAGTCGCCATGGTCTTTCGCGCTGATGATGCGCATATCCATTTTCTTCTCGTCGTTCAGCTTGTGCAGCAGCACTTCTGAGGTGGTACCGGACGTTACGACGACCGCTTTGCCTTTCAGGTCAGCAAAATCTTTGATATCACCGCCTTTCTTCGTCAGCAGACGGGTGCCCACGACGAAGATGGTGTCAGAGAAAGCGGCCTGTTTCTGACGCTCGAGGTTATTGGTGGTAGAGCCACACTCAAAATCAAAGGTGCCGTTTTGCAGCAGTGGAATACGGTTCTGTGAAGTGATTGGGATCAGCTTCACCTGCAGGTCAGGTTTGTTCAGCTTTTTCTTCACAGCTTCAACGATGGCGTTGGAGTAATCCTGTGAATAGCCCACGACTTTTTGCGTGTTGTCGTAGTAAGAGAACGGGACGGAAGATTCACGGTGGCCGACCACGATGACGCCGTTTTTGGCAATCTTGTCGAGAGTACTGCCTGCTGCCGGAGCATCTTCAGCGTGAACCACGCCGGCAGACATTCCCATAACCAGCATTGCTGTGGCCAGTTTACGTAATTGCATACCCAACTCCTTTCTTATCAGCGCCAGTGACGCATTGATACCCATTGTGATGTTGTTATATCTCGCGCGATGCGAGTGCAGTGTTATGCAAGCTTGTTAACATTTAGTCTGGCTTAATGTAAAGATTTTGCTGCGTTATTGTTTATTTTTGCGAAGCGCGCCGCACCATTCAGAGGCAAATATCTCCCGTTGCACCGTTTCGGTGCTACCGATGATCTACGCTGGTGCGACAAGGTTGCACGTTAAGCCAAACTGCGTTTGCGTGAATATACAAAGCAACAGGCGTGCCAGATTTGGCACTGGAAGGAATTTGTCGGGTGGCGGCTACGCCTTACCCGAGCTACGGGAGTCAAAATGTAGGCCGGGTAAGCGTTAGCGCCACCCGGCAACAGAAGGTAAGATTAGCGACGACGCTGACGCAGGCTCATCAGCACGGCACCGAAACCGAACAGCGCGGTCAGGATCCACAGCGGCCAGTTGCCGGTGCGGGCATACGGCGTCAGGCCGGTGGTTGGTGTGACTTTTGTGGTCAACACCTCACGGGTAAACTGCGGGATCATGGCCTGGATTTCACCCTGTGGACCAATCACGGCGGTGATGCCGTTGTTGGTGCTGCGCAGCAATGGGCGAGCCAGCTCCAGAGAACGCATACGCGCCATCTGGAAATGCTGCCACGGGCCGATAGATTTACCGAACCACGCATCGTTGGAGATGGTCAGCAGGTAGTCGGTATCCGGGCGGAAGTTATCGCGAACCTGCTCGCCGAGAATGATTTCGTAGCAGATGGCCGCCGTCAGGGCAAGGCCGTGCGCATGCAGCTGGGGCTGTACGTACGGGCCACGGCTGAAGGAGGACATCGGCAGATCAAAGAACGGCGCCAGCGGGCGCAGAATTGACTCCAGCGGAACAAATTCACCAAACGGCACCAGGTGGTTCTTGTTGTACCGATCCGTGGAGTTGTAGCTGTATTCGCTGTCTTTGCCGAGCGTAATGATGGTGTTGTAGGTGTCATAACGGTTCTGCTGATTCAGACGCGCATCGACAATCCCGGTAATCAGCGTGCTGCCGCGAGCCAGCAGCAAGTCGTTCATCATGTTCAGGAACGGCTGCTGATTGATCTCCAGATCGGGAATGGCGGATTCCGGCCAGATGATCAGCTGCGATTTACCCATCACCTCTTCGGTGGCGTTGGCGTAGATCTTCAGCGTGTTCAGCAGCTCTTTTTCATCCCACTTCATAGATTGCGGGATATTTCCCTGCACCATAGAAACCTGCATGGTGCGCTCAGGCTCAGGCGTGAACCACTGGATATACCGCAGCGGGAAGGGCAGGGCAAACAGCACCAGCGCCACGGCCAGCGGTTTCCAGCAACGCGTGACCAGCGCCAGGATCAGCAGGCCGCTGACCACCATTAGCAGGAAGTTGATTGCCTCAACGCCCATGACCGGGGCCAGGCCATTCAGCGGGCCATCAATCTGGCTGTAGCCGAACTGCAGCCACGGGAAGCCGGTCAGTATCCAACCGCGCAGGAATTCGGTGATTTGCCAGACCACCGGCGCGGCAATGGCGACGCGCAGCCAGGTGGTTTTAGGCCACAGGCGGGAAAGGATCCCTGCGAACAGACCAGTATACAGTGAGAGATATGCCGCGAGCAGGACGACCAGGAAGACGTTAACCGGGCCCGGCATACCGCCAAACTGGGCGATGCTGACGTAGACCCAGTTAATGCCGGAGCCAAAGAGCCCCAGTCCCCAGAAGTAACCGATGGCGGCAGCCTGTACCGGACGCCGGTTCAGGGTCAGACCCTGGAGCCCCATCAGGGAGAGAATAGCCGCAGGCCAGATATCGTAAGGAGAAAAAGCCAGCGTACCGCTGGCTCCGAGTAACAGCGCCAGCAGCAAACGGACGCGCTGGCGTTCAAGTAATGGGGCAAATGCCATTTACATTAATCTTCCAGTTTTGGCACCGGTGAGTCGTCCGGCGTTCTGACATGAACCTGTATAATACGGCGGCTGTCGGCCATTGCCACTTTGAACTGGTAACCGTCGATGTCAACGGTTTCACCGCGCGCCGGAAGGTGGCCAAAGGCCTGCATCACCAGCCCGCCAATGGTATCGACCTCTTCATCACTGAAGTGAGTGCCGAAAGCGTCGTTGAAGTCCTCAATCGAGGCCAGCGCGCGCACGGTCCAGGTGTGGCGGCTGAGCTGACGGAAGTCGATATCTTCCTCTTCGTCATACTCATCTTCGATTTCACCCACGATCAGCTCAAGAATATCCTCGATCGTGACCAGTCCGGAAACGCCGCCAAATTCATCAATAACAATCGCCATGTGGTAACGCTGAGAGCGAAACTCTTTCAGCATCCGGTCCACACGTTTACTTTCCGGCACAACCACGGCCTGGCGTAACACTTTTTCCATGCTGAAGGCTTCGGCATCGCTGCGCATAAACGGCAGCAGATCTTTCGCCATCAAAATCCCTTCGATGTGATCTTTATCTTCGCTGATGACCGGGAAACGCGAGTGGGCGGATTCGATGATCACATCGAGGCACTCGTCCAGGGTCTGGTTACGTTTCAGGGTGATCATCTGCGAGCGGGGGATCATGATATCGCGAACACGCTGGTCAGCAATGTCCATCACCCCTTCGAGCATTTCGCGCGTATCTTCGTCGATAAGGTCGTTTTGCCCGGAATCACGAATCAGCTCCAGCAGTTCATCACGGTTCTTGGGTTCGCCGTGGAAAAGCTGGTTCAGAATGAGGGAGAAAAATCCCTTTTTAGTGTTTGTCGTGTCGCTACTGTGTGAATTGTCGTCGCTCATGGCGTTTGTTAAGGGTTCTCTTGTTAGTTCAACATTTACCGCCACGCGAATTCCCTGCGCGGCGGCATAGTCGTCAGTAAGTTAACTGACTATTCTTTCTCGGCAATGTACGGATCCTCATAGCCCAGAGCAAGCATTATCTCTGTCTCGAGGGACTCCATCTCTTCCGCTTCGTCATCTTCAATATGATCGTAGCCAAGCAGATGCAGGCTGCCATGCACCACCATATGCGCCCAGTGGGCTTCCAGCGGCTTTTGCTGCTCTTTGGCTTCCTGTTCAACCACCTGACGGCAGATGATCAGATCCCCCAGCAGCGGCATCTCGATACCCGGCGGGGCTTCGAACGGGAAAGAGAGCACGTTGGTTGGCTTATCTTTCCCACGGTAAGTCAGGTTAAGCTCATGGCTTTCTGCCTCATCCACCAGGCGAATCGTCACTTCTGATTCTTCCTGAAACTGGGGGATAACGGCATCCAGCCATTTCTGAAACTGTGCCTCATCTGGCATACCGGAATTGTCTTCACAGGCCAGCTGTAAATCGAGGATCACCTGACTCATTTCTGTTCTTGCTCCTGCGCGTCGCGCTTACGTTCTGCGGCCAGTTCGGCCCTGCGTTTTTGATCCGCCTCTTCCCAGGCTTCATAGGCGTTAACGATGCGCGCAACCACCGGATGGCGTACCACGTCTTCACTGTGGAAGAAGTTAAAGCTGATTTCATCGACTTCGGCCAGCACTTCAATGGCGTGGCGCAGGCCCGATTTGGTGCTGCGCGGCAGGTCGATCTGGGTAACGTCACCGGTAATGACCGCTTTCGAGTTAAAGCCAATACGCGTCAGGAACATCTTCATCTGTTCGATGGTGGTGTTCTGGCTTTCATCAAGAATGATGAACGCGTCGTTTAACGTGCGACCACGCATGTAGGCGAGTGGGGCCACTTCAATCACGTTACGCTCAATCAGCTTTTCGACCTTCTCAAAGCCGAGCATCTCGAACAGCGCATCGTATAAAGGACGCAGATACGGGTCGACCTTCTGACTCAGGTCGCCCGGCAGGAAGCCCAGTTTTTCACCCGCTTCCACCGCCGGACGGGTCAGCAGGATACGGCGGATTTCCTGACGTTCAAGCGCATCCACCGCCGCGGCAACGGCCAGATAGGTTTTACCCGTACCCGCCGGCCCCACGCCGAAGGTGATGTCGTGGTCGAGAATATTGGCGATGTACTGCGCCTGGTTTGGCGTACGCGGCTTAATGACGCCACGCTTGGTCTTGATGTTGATGGCCTTACCGTAGTCCGGCACACTTTCCGCGCTCTGCTCAAGCACGCGCGCCTCTTTAATGGCGAGGTGAATTTGTTCCGGTTCGATATCCTGAATTTCGCCGCGCATCGGGGCGGTATCGACATACAGGCTGCGCAGGATATCTGCAGCCGCATTGACGCAGATAGGGCGTCCGGTAAGTTTGAAGTGATTATCGCGACGATTGATTTCGATACCCAGACGTCGCTCCAGTTGTTTGATGTTGTCATCAAACGGTCCGCACAGGCTCAGCAGGCGAGCGTTGTCTGCGGGCGTTAGGCTGATTTCACGCGTATCTATGTTCAAACTGTTCCTCTTTGATTGGTTAGCTGACCCGCTGCCACCCGGCGTAATAAAACGGTCATTACCGAAATTATTCACGCCATAGAATAAAGGCGCAAGCATTGCAGATGATATTGGGGACGATGAGAGGAAATACAAGGCCTGCCGAAGCGGCAGGCCCGAAGGATTAAGGCTGGTAAATCCCCACGCCAGAATCGTTTTCTTTGCGGGTACGCGAAATGACGGATTCCGGTGACTCGGCAATACGCAGGCCCATTTCGTCTTCAGTGCGGACCACTTTCGCACGCAGTGAGTTGGTGAGCACTTCGACAATCTCAACGTCCACAAATTTACCGATCATATCCGGGGTGCCTTCAAAATTCACCACGCGGTTGTTTTCTGTACGACCGGAGAGTTCCATAATGCTCTTGCGCGAGGTGCCTTCTACCAGTATGCGCTGGACGGTGCCGAGCATACGGCGGCTCCAGGCGTTGGCCTGCTGGTTGATGCGCTCCTGCAGAATATACAGACGCTGCTTTTTCTCTTCTTCCGGCACATCGTCAACCATATCGGCCGCAGGGGTACCAGGACGCGCGGAGAAGATAAAGCTGTAGCTGACGTCAAAATTCACTTCACCAATGAGCTTCATGGTGCGCTCGAAGTCATCCGCGGTTTCACCTGGGAAGCCGACAATAAAGTCGGAGCTTATCTGGATATCCGGACGCGCTTCACGCAGCTTACGGATGGTGGATTTGTACTCCAGAACCGTATGCGGACGGCCCATCAGGTTCAGAACGCGGTCAGAGCCGCACTGAATCGGCAGATGCAGGAAGCTCACCAGCTCTGGCGTATCGCGATAGACATCAATGATGTCATCGGTGAATTCCATCGGATGGCTGGTGGTAAAGCGAATACGGTCGATACCGTCAATCGCGGCCACCAGGCGCAGCAGTTCAGCAAAGGTGCCGGTGGTGCCGTCGTAGTTCTCCCCACGCCAGGCGTTAACGTTCTGGCCCAGCAGGTTCACTTCGCGAACGCCCTGCGCGGCAAGCTGCGCGATTTCAAACAGAATATCGTCTGCCGGGCGGCTGACTTCTTCGCCACGGGTGTAAGGCACCACACAGTAAGTGCAGTATTTGTTGCAGCCTTCCATGATGGAAACGAAAGCGGTCGGGCCATCTGCGCGCGGTTCTGGCAGACGGTCAAATTTCTCGATCTCCGGGAAGCTGACGTCAACGACCGGGCTACGATTACCGCGAACCTGGTTGATCATCTCCGGCAGGCGGTGCAGGGTCTGCGGGCCAAAGACGATATCCACATAGGGGGCTCTCTGGCGGATCAGCTTACCTTCCTGTGATGCGACGCAACCGCCCACGCCGATGATCAGGTCCGGATTTTTTCGTTTGAGAAGTTTCCAGCGGCCTAACACGTGGAAGACTTTTTCCTGCGCTTTTTCACGAATTGAACAGGTGTTCAGCAGCAACACGTCGGCTTCTTTCGGATTTTCAGTCAGCTGGTATCCGTGGGTGGTGTCCAGCAGATCGGCCATCTTGGATGAATCGTATTCGTTCATCTGACAGCCCCAGGTTTTTATATGGAGTTTTTTAGTCATCGACTTGCTCAGCTCAGGATTGCAAGCCGCGTATTGTAATGCTTTGGTGGGGTTGTGACCAGTATGAAGGTTATGTGTCTCAGGACCGCAAAAATCCGGTAAACTTAAGGGATTCTCCAATAAGGAAAAATGACCATGACACTCCAACACACCGAAGTTGCCGTTGTCGGCGGCGGTATGGTCGGCGGCGCACTGGCGCTGGGGCTGGCGCAGCAGGGATTTGAGGTAACGGTAATTGAACAGGCTGCACCGCCGGCATTCGATCCCGCCAGCAAGCCGGATGTGCGCATTTCTGCTATCAGCGCGGCGTCAGTCGATCTGCTGCGCGGTCTGGGCGTCTGGGAAACGGTGCAGGCGATGCGTGCGCATCCCTACAGCCGTCTTGAAACCTGGGAGTGGGAAAATGCCCACGTTGCGTTTGATGCTGCGGAGCTGAAGCTGCCGCGCCTGGGCTACATGGTGGAAAACAATGTGCTCCAGCTGGCGCTCTGGCAGGCCCTGGAGGCGCACCCGAAGGTGACGCTGCGTATTCCTGCGTCACTTAAGGCACTTCATACTCACGAAAGCGGCTATTTGCTGACGCTCGACAGCGGTGATGAGCTGGCTGTGAAGCTGGTCGTCGGGGCGGATGGTGCCAATTCTCAGGTCAGACAGATGGCAGGTATTGGGGTACATGCCTGGCAGTATGAGCAGTCTTGTATGCTGATTACCGTCCAGTGTGAGAATTCGCCGGGTGAGAGCACCTGGCAGCACTTTACGCCGAATGGCCCGCATGCCTTTTTACCGCTATTTGATCATTGGGCGTCACTGGTGTGGTACGACAAACCGGCGCGCATTCGCCAGCTACAAGGGCTTTCAATGGAACAACTGCAGCGCGAGATCCTGCTGCACTTCCCGAGCCGTCTGGGGCATATCACGCCAGTCGCCGCTGGCGCATTCCCGCTCACGCGACGTCACGCTTTGCAGTATGCCCGTGACGGGCTGGCGCTGGTGGGGGATGCGGCACACACCATACACCCGCTGGCCGGGCAGGGGGTAAATCTTGGGTATCGTGACGTTGACGCGTTACTGGACGTTTTAAGTCATGCGCGCGGGCATGCGGAAGCGTGGTCCAGCCATCAGGTACTGAAGCGTTACCAGACGCGACGTATGGCGGATAATTTTATTATGCAGTCGGGAATGGATCTGTTCTATGCCGGGTTCAGCAATGACTTAGCGCCAGTACGTATTCTGCGTAACATTGGCCTAATGGCGGCGGAACGTGCCGGTGGGTTGAAACGTCAGGCCCTGAAATACGCTCTCGGACTTTAATCGCTGCTTCAACTATTCCCTCGCCCCTTTGGGGAGAGGGGTAGGGTGAGGGGGCATCAGGCCGCACAAACAACAAAAACAAAAAAGCCCGCAGAGCGGGCTTATTTGTTTTTAAGTGGCTGGGGTGCAGGGATTCGAACCCCGGAATGCTGGTATCAGAAACCAGAGCCTTACCGCTTGGCGACACCCCAATTGCGTTAAACAAACTGCTTAACGACTTTTTAAATTGGCTGGGGTACGAGGATTCGAACCTCGGAATGCCGGAATCAGAATCCGGTGCCTTACCGCTTGGCGATACCCCAACAATTTGTCTTGATTACCGAAAAATCGACAATCTTAATTTGGTGGCTACGACGGGATTCGAACCTGTGACCCCATCATTATGAGTGATGTGCTCTAACCAACTGAGCTACGTAGCCAGTACTGCAATCTTCGATGGCTGGGGTACCTGGATTCGAACCAGGGAATGCCGGTATCAAAAACCGGTGCCTTACCGCTTGGCGATACCCCAATACCGCGGAGAACCGCAAAATCGAAGAAATATGGCTGGGGTACCTGGATTCGAACCAGGGAATGCCGGTATCAAAAACCGGTGCCTTACCGCTTGGCGATACCCCAATACCGCGGAGAACCGCAAAATCGAAGAAATATGGCTGGGGTACCTGGATTCGAACCAGGGAATGCCGGTATCAAAAACCGGTGCCTTACCGCTTGGCGATACCCCATCCGTGCAACGCTTACCTGGGAATGGTGCGGGAGGCGAGACTTGAACTCGCACACCTTGCGGCGCCAGAACCTAAATCTGGTGCGTCTACCAATTTCGCCACTCCCGCAAAAAAGATGGTGGCTACGACGGGATTCGAACCTGTGACCCCATCATTATGAGTGATGTGCTCTAACCAACTGAGCTACGTAGCCATCTTTTTTCGCGTTACCTTATCGGCGTTGCGGGGCGCATTATGCGTATAGACCCTTGCAGCGTCAACACCTTTTTCAACGAAAATAGCCGGAATGTGACTGTTTGGTTAGGTTGCGAACAGCGTGACCGAATATTCGGCAATTATTGGTTATTAATCGTTTTTCGAGAGTGAAATGCAAGGCAAAAAAAAGGCCCCAGAGGGGCCTGATTAGAATCGTCGCGATTATTTGTAGGCAGACTGGTGAACGCCTACCGCGCGGCCTGATGGATCGTTCATCGCTTTGAAAGATTCATCCCATTCAATCGCTTTGGCAGACGAGCAGGCGACGGATGGGCCACCCGGAACACACTCTGCCGCACTCGGCACCGGGAACAGCTCTTCAAAGATTTCACGGTACAGATACGCTTCTTTCGAGCCCGGCGTGTTGTACGGGAAGCGGAAGCTTGCCGTTTCCAGTTGCTGGTCGGAAATCTGTTTTGCTGCCACCTCTTTCAGGGTGTCGATCCAGCTGTAACCTACACCATCAGAGAACTGCTCTTTCTGACGCCACGCCACGCTCGCGGGCAGGTATGATTCAAAACATTCGCGCAGGATATGTTTTTCCATTTTACCGTTGCCGCACATTTTGTCCTGTGGGTTGATACGCATCGCCACGTCGAGGAATTTCTTATCCAGGAACGGGACACGCGCTTCCACTCCCCATGCCGACATTGCTTTGTTGGCACGTGCACAGTCAAACATATGCAGTGCCTGCAATTTACGCACGGTCTCTTCATGCAGTTCTTTGGCGTTTGGCGCTTTATGGAAGTACAGGTAGCCTCCAAACACTTCGTCAGAACCTTCACCGGACAGCACCATCTTGATGCCCATCGCTTTAATCTTACGCGACATCAGGTACATCGGTGTTGAGGCACGAATGGTAGTAACATCATAAGTTTCAATGTGATAGATCACATCGCGGATTGCATCCAGGCCTTCCTGCACGGTGAAGTGAATTTCATGGTGCACGGTGCCCAGATGGTTTGCCACTTCCTGCGCAGCTTTCAGGTCAGGTGCCCCTTCAAGACCCACGGCAAAGGAGTGCAGCTGCGGCCACCAGGCTTCGGAGCGCTCCTGATCTTCCACGCGGCGAGCGGCGAATTTCTTGGTGATCGCGGAGATCACGGAGGAGTCCAGACCGCCGGAGAGCAGCACGCCATAAGGTACGTCTGACATCAGGTGGCTTTTCACGGAATCTTCCAGCGCCTGACGCAGCTCGGCTTTATCCGTCACGTTGTCTTTAACCGCGTCATAATCGAACCAGTCGCGCTGGTAGTACGGACGGATCTCACCGTCTTTACTCCACAGATAGCTGCCTGCCGGGAACTCTTTAATGGTGCGGCAGACCGGTACCAGGGCTTTCATTTCAGAGGCAACATAGAAGTTGCCGTGTTCATCGTGGCCCATGTACAGCGGGATAATGCCGATATGGTCGCGGCCAATCAGATACGCGTCTTTTTCGCTATCGTACAGGGCGAAGGCAAACATACCCTGCAGGTCGTCCAGGAATTCCGGACCTTTCTCCTGATAGAGCGCCAGAATCACTTCACAGTCAGACCCGGTCTGGAAGGCGTAGCGGTCGCCGTACTCGGCGCGCAGTGCCTGATGGTTATAGATTTCACCGTTAACAGCCAGCGCGTGCGTTTTTTTCTCGTTATACAGCGGCTGTGCACCGGCGTTGACGTCTACGATAGACAGACGTTCGTGAGCCAGAATCGCTTTATCACTGGCGTAAACGCCTGACCAGTCCGGGCCGCGATGGCGCATCAGGCGGGACAGTTCGAGTGCTTTTTTACGCAGTTCGCCCGCGTCAGTTTTAATATCCAGTACGCCAAAAATTGAACACATAACCTTCTCCGTTAACCCTGTTGCTTTGTAATGTTGCTTGCTTATGAAAATGCCGCAAAGGGAGAAGGGGCGCAAGAGATTTACGGGCGAAAACGGAAATAGTGCAATGGTGATTGCGGAATAGTGAAAAAAGAGTACGCCATGAACACTTTTATTGATGATTATGCAATAAAGTGCGCTTTTTGTTAGATATGGTTTTATTTGTAAGGGCTAAAAATGAAAAACCACGCCCTGAGCGTGGTTTGGTATCAGATAATGTCAATTTCATCGACGGAGGGGTAAATCCAGCTTGGTCGGAACGGCATCGAATCAATGTCATCAAGCTGCGAGACGCCGGACAGCACCAGAATGGTTTCCAGACCCGCCTGGAAGCCGGCCAGAATATCCGTACGCAGGTTATCGCCGACAATAACCGTTTCTTCTGAGTGGGCCTGCATTTTATTGAGCGCGGCGCGGATGATCCACGGGCTTGGTTTGCCGACATAGAATGGCTTGCGCCCGGAGATTTTTTCAATACCGGCACACAGCGCGCCACAGGCCGGATAAAAACCTCGACCGTGGGTATCCGGGTTGGTGGCAATGAAGCGCGCGCCGTTGGCAACGAAGAACGAGGCTTTATGCATCATCTCCCAGTTATAGGAGCGCGTTTCACCCACAATCACGAAGTCCGGATTGACATCGGTAATCGTAAAGCCCGCTTTATACAGCTCGTGGATCAGCGCGCCTTCGCCGACCACATACGCTTTTTTGCCTTCCTGACGTTTCAGAAAATCCGCCGTTGCCATCGCCGAGGTATAAAACACACTGTCCGGGACGTCGACGCCCGCCGTCGCAAAGCGGTTTGCCAGATCCTGACCGGTCTGAGAAGGGTAGTTCGTGAGAAGAACCAGAGGCATTCCTTTGTCGATGATGCGGTGAAGAAACTCCGCAGCACCTGGTACGGCAACGTTGTCGTGCATCAGCACGCCGTCGATATCACAAATTACATTCTTAATGGTCATGGACGTTCCGACATCAAAAAAAGAAGGCGTTACTATAAGGTCCGATCAACTTTCCAGCAAATGCTGCAGCAGAATACCGTTGAGCATGGCGCGTTTCACCAGCGCAAAAGCGCCAATTGCCGAGCGATGGTCAAGTTTTGAACGAACCACAGGGAGATTCTGGCGGAATGCTTTCAGCGCCTGGGTGTTAATACAGCCTTCAATCGCGGGGAGCAGCACCTTTTCTGCTTCAACAATTTCTCCGGCTATCACCACTTTTTGTGGGTTAAACAGGTTAATGGCGATGGCGATAGTTTTCCCCAGATGGCGCCCAACCTGCTCGATCACCTCACAGGCCAGCGCGTCGCCTTTATTGGCGGCTTTGCAGATGGTGCCTATCTTGCAATCAGCCAGCGTGACGCGACTCTGGTAACCTTGTTCAAGCAGATGGCGAACGCGCTGCTCAATGGCCGTGTTGGCGGCAATGGTTTCAAGGCAGCCGAAGTTACCGCAGTGGCAGCGTTCGCCCAGCGGCTCGACCTGAATGTGGCCGATCTCGCCGACGTTACCGTTGCGACCAATAAAAATCCGACCGTTAGAAATAATACCTGCGCCTGTCCCGCGGTGGACACGCACCAGAATAGAGTCTTCGCAGTCCTGACTCGCACCAAAGTAGTGCTCTGCCAGTGCCAGAGAACGAATATCGTGGCCGACAAAACAGGTCACTTTAAAGCGTTTTTCCAGCGCATCGACCAGCGCCCAGTTTTCCACCTGAATGTGCGGCATGTAGCGAATCACGCCGCTTTCCGGGTCGACCAGACCGGGTAAAATCACTGAAATTGCAATGAGCTCGCGGATCTTACGCTGACAGCTCTCAATAAAGTGCGCGATGGTATTCAGCAGCGCGTGCTCCAGCGTCTCCTGGGTGCGCTCGGGAAGGGGATAGTGCTCTTCCGCAATCGCTTTGCTGCTCAGATCGTAGAGCGTGAGCGTGGTGTCATGACGGCCGAGCCGAACGCCAATCGCCTGAAAATTGCGGGTTTCGGTAATAATGGAGATAGCGCGGCGGCCCCCGGTAGAGGCCTGCTGATCGACTTCTTTGATCAAACCGCGCTCAATAAGCTGGCGGGTAATTTTTGTCACGCTGGCGGGAGCAAGCTGGCTTTGTTCGGCTATCTGAATTCGAGAGATTGGCCCGTGTTGGTCAATCAGGCGATATACCGCCGCACTGTTAAGTTGTTTAACGAGATCGACATTACCGATTTGAGCTTGTCCGCCTGGTGTCATACTTTTACTTACTCAGTGACGACCTCGTTACCATTAACGATGGTCTTAATAATTTTATAATCGTGTGTGAATGCCGTCAGGTTTGCAACCATACCCGGTGCAATTCCGCCAAGCTGTTTATCCACGCCGATTGCGCGAGCCGGATAAAGGGTAGCCATACGCAGGACTTCATCAAGCGCAATCCCACAGTGCTCAACCAGGTTACGCACCCCTTCAATCATGGTTAAAGAGGAACCGCTCAGCGTACCGTTTTCATCCACACACAGTCCATTGCGGTAGTATATTGTTTTACCGGCAAAAATGAACTGCTCAATATTTGCACCTGCTGGTGCAGTGGCATCGGTAACCAGGCAAAGCTTGTCACCTTTCAGGCGCTTGGCATTACGAATGTTGGTGTAATCCACATGCATACCATCAGCAATAATGCCGCAGTAGACGTCTGGCTCGTCCAGAATCGCCCCGACCAGACCCGGTTCGCGACCGGTGATATAAGGCATGGCGTTGTAAAGGTGCGTGGCGAAGGTAATGCCCGCGCGGAAGCCCGCTTTGGCTTCTTTCAGCGTGGCGTTTGAGTGCCCTGCTGAAACCACAATCCCGGCGGCAGCCAGTTTGCTGATCACGTCAGTGCCGGTCATCTCTGGTGCCAGCGTCACTTTAGCGATCACATCGGCGTTCGCACACATGTAGTCGACCAGTTCAGCGTCAGGCTTGCGCACGTAATCCGGGTTATGAGTGCCTTTCTTCACGATATTCAGCCATGGCCCTTCCAGGTGCAGACCGAGCGCCTGATTAGGGTGTTTGGCGAGGTATTCGCGCATCACGCGGATACCCTGTTTCATCAGGTCATCACTGCTGGTGATGAGGGTTGGCAGATAGCTGGTGCAGCCCGATTTCTCGTTGGCTTTCTGCATGATTTCCAGCGTTTCAACCGTCACCGCGTCGGCAGTGTCATTGAATTGCACACCGCCGCAGCCGTTCAGCTGTACGTCGATGAAACCGGGGGAGATTACTGCTCCATTGAGTGAGCGCTGTTCAATCCCTGGCGGCAGCTCTGCCAGCGGACAAACACGTTCAATCAGGCCATTAGCGATAACAATCGCATGGTCATCCAGAATTTCGTGGCCGGTATAAATCCGACCGTGGGTTAAAGCGTACATAACGACCCCCGGTTAAAAAAAGCGGCCGCCTCTTTGAGAAGAGGCGGTTAATCAATTACAGACCTTTGATGTTCTCGGCTTCTAACTCGTTGAAGTATTTCAGCGTTTTCACTTTCAGCTCCATCGTGGACGGTTCGTCGCAGACGATGACTGATTTTGGATGCAGCTGCAGGCAGCTGATGGTCCACATGTGGTTAACGTTGCCTTCAACGGCAGCCTGGAGCGCCTGCGCTTTCACGCCACCCAGCACCAGAATCATCACTTCTTCGGCATCCAGCAGGGTGCCTACGCCAACGGTCAGGGCGTATTTTGGAACCTGGTTCACATCACCGTCAAAGAAGCGGGAGTTTGCCACGCGGGTGTCATGGGTCAGCGTTTTAATACGCGTGCGGGAAGCCAGGGACGATGCCGGCTCGTTAAACGCGATATGACCATCGTTGCCCACGCCGCCCATAAACAGGTGGATTTTACCGTAAGAACGGATTTTTTCTTCGTACTGACGGCATTCTGCGTCAATATCAGGCGCATTTCCATTCAGCAGGTTAATATTTTCCGCTGGGATATCAACGTGATCAAAGAAATTCCGGTGCATAAAGCTATGGTAGCTTTCCGGGTGGTCTTTTGGCAGGCCGACATATTCATCCATATTGAAGGTCACAACATGTTTGAAGCTAACCTGGCCCGCTTTGTGCATTTCAACCAGGGCTTTATACGCCGTCAGCGGAGTACCGCCGGTTGGCAGGCCAAGAACGAAAGGACGATCGGCGGTAGGCTTGAAGGCATTAATGCGGTTAACGATATGGCGAGCGGCCCATTTACCGACTTGTTCAGCAGTTGCCAGGGGAATCAGTCTCATTGTTCACCTCAAGAGTTAAAGTAGAAGAGTGGGCGGATGGCTACCGGAACCTGATACTTAAGCGTAACCTGGAACCTTTCAGGCTGGATCAATCCGTCTTGATTTTTTGAATGATAAAATAAGTTTTCGCTGTTAGCCAGTGAAAGGGAGGGCTTAATACGATATTTGGTGACAAAAATCACAAAAAATGGGTGTTTAATTTGCGATACGAATTAATTTTTCACACACTCACACTGCCAGTGAATTATCGACGGTACTTATCGTTAGCAACACAATAAAAACATAGTTAATGCGCGAGCCTGGAAAGGGTCTCGTAGGGGGAATAGGATGAATATTTTAGGTTTTTTCCAGCGCCTCGGTAGGGCTTTGCAGCTCCCTATCGCCGTGCTACCGGTTGCAGCGCTGCTGCTGCGATTCGGGCAACCCGATCTTCTCAACGTGCCGTTTATCGCCCAGGCTGGCGGCGCAATCTTTGACAACCTGGCGCTGATTTTCGCCATCGGCGTTGCTTCCAGCTGGTCTAAAGACAGTGCGGGGGCCGCAGCGCTGGCAGGGGCGGTCGGTTACTTCATCCTGACGAAAGCGATGGTAACGATTAACCCGGAAATCAACATGGGCGTACTGGCGGGTATCATTACCGGTCTGGTCGGCGGTGCGGTATATAACCGCTGGGCAAACATCAAGCTGCCAGACTTCCTCAGCTTCTTTGGTGGCAAACGCTTCGTGCCAATCGCGACCGGCTTCTTCTGTCTGGTTCTCGCCGCGATCTTTGGCTACGTCTGGCCGCCAGTGCAGCATGCTATCCATGCGGGCGGCGAGTGGATCGTCTCTGCGGGTGCGATGGGTGCGGGCATCTTCGGCTTCATTAACCGTCTGTTGATCCCAACCGGTCTGCATCAGGTTCTGAACACCATCGCCTGGTTCCAGATTGGTGAGTTTACCAATGCGGCGGGTACCGTTTTCCACGGCGACATTAACCGCTTCTACGCGGGTGATGGCACCGCGGGCATGTTTATGTCCGGCTTCTTCCCAATCATGATGTTTGGTCTGCCGGGCGCTGCGCTGGCCATGTACCTGGCTGCGCCGAAAGCGCGTCGTCCAATGGTCGGCGGTATGCTGCTGTCAGTCGCCATTACCGCATTCCTGACCGGTGTGACCGAGCCTCTGGAATTCCTGTTCATGTTCCTGGCTCCGCTGCTGTACCTGATGCACGCGGTGTTAACCGGTATCAGCCTGTTCGTGGCGACTCTGCTGGGCATCCATGCGGGCTTCTCCTTCTCTGCAGGCGCGATCGACTACGTGCTGATGTACAACCTGCCAGCGGCAAGCAAGAACGTCTGGATGCTGGTGGTGATGGGTGCGGCCTTCTTCGTTATCTACTTCGTTCTGTTCAGCGCGGTTATCCGTATGTTTAACCTCAAAACGCCGGGCCGCGAAGATACCACTGATGACGTCGTGACCAGTGAAGCCAACAGCAATACCGAAGAAGGTTTAACTCAGCTGGCAACCAGCTACATTGCCGCAGTCGGCGGTACCGACAACCTGAAAGCCATTGATGCCTGTATTACCCGTCTGCGTCTGACCGTGGGTGACTCCGCTCGCGTAAGCGATGCAATGTGTAAACGCCTTGGCGCATCTGGCGTCGTTAAACTGAACAAACAAACTATCCAGGTTATCGTGGGCGCCAAAGCGGAATCCATCGGTGACGAAATGAAGAAAGTGGTTGCGCGTGGCCCGGTCGCAGCGGCATCAGCTGACAGCGCACCTGCGGCAACGGCGACTCCGGCCGCGAAGCCACAGGCCGTGCCTAACGCCGTGACGGTGGCGGCTCTGGTCTCTCCGGTAACGGGTGAGGTCGTTGACCTTGAACAAGTGCCTGACGAAGCGTTCGCCAGTAAAGCGGTAGGCGACGGCGTGGCGGTGAAACCAACGGACAAAACCGTCGTCTCTCCTGCTGCGGGTACTATCGTGAAGATTTTCAACACCAACCACGCGTTCTGCCTCGAAACCGAAAATGGCGCGGAGATTGTTGTCCACATGGGCATCGATACCGTTGCGCTGGAGGGTAAAGGCTTTACTCGTTTGGTGGAAGAGGGCGCTGAAGTGGTGGCCGGGCAGCCGGTTCTGGAGATGGATCTGGACTTCCTGAACGCCAATGCACGCTCCATGATCAGTCCGGTTGTTTGCAGCAACATCGACGACTTCAGTGGCCTGGTTATTCAGGCAAAAGGTCAGGTGGTTGCAGGTCAAACGCCGCTGTATGAGATTAAAGGCAAGTAATCGCTCCTGAGTAGAGTCATGCCTTAAGCGGCGGGGGATATCCTCCGCCGCTTTTTTTTGCAGCAAATGCCCCCATTATTTTCATCTGATACGTATTTTCCGTAACTAAGGGTTGTCACTACGTCCGGCTTATAAGATCATATGCCGTTATACGTTGTTTACGCTTTGAGGAATCCACGATGAGTGAGGCTGAAGCCCGCCCGAGTAACTTTATTCGTCAGATCATCGATGAAGATCTGGCCAGTGGTAAGCACACCACGGTGCATACCCGCTTCCCGCCGGAGCCGAACGGCTACCTGCATATTGGTCATGCGAAATCCATCTGCCTGAACTTTGGCATTGCGCAAGACTATCAGGGGCAGTGCAACCTGCGTTTCGATGACACCAACCCAGTAAAAGAAGACATCGAATACGTTGAGTCCATCAAGAACGACGTGCAATGGCTGGGCTTCAACTGGTCTGGCGATATCTGCTACTCCTCTGACTATTTTGATCAGCTGTACGCTTACGCGGTTGAGCTGATCAACAAAGGTCTGGCGTACGTCGATGAACTGTCCGCGGATGAAATCCGTGAATACCGCGGTACGCTGACGCAGCCTGGCAAAAACAGTCCGTTCCGCGATCGCAGCGTGGAAGAGAACCTGGCGCTGTTTGAAAAAATGCGTGCGGGTGGCTTTGAAGAAGGCAAAGCCTGTCTGCGTGCCAAAATCGACATGGCTTCTCCGTTCATCGTGATGCGCGATCCGGTGCTGTACCGCATTAAGTTTGCTGAACACCACCAGACCGGTAACAAGTGGTGCATCTACCCGATGTACGACTTCACCCACTGCATCAGCGATGCGCTGGAAGGCATTACCCACTCGCTGTGTACGCTTGAGTTCCAGGACAACCGTCGCCTGTACGACTGGGTGCTGGATAACATTACCATCCCTGTGCATCCGCGTCAGTACGAGTTCTCTCGTCTGAATCTGGAATACACCGTGATGTCCAAGCGTAAGCTGAACCTGCTGGTGACTGACAAGCACGTTGAGGGCTGGGACGACCCGCGTATGCCGACCATTTCTGGTCTGCGTCGTCGTGGCTACACCGCTGCTTCTATTCGTGAGTTCTGCAAGCGCATCGGCGTGACCAAGCAGGACAACACCATTGAAATGGCATCGCTGGAGTCCTGCATTCGTGAAGACCTCAACGAAAATGCCCCGCGCGCGATGGCAGTTATCGACCCGGTAAAACTGGTTATCGAAAACTATCCTCAGGGTGCGAGTGAACTGGTTGCCATGCCTAACCATCCGAACAAACCGGAAATGGGAAGCCGTGACGTACCGTTCAGCGGTGAAATCTGGATCGACCGCGCTGACTTCCGTGAAGAAGCCAACAAGCAGTACAAGCGTCTGGTGCTGGGTAAAGAAGTCCGTCTACGTAACGCCTACGTGATCAAAGCCGAGCGCGTAGAGAAAGATGCAGAAGGGAATATCACCACCATCTTCTGTTCATACGATGCCGAAACGCTGAGCAAAGATCCTGCCGATGGTCGCAAGGTGAAAGGCGTTATCCACTGGGTAAGCGCTTCTCACGCGCTGCCGGTAGAAATCCGTCTGTACGATCGTCTTTTCAGCGTGCCTAACCCGGGTGCGGCGGAAGACTTCCTGGCGACGATCAACCCGGAATCTCTGGTGATCAAACAGGGTTATGCTGAGCCATCGCTGAAAACAGCTGAAGCAGGTAAAGCGTTCCAGTTCGAGCGTGAAGGTTACTTCTGCCTGGACAGCCGTTACAGCACTGCGGAAAAACCGGTATTTAACCGCACCGTCGGTCTGCGTGACACCTGGACCAAGATCGGCGAATAATAACGCCGCTCTGGTCAATGAGAAACAAACGCCGTTTATTGCGGCGTTTTTTTTATTAATGATCATATCGTTAAAGTGGCGTTGTAAAAATGTCCGCCGTTATTTTTGGTCAATGTGGTGCTACTTATTTTTTTTAAAAAATTTTGTCTGTTTTTGAAAATGGCAAATTTCGCAAAATACGCGATTTCTAATGTTCTAATACCCTGAAATACGCTGCTATACCCCCGCCAAATCACGCTTCCGGCCAAATGTTACAAAGCACTACCAATTATGTGCACTTCGTCATAATCCTGACTTTTGCCTGATGAAAAGCATTGATAATTCGCGTCGCGAAAAATAACCTAAAGACGGTAGTTAATTCGAGGGTATTTATAACTACCCCTGACCGCCTGGTCTTTTTTATTTTCGCCGTTTTAGGCGCTTTAATTCGTCAAAGAGGAATAATCTATGCGTACGTTCAGTGGCAAACGTAGTGCGCTGGCGCTGGCTATTGCCGGTGTGACAGCAATGTCTGGCCTGGTTGTTACACCTGAGGCGAAAGCTGCGGGTTTCATCGACGATTCTACCCTCACGGGCGGCATCTATTACTGGCAGCGTGAACGTGACCGTAAAGACGTCGCCGAAGACAAATATAAAACCAACCTTTCTCACTCCACATGGAACGCCAACCTGGACTTCCAGTCAGGCTATGCCGCAGATATGTTCGGCCTGGATATCGCTGCATTCACCGCGATTGAAATGGCGGAAAACGGCGACAGCGGCCACCCTAACGAAATTGCCTTCTCCTCCAGCAACAAAGCTTACGATGAAGACTGGTCCGGTGATAAGAGTGGTATCAGCCTGTACAAGGCCGCAGCGAAATTTAAATACGGCCCGGTCTGGGC
The DNA here is from genome assembly GCF_049238365.1 of Enterobacter cloacae complex sp. IR53030. Taxonomy (NCBI): domain Bacteria; kingdom Pseudomonadati; phylum Pseudomonadota; class Gammaproteobacteria; order Enterobacterales; family Enterobacteriaceae; genus Enterobacter; species Enterobacter cloacae complex sp. IR53030. Next base: position 103,174 of record NZ_JBMKHA010000001.1, read on the forward strand.
GCGTGGAGGGTATATTCAGCCAACCGGCCAGACGCTGTTAGCACCACACTGGAGCTTCATGCCAGGTACCTATCAGGGCGCAGAAGCCGGGGCGAACTTTGACTATGGTGATGCGGGTGCGTTGAGCTTCTCCTATATGTGGACCAACGAGTATAAGGCTCCATGGCACATTGAAATGGACAAGTTCTACCAGAACGATAAGAAAACCAAAGTCGATTATCTCCACTCGCTGGGCGCGAAATACGACTTTAAAAACGATCTGGTACTGGAAGCCGCATTTGGTCAGGCGGAAGGCTATATCGATCAGTATTTTGCTAAAGCCAGCTACAAATTTGATATCGCAGGAAGTCCGCTGAGCACCAGCTACCAGTTCTATGGTACGCGTGACAAGGTCAGCGATGGCGGCGTCAACGACATTTATGACGGCACCGCGTGGCTGCAGGCGCTGACTTTCGGCTATAAAGTGGGCCAGGTTGATTTACGCCTGGAAGGGACATGGGTGAAGGCGGAAGGGCAGCAGGGCTACTTCCTGCAACGTATGACGCCAACTTACGCGTCATCTAACGGTCGTCTGGATATCTGGTGGGATAACCGCTCAGACTTCAACGCCGATGGTGAAAAAGCGGTCTTCTTCGGCGCAATGTATGATCTGAAAAACTGGAACCTGCCGGGTTGGGCAGTGGGCGCTTCTTACGCTTACGCCTGGGACGCAAAACCTGGCGACATGGCCACGCCGGATGCGTACTACGATCCAAACTATCGCCTGAAAGAGTCCTCCTACAGCCTGGATGCTATCTATACCCTGCAGGATGGGCGCGCGAAGGGCACGATGTTCAAACTGCACTTCACTCAGTATGACAACCACTCCGATATCCCGAGCTATGCGGGCGGTTACGGCAACATCTTCCAGGATGAACGTGACGTGAAATTCATGGTTATTGCCCCATTCACCATCTTCTGATGAATCTTCCGGCGGGTTAAGGCCCGCCGGACCGGAGACTGCATATGATGAAAAAAATCGTAATTGTCGCGATGCTTGCATCGGGGCTGGTGGCCTGCGCTCAGCCTCAGGCACCGAAGGAAGATTCCAGGCTAAAGGAGGCTTACAGCGCCTGTATTAATACCGCACAAGGCTCGCCGGAGAAAATTGAAGCCTGTCAGAGCGTACTGAATGTGCTGAAGAAAGAGAAGGCGCATGAGCAATTCGCGACGCAGGAGAATATTCGTGTGATGGATTATCAGGCCTGTATCCAGGCGCGTAAAACGGGTAACGATCAGGAAGTCGCGAAGCGTTGCGATAAGATCTGGAACGAGATACGCAATAACAATAATTAAGTTGCTTTACGCCCGGTGGCGCTGCGCTTACCGGGCCTACAAAGGCGTCATAGTCCGTAGGCCCAGGCGCTGCGCCACCGGGTTTTTTAAGGCAAAAAAAAGCCAGCCTTACGGCTGGCTCAGAGTATGAACGTGACTTATTTTGCGTCGTGCGCGTGTTCATTTTCGCGGCAATCACCTTCAGCGCAGTGACCATACAGGTACAGGCTGTGGTTGGTCAGGCGGATGCCATGACGAGCGGCGATTTCACGCTGACGCGATTCGATGGAATCATCGCTGAATTCAATGACCTTGCCGCAATCGAGGCAGATCAGGTGATCGTGGTGATGTTGCTGGGTCAGTTCGAATACAGATTTACCGCCTTCGAAATTATGACGGGTAACAATGCCCGCGTCATCAAACTGGTTCAGCACGCGATAAACGGTGGCCAGACCAATCTCTTCACCCATGTCGATAAGACGTTTATAGAGGTCTTCCGCACTGACATGGTGGTTGTCTGGACCCTGAAGCACTTCGAGGATTTTTAACCGAGGAAGCGTTACTTTCAGGCCAGCCTTCTTTAATGCGGTATTGTTGTCAGTCATGCGGAATCTGTCCTGTTGCTAAACGATTCACTTCTGAAAGAAGTGACAGAAAATGCACCTTGGATATTGCGTCTCATTATAGAACTGCCACGGCTAAATGAAAACTGCAAGTCTCAGGCAAAGTATGCTTATAAAAATGGGGTATCACCGACAAACTTGTGAAATGAAAACCACATTTTACCAGGGAAACATTGTACAGGTCTGAGCGAAAAAGTTAAAAGTTTGTAGCAATTAATTTAATCGGTTTTACCTGGAAAACGGGCGCAACCGCCGTTGCGCCGCGAAAATCAGGCGTTGAGAATATCGTCCAGGTGCAGTTCTTCACGGATCTGCTTAACCCACTTCTCTACGCGCTCAGCGGTGAGCTCAGGCTGACGGTCTTCGTCGATGGCCAGACCCACGAAGTGATCGTCATCGGCAAGACCTTTGGAGGCTTCAAAGTGGTAACCGGCAGTGGGCCAGTGACCGACAATAACGGCGCCGTTCGGCTCAATGATGTCGCGGATGGTGCCCAGCGCGTCGCAGAAGTACTCGGCATAGTCTTCCTGATCGCCACAGCCAAACAGGGCAACCAGCTTGCCGTTGAAGTCCACCTCTTCCAGCGTTGGGAAGAAATCATCCCAGTCGCACTGTGCTTCACCGTAGTACCAGGTTGGAATACCCAGCAGCAGAATGTCGTAGCCCTCGAGATCTTCTTTGCTGCTCTTGGCGATGTCATGCACATCAGCAACGTCTTTACCGAGCTGTTTCTGAATGTTTTTTGCGATATTTTCGGTATTGCCGGTATCACTGCCGAAGAAAATGCCGATGATTGCCATGAGTAAAATAACCTCTTGAAACTTAATGGTATGGTGGCGCAATTCGGCCACGGATAAGGGCAATAATAGCAGAACAGGCAACCCTGCGGAAACCGCTATCGCGCAGGACTGCACTCTGTGCTACATGAAAAGGGTAAAAAAGGGGTTTTTCAGACTTATGCCTGGCTGCGCAATGTCTCAAGCTGGGCGATCAGCATCTCTTCAATGAGCTCGCTGCGGCTGATATTACGCGCTTCCGCCAGCTCGTTAAGCGCATCGACAGCGTCAGCGTTGAGCTTCAATTCGACACGCTTAAGCCCACGATTTTTATCGCGTTTAAGCTGGTTGCGTTTATTAATACGCAGCTGTTCGTCGCGCGAAAGCGGATTCGTTTTCGGTCGTCCCGGTCGACGCTCATTCGCGAACAGATCTAGTGTCGTACGGTCCGTTTGTTCTTTGGCCATGATTCAGAGACTTCGGGGGAAACACGCCGCCCTGCTAATGCCCGGGCGATAAGCGCGCCATCATACATCAGCAAAAACGGCACGCCAACGACTGGAAGCCCGTCGTCTTCCAGTCGCTCTCTTTTTAATCAATTTGCCGTATCAGTGAGATAGCGACGAATGGCGCGCAGGACTGCATCAGGTTTTTCCGCATGTACCCAATGCCCGGCACCGGCAATTACATGGGCGCGCGCCTGCGGGAATTGTGCCAGCAGCGTGTCGCGGTAAGCATCAGTAACGTAAGGCGAGTTACCGCCGCGAATGAAGAGGGTAGGATGCGGCCAGGCGGGGACGGCCTCCCAGCCAACGATGTTATTATACTGGTCCCACAGCACCGGGACGTTAAAACGCCATTGCCCCTCAACAAACGACTTCAGCAGGAATTGCACCACGCCTTCTTCATCAAGATGCTCACGCATCACGGCTGCTGCCTGCTGACGGGTGGAAACGCCGGCCTCCGTCACCGCATTAATTGCCGCGAAGATCTCATCGTGACGGCGAACGTCGTAATCCACTGGGGCGACATCAATCACCACCAGCCCGGAAATTCGCTCAGGTGCCAGTGCCGTGAGCGCCATGACCGCTTTACCACCCATCGAATGCCCGATGAGGGTCACTTTCTGCAGGTTGTGGGCGTCGAGCGTATCCAGGAGATCCTGCGCCATTGCCGCGTAGGTCATCTCGTCTGCGCGCCCGGAAAGTCCGTGGTTGCGCATATCGACCTGTAAAATATCGTGATCGGTAACCAGATCGCGCGCCAGCACGCCCAGGTTATCCAGGCTGCCAAAAAGTCCATGAACCAGTACGATGGGAGAATTATTGTTCGGCGATTGTGCAGTTTGCGCTCGGGTATTCAATTTCATGGCAAAGTTCTTTTTTTACGTTTGTCAGGTTAGGGTATCATGTTGACCATTCTGCCGCCCGGCCGCAAGGTTCCAGTTTAATCTGACTTTTGCCGCCAACCTGGTTTGACGCTATCCGCTGTTGGGATTTGACCTTATAATCCCAATGACTTGTATTCAGATAAGATATCGCACTGGATTAAGATGAAAACAATCGAAGTTGATGACGAACTCTATCAGTATATTGCCAGCCAAACGCGGCATATCGGGGAGAGCGCGTCCGACATTTTACGGCGCATGCTTAAAATTTCCGCCGCTTCACAGCCTGCTACCCCAGTCACCAAAGATGTCGTGTCTCAGCCGAGCGTTGTTGCACAAGCAAAGCCTGCCGTGACGCCGGTAAAAGATAAAGTACGCGCGATGCGCGAGCTGCTGCTGTCCGACGAGTATGCGGAGCAGAAAAAGGCGGTTAACCGCTTTATGCTGGTGCTGTCTACACTTTACTCCCTGGATAACAAAGCGTTTGCTGAAGCGACCGAGTCGCTGCACGGTCGTACTCGCGTCTATTTCGCGGGTGACGAGCAAACGCTGCTGCAAAATGGCAACCAAACCAAACCTAAACATGTCCCTGGCACCCCATACTGGGTGATCACCAATACCAATACGGGCCGCAAGTGCAGCATGATTGAACACATCATGCAGTCCATGCAGTTCCCGGCGGAATTGATTGAAAAGGTTTGCGGTACAATTTAACCCTTGCATCAGAAGGACCCGGTAATGGCAAATCACAGCCGTGCAGGCCAACCTGCACAACAAAGCGATTTGATTAACGTCGCTCAGCTGACCGCGCAGTATTACGTGCTGAAACCGGTCGTGGGCAACGCAGAACACGCAGTGAAGTTTGGTACATCTGGTCACCGCGGTAGCGCGGCACGCCATAGCTTTAACGAACCGCACATTCTGGCCATTGCTCAGGCCATTGCGGAAGAGCGCGCTAAAAACGGCGTTACCGGTCCGTGCTACGTGGGGAAAGATACCCATGCGCTGTCTGAACCGGCGTTCATCTCTGTGCTGGAAGTGCTGGCGGCAAACGGCGTCGACGTGATTGTGCAGGAGAATAACGGCTTCACGCCAACGCCGGCGGTGTCTAACGCTATCCTGGTGCACAACAAAAAAGGTGGCGCGCTGGCTGACGGGATTGTTATCACTCCATCCCACAACCCGCCGGAAGACGGGGGCATTAAATACAACCCGCCTAACGGTGGCCCGGCAGATACTAACGTCACCAAAGTGGTAGAAGACCGCGCAAACGCGCTGTTGGCTGACGGTCTGAAAGGCGTGAAACGCATCTCTCTGGATGCAGCAATGGCGTCCGGTCACGTAAAAGAGCAGGATCTGGTTCAGCCGTTCGTGGAAGGGCTGGCGGATATCGTCGACATGGCGGCGATTCAGAAAGCAGGTTTGAAGCTGGGCGTGGACCCGCTGGGCGGTTCCGGTATCGAGTACTGGAAACGCATTGCCGAGCATTACAAGCTTGATCTGACCATCGTGAACGATCACGTCGATCAGACCTTCCGCTTTATGCACCTGGATAAAGACGGCGCGATCCGTATGGACTGCTCCTCCGAGTGTGCGATGGCGGGCCTGCTGGCGCTGCGCGACAAATTCGATCTGGCGTTTGCGAACGACCCGGATTATGACCGTCACGGTATCGTCACCCCTGCCGGGCTGATGAACCCGAACCACTATCTGGCTGTGGCGATCAACTACCTGTTCCAGCATCGTCCGCAGTGGGGCAAAGAGGTGGCTGTTGGTAAAACGCTGGTCTCTTCCGCGATGATCGACCACGTGGTCGACGCGCTGGGCCGCAAGCTGGTGGAAGTGCCGGTGGGCTTCAAATGGTTTGTTGACGGTCTGCACGACGGCAGCTTCGGCTTCGGTGGTGAAGAGAGCGCCGGGGCATCCTTCCTGCGTTTCGACGGCACGCCATGGTCAACCGATAAAGACGGTATCATCATGTGCCTGCTGGCGGCGGAGATCACCGCGGTCACCGGTAAGAACCCGCAGGAACATTACAACGACCTGGCGGCACGTTTTGGTGCGCCAAGCTACAACCGTATTCAGGCGAGCGCGACCTCAGCCCAGAAAGCGGCGCTGTCTAAACTCTCTCCGGAGATGGTCAGTGCTAGCACCCTGGCAGGAGATCCGATCACCGCGCGTCTGACGGCTGCACCGGGTAACGGCGCGTCTATCGGGGGGCTGAAAGTAATGACCGACAACGGCTGGTTCGCTGCACGTCCATCCGGTACGGAAGACGCGTATAAAATCTATTGCGAAAGCTTCCTCGGCGCTGAGCACCGTCAGCAGATTGAGAAAGAAGCCGTAGAGATTGTCAGCGAAGTGCTGAAGAACGCGTAAGTGCGTTATCGGTGCGGGCTGATGCCCTCACCCCGGCCCTCTCCCACGGGGAGAGGGAGAAAACAATAAAAACGGCAACCCTCGGGCTGCCGTTTTGTTTTTACCTAACTATGCTTATTCTTCAATTCAAACCGTGGTGACACCAGACCGTACAGCGTCCAGCCCATAAAGGTCACCATTGCCCCATAGAGCATCGCTTCCTGACCGGAAGAGTAGAGCGCATAGAAGCTGTAAATCGCCCCAATGAGCGCCACGATATTCGCTGCTCGTGCTTTACGCGGATCCACCTTCGCGACCTTCTGAATAATCACCAGCGCGGCCATCGACAGAATGTACGGAATGATGTTCGTCACCACCGCCAGGTTGACCAGCACGTTGAACTGGCTGTTCAGCGACGGGCTAATGGTCATCAGCGACAATCCACTCTGGAAAATCACGATGGCCAGCATGCCCTGCACCGGTGCGTCCGCTTTGGTGACGCGGGAGAAGATTTTGGGGAAATAACCTTCGTCAGCCGAGGATTTAAACACCTGCGCGATGGTGAACTGCCAGCCGAGAAGCGAACCGCAGCAGGACATTACCATCAGACCCATAATCACCTTCCCGACTTCCGGGGTGAACATCTGGGCGAAAGCCAGCCCGAACGGTGCCGTGGAGTTAGCCAGATCCATATTCGGCACAATCCCGGCAATCACGTTGGTTGAGACGATATAGATCACCGCCGCCCCCAGCGTTCCGCCAAGTACCGCAATTGGCACGTTCTTTTCCGGGTTCTCAACCACTTCCGCATTCGCGCAGGCCGATTCCAGTCCGAGGAAAGCCCACAGCGTCATGGCGATAGAAGAGCCCACGGCGGTAAAGAACGGCACATGATGCGGGTTCCAGGAGTTGGCGTAGAGCGTAGGACTAAACCAGAACCAGCCGATGATGCATAAACCGACGACCGGGATAATCACGCCCCAGACGGTGATGCTGCTCAGTTGTCCGGTGATACGCGCGCCGCCGAAGTTCGCCACGGTGCAGATCCACAGCACCCCGATGGTCGCCAGCCCAATTTGTACCGGGGTGAGCGTGGCGCCAAACAGTTCCGTCCCGTAACCCACGGCGGAAATGGCAATCGCCACGTTGGCGATCAGCAGCGATACACCATAGGTGTAGTTGGCCATAAAGTTGCCGGACTTACCAAAAGCGTATTCCGCATAGCCACCCATCCCGCCGGACTTGCGGCTGAACATCCCGCATTTGGCGAATGCCCACGCCAGCGCCATTGACCCCACCGCCGTCACCAGCCAGGAGATAATCGAAATGGTGCCCACTTCGGCAAGCTTGGTGGGCAGCATGATGATCCCGGACCCCATCATGTTGACCATGGTGAGGATGGTCAGCTGCACCACGCCCATCTTATTGGATTTACTCATAATGTCTCTCCTTTCAGCAGCGCGGGCTGAGCAGCGGGTTGTTTGATGACGTTACAGCGAACCTGTTTGCGACCCTCACACTCTTCAACGTATACGCCCTGCAGCTCAGGCGCGAAGCCTGGTAGCAGGTTGATACCGTCTTCCAGCGCGGCAAAGTAGCGCAGCACGGAGCCGCCCCAGACTTCGCCCGGGACAACGCACAGCACCCCAGGCGGATAAGGCAGGGCGCCTTCAGCGGCAATGCGGCCTTCCGCGTCGCGCAGGGAGACCAGTTCGACTTCACCACGCAGATACGCATAGTTTGCCTCCTGCGGGTTCATCATCACGCGCGGGAAGTGAGACTTGCGGAACATCTCTTTTTGCAGTTGCTTCACGTTATGGCGGGCATAGAGATCGTGCATCTCTTGGCAAATCTGGCGCAGCGTGTAATCCGCGTAACGTTCCGGATGTTGTTTGTAGAGAGAAGGCAGGACCTCTTTCAGCGGAACATCGCTCTCGAGCAGTTTTTCGAAGCGCACCAGCTGCGCCACCAGCTGCTGCAGTTTGCCCATATCTTCCGCAGGGGTGAGCAGGAACAGGATTGAGTTGAGATCGCATTTCTCCGGCACGATGCCGTTTTCACGCAGGAAGTTGGCGAGGATGGTGGCGGGCACGCCGAAATCCTCATACTCGCCGGTGCGGGCGTTAATACCTGGCGTGGTCAGCAGGAGCTTGCACGGGTCGATAAAGTACTGGTGCTCGGCATAGCCCTCAAAAGCGTGCCAGTTTTCACCCGGTACGAAGTGGAAGAAGCGCAGATCGGTGGCAATTTCCGCTGTGTCGAAGCTTTCCCACGGACGGCCATCCACCGTCTCCGGCACAAACGGACGAAGGTACTGGCAGTTCTCCAGGATCAGTTTGCGCGCTTCGATACCGTTAACCACGCAGTCCATCCACATATTGCGACCGCTCTGACCTTCATGCATACGGGCGTTAATATCCAGCGCAGCAAACAGAGGGTAGAACGGGCTGGTGGAGGCGTGCATCATAAAAGCATTATTCAGCCGCTTGTGGGGTACATAGCGCTGCTGGCCTTTGATATGGCTGTCCTTTTTGTGGATCTGTGAGGTTTGCGAGAAGCCTGCCTGCTGTTTATGTACCGACTGGGTGACCAGAATTCCCGGGTCGTTTTCGTTCAGCTCCAGCAGCAGCGGCGAGCAATCTGCCATCATCGGGATAAACTGCTCGTAACCTACCCAGGCCGAGTCGAACAGGATGTAATCACACAGATGCCCAATCTTATCCACCACCTGACGGGCGTTATAGATGGTGCCATCGTAGGTACCCAGCTGGATCACCGCCAGACGGAACGGGCGTGCATCGCGTGCACGACCTGGCGCCACCTCGGCTACCAACTCGCGCAGGTAGCTTTCCTCAAAGCAGTGCGCGTCAATGCCACCAATAAAGCCGTACGGGTTGCGCGCGGTTTCCAGATAGACCGGTGTCGCGCCAGCCTGAAGAAGGGCGCCGTGATGGTTCGATTTGTGGTTATTACGGTCAAACAGCACCAGGTCGCCAGGGGTGAGCAGGGCGTTAAGGACCACTTTGTTGGATGAGGAGGTCCCATTCAGCACAAAGTAGGTCTTATCGGCATTAAAGACCTTTGCGGCATGTTGCTGCGCAATGCACGGGGCGCCTTCGTGGATCAGCAGATCGCCCATCGCCACGTCGGCGTTACACAGGTCGGAACGGAAAAGCGTTTCACCAAAGAAATCGACAAACTGATTGCCCGCAGGATGACGGCGGAAGAATTGCCCCCCCTGATGCCCCGGGCAGTCAAATGCGCTGTTACCCTGTTTCACGTAGTCTACGAGGGCACGGAAAAACGGCGGTCGCAGCTGGGTTTCGTACTTCTGGGCCGCCGCTTCCAGCTGGCGGCCATAAAAATCGTTGCTGGTGTCTGAATGCTCAAATACGCCGTGAATGCGCGATAAATAATCTGCCGGAATGATCTCTTCTTTATGCGTTGCGACAAAGACGGGAATGCCAAATCCGGTGGCTTCTATTTCTTCCAGTATGCCGCTGGAAATATCGCTAACGGCCAGAACAATGGCCGCGACGTCGATATAATCTGAAGCGCGGACATCCACAAGCTCACGCTGGGTGGTAAAGCAGTCCGGACATGCACGGCTGGCCGCGATTTTTAAACTTTTCATCTTTCTCTCTTTATTTTAGGTAATAAGCGTCCTTCGATTTCTTGTCAGAAAGAAATCGATAATTTTCCGGAAAAAAAGCAAAGTGTGGCCGCTGATTAAAATCAGTAAATTGCTTTTTGATGATTGAAATTCAGTCCGCCCGGTTGCAGATGAGTCTGAATTAAGTGGAATGAGCGCACGACTTCACAGGCAATGGCCTGTAAAATAAGGTATTTCAGGATAACCTGTAAGTGAGTGCGCCAGAAGTCGCAGGACTACCGGGCATTAAAGAGGTGAAAGTCAAAGCAGTTTCGGTGGGCAAACATCATGATATGTGTTGTCCGCCTTATATGGGGCATTAAGCGATTGTTGTTTTCCATGTTTCATTTTCCTTTCAGTAATTGAAAGCATGGTCATTTTATCCAGGAAAAAGGGATTAACTGTGAATCAGATCACCCTTAACCGATCATTTCAGAAATAATTAGTCGTTTTTGATGAATAACGCAGATCAAAATGCTGATTTGTTGTTGAAGTGTTAATGATTGGTTTTGTTAATGTTTTAAACGAGCAAAAATAATCCATGGAATAATGTATTGATTATTTTTTTAATATTGATCGGGAGGGTTTTTGATTATTTAGAAAATAATATGAATAGTTATTCAAAGCATAAACCGATAACCGATACCGGTTTCAGTTAATAAATGGCGAGGGCGAGCGGGGTCGACTTCCAGTTTCTGACGAAGGTGACCCATATATATGCGCAAATAGTGACTATGTTCCACCGCGTTGGGTCCCCACACCTGACTCAACAGCTGGCGCTGGGTGAGAACCTTGCCGTGGTTATTAAGCAGCACGGCGAGCAGGCGGAATTCGATGGGGGTAAGATGGATTTCCTCTTCACCGCGCACAATGCGCCGTGCGGCGAGGTCAACCCGAATATCACCAAACGTGTAGGTTGGGTCGGCAGGCGTGGTGGCGCTATGACGACGCAGCGCCACGCGCAGGCGAGCCTGCAATTCGCCAATGCCAAAGGGTTTAATCAGATAGTCATCGGCGCCGGCATCCAGCGCGGCGATTTTATCCGTCTCTTCAGTACGGGCAGAGAGCACGAGAATCGGCATCTGGCTCCACTGACGAACCTCACGAATAAAATCGATGCCGTCGCCATCCGGCAGCCCAAGATCGAGGATCACCAGGTCCGGCTTGCGGGTGGCGGCTTCAATTAAACCCCGTTGAAGCGTACCCGCATCGTGAACGCGCAGACCGTCTCCTTCCAGCGCAGCGCGCAGAAAACGGCTAATGGCGATCTCATCTTCGACAATCAGAACGTTAATCACAAATCCTCGGGTAATTCATTCAGTTCTGGCGGGGTTTCCAGAGGAAGTGTAACACAAAAACGCGCGCCGCCTTCCGGACGATTCTCTGCGGAAATGGTTCCGCCATGGACGTCAACGATCGCCTGACAAATCGCCAGCCCGAGCCCAACGCCCGGAATGGCCGACTCTTTGTTCCCGCGCGCGAATTTTTCGAAAATAGCCAGCTCCTGCCCGGCAGGAATGCCCGGTCCGGTATCCCAGACGTCAAGGTGAAGCGTGCCATCCTCTACCATCGCATCCACGCCAATCCGGGCACTTGAGCCGGCATATTTACCGGCATTTTCCAGCAGATTGATCAGCACCCGTTCAAACAAGGGGCCATCGACGTGAATTAAGGTTAGGGGTTCAGGCATGTTCAGCGCGATATGCCGCCCACCGAGGCCGGGCTCCAGCATTTTCAGCGCGCTGCCTACCACTTCTTCCAGCGTGAGCCACTCTTTTTTGAGGTTAAATCCGCCCGACTGAATGCGCGCCATATCGAGCAGGTTATTCACCAGACGGGTGGTATTCAGCACGTGCTGGCGGATTTCGCTGGCCTGAAGGGCGTGTTTAGACCCTTCCGCGGCCAGGTCCAGTGTCAGGATTTCTGACTGACCAAACAGAACGGTCAGCGGTGTCCGCAGGTCGTGCGACAGCGCCGCCAGCAGCGAGTTACGAATGCTTTCACGCTCGCTGGCCAGTCGGGCCTGTTCTTCACTGGCGGTAAGCGCCAGCCGTTCCAGCGCGCTGGCAACCAGCAGCGTAAAAGTCTCCAGCAGCCGCTGCTGCTCGGGGATCATCAGCTGACGCAGGTTTGAGGGCTCAACAATCACCAGCCCCTGATTTTTATCGGCGCTGCGTAGCGGCAGAATTTGATAGGGCACGCCGGGCAGGGTGTCGGTCCCTGCGCCCGCAGGTAACCCTTTATCAAAGCTCCAGCGCGCGATGGCTTCGTCCCAGGGCGTCATGCCGGAGGCCGAGGTTAGCGGGCGCAGCTTACCGTGTTCGTCCGGGAGTAAAATCAGGTTGCTGGCATGAAACGTCGAGCGAATAAACTGCTCGCTGGTCTGCACAATATCCAGCGGGGTCCGACCCACCGCCAGCGATTTCGACATTTCATACAGATGCCGCGTGCGCTGTTCGCGGTAGCGGGCGATGCGCGCCTGGTAGCGCACGCCCGCCGTCAGATTGCCGATCACCAGCCCGACGGTGAGCATCACGGCAAAGGTCAGGATGTACTGTACGTCCGATACGGCGAGCGTCCCGCGAGGGGCAATAAAGAACAGATCAAAGCTGATGACGTTAATCACCGTTGCCAGCACCGACGGCCAGCGTCCGTAAAAGAGCGCCACCACTACCACGCCAAGGAGGTAGATCATCACCAGGTTGGCCGCGTCGAAGGCAATCAGCCATTTGCTGGCAATGATCGTGATCAGGGCGCAGAGCACGACGGCCACCAGGCAGCCGCGAAGCTGAATGCGCCATTTATCACTGAAAGTACGGCTGTCCGGGGCGCGGCTGGGAAGGGGCGTGGGTTTATCATCCAGCGCCACGATCACCAGGTCCAGATCCGGCGCGCGGCGGGCCAGTTTGTCGGCAAAGGATTCACGGCTAAACCAGCGACGATGCTGGCGACGGCCAATGACGATTTTCCCCAGGTTATGCTCCCGGGCGTAGCGCAGAATGGCTTTATCTTCCTGAGGATCGGAAAGGGTGGCGGTTTCGGCACCCAGCTCCTGCGCCAGGCGCAGCGAACTCAGAATCGCGCGGCGCTGGTTTTCGGGCAGGGCATGAAGCTGCGGCGTTTCGACATACACCGCATGCCAGACGCTGCCAAATTTGGCGGCCAGACGCGCGGCGGTGCGGACAAGTTTTTCGTTACCGCTGCCGTGCCCCACGCACAGCAGGATGGCATCCCGCGTATGCCAGACGCGTTCCTGGCCCTGCAAATCGCGCCAGGCACGCATCTGATCGTCAACGCGATCGGCAGTACGGCGCAGAGCCAGTTCGCGCAGGGCAATCAGGTTGCCTTTGCGGAAGAAATGTTCGATGGCACGCTCGGCCTGTCCGGCAATATAGACTTTGCCTTCGTGCAGGCGCTGGCGCAAATCATCCGGCGGCAGGTCGACCAGCACCACTTCGTCAGCGGAATCGAAGAAAGGGTCGGGCACCGTCTCGCGCACCTGAATGCCGGTCACGCCGCTGACCACATCGTTCAGGCTTTCCAGATGCTGCACGTTAACCGTCGTGAAAACATCAATGCCAGCTTCAAGTAATTCTTCCACATCCTGCCAGCGCTTGGGGTGACGCGAGCCTGGCGCATTGCTGTGCGCCAGTTCGTCCATCAGGATAAGCGCCGGACGGCGGGCGAGGGCGGCATCAATATCAAACTCAGTGACTAAACGACCCCGATGGCTGATGCGGCGGGGCGGCTGGGTGGCAAGCCCCTTCAGCAGCGATGCCGTCTCTTTACGTCCGTGGGTTTCAATCACGCCGATGAGTATATCGAGCCCCTGCGCCCGAAGCCGCTGGGCTTCCGTCAGCATGGCGAAGGTTTTCCCGACACCCGCGCAGGCGCCAAAGAAAATTTTCAGTTTGCCGCGATGGGCTTCAGCCGTCTGTTCAAGCAGCCTGTCCGGATCCGGGCGCATGGGCTCGTCGGTCATTTAGTTTTTCCTTAGCGCGTCCAGCGCCAGATTCAGCTCAACAATATTCACTACCGGCATGCCGATATAGCTGACCAGCGGCTTTTGTGTGTGTTCTGCCACCAGCTTGCTCACCTGTTCAATACTCAATTGACGGGCGGCGGCAACGCGCGGGATCTGCCACGCCACCGCTGCCGGCGTCAGGCTATAGTCCAGCCCGCTGGCTGAGGCGGTGACCAGCTCCACGGGAACCTCGCGGCTGGCCTGTGGATTGGCGGCGCGCAGGGCGGCCACGCGCTCGGCGACGGCTTTGTCCAGCGCCGGGTTGCTGCCCGCCAGGTTACTGCCGCCGGATGCCATCGGATTATACGGGCTTTCGGCAGTGGCGGAAGGGCGTCCCTGGAAGTAGCGAGCGTCCGTAAAGCTCTGGCCAATCAGGCGCGAACCGCGGTTTTCACCGTTTTGCATAATCAGCGAGCCGTTAGCCTGATCCTTAAACCACCACTGGCCCAGGGCGGTGGTGACCAGCGGGTAGAGCCCGCCGGTAATCAGCGACAGCAGAATAAACAGAAGTATAGCGGGGCGTAACATCGTCATTTGATTCACCTTTTAAACCAGCCCGAACAGGGTCAACAGCAGATCGATAGCCTTGATACCGATGAAGGGCACCACCAGCCCACCCAGGCCGTAAATCCACAGGTTGCGGCGCAGCATGGCGGCCGCCGTGAGCGGCTTGTAGCTCACGCCTTTCAGCGCCAGCGGGATCAGGAAGACAATAATCAGGGCGTTAAAGATTACCGCGCTCAGAATGGCCGATGCCGGGGAGTGCAGGTGCATTACGTTCAGGGCGTTTAATTGCGGATAGGTCGCAGCAAACGCGGCCGGAATGATGGCGAAATATTTCGCCACATCGTTAGCGATGCTGAACGTGGTCAGCGAGCCGCGCGTCATCAGCATCTGCTTACCAATGTGCACGACTTCAATCAGCTTGGTCGGGTTAGAGTCGAGATCGACCATGTTGCCCGCCTCTTTTGCCGCCTGGGTACCGGAGTTCATTGCCACCGCCACGTCGGCCTGCGCCAGGGCAGGGGCATCGTTGGTCCCGTCACCGGTCATCGCGACCAGACGCCCTTCCGCCTGATACTGACGAATCAAGGCCAGTTTGGCTTCCGGTGTGGCTTCGGAAAGAAAATCATCCACGCCCGCTTCGGCAGCAATCGCCGCGGCGGTCAGACGGTTATCCCCGGTGATCATCACCGTTTTGATCCCCATTTTACGCAGCTGGGCAAAGCGTTCTTTGATGCCGCCTTTGACGATATCCTTCAGGGCAATCACCCCCAGCACATTTGCGCCTTCAGCCACCACCAGCGGCGTTGCCCCCTGACGGGCCACGCTTTCCACCAGGCTATCCACTTCGGATGGGAAGTGACCGTTATTAGCCTCAATGTGGCGACGGATGGCGTCAACCGAGCCTTTACGGATCATCCGGTCCTGAATATTAATGCCGCTCATCCGGGTCTGTGCCGTGAAGGGCACGAAAGTGGCATGCAGGCTCTGAACGTCGCGCTGGCGCAGGTTAAAGCGCTGTTTGGCAAGAATCATAATGCTGCGACCTTCCGGAGTTTCGTCGGCAAGCGATGAGAGCTGTGCGGCATCTGCCAGCGTTTTTTCATCCACGCCAGGTGCGGGTAAGAAGTCTGATGCCTGACGGTTACCGAGGGTGATGGTCCCGGTTTTATCAAGCAGCAGAACGTCTACATCGCCCGCCGCTTCAACGGCACGTCCGCTGGTGGCGATGACGTTGGCACCGAGCATACGGCTCATACCGGCGACGCCGATGGCCGACAGCAGGCCGCCGATAGTGGTGGGGATCAGACAGACCAGCAGCGCCACCAGCACCGTGATGGTGACCGCCGTACCGCCATAGGCGGAGAACGGCCACAGGGTCGCGGTTGCCAGCAGGAAGACGAGGGTCAACGCGACCAGCAGGATGGTCAGGGCAATCTCGTTGGGGGTTTTACGACGCTGGGCGCCTTCCACCATGGCGATCATCCGGTCAAGGAAGGTTTCACCTGGGTTAACGCTACACTGGATCACCAGCCAGTCGGAGAGTATGCGCGTCCCCCCCGTTACGGAGGCGAAATCGCCGCCGGATTCACGGATAACCGGGGCGGATTCCCCGGTGATGGCGCTTTCGTCCACCGACGCGCCACCTTCAATCACTTCCCCGTCGCACGGGATAATATCGCCAGCTTCGACCAGCACCACATCGCCTTTACGCAGTTCATCCGCCGGAACGTGGTCCATCTGCGCACCGTATTTTGGTTCACGTAACTTGCGTGCGAAGGCGGTCTTTTTTACCCCTTTCAGGCTGTTGGCCTGGGCTTTACTCCGGCCTTCCGCCAGCGCTTCCGCAAAGTTGGCAAACAGCACGGTAAACCACAGCCACAGGCTAATGGCGCCGGTAAACATCGCATTTCCCGGCATGTGGCCCGTTCCCATGGCAATCGCCAGTGCGGTGGTCAGGACGCTTCCCGCCCAGACAATAAACATCACCGGGTTGTGCCACTGCACGCGCGGGCTCAGTTTTTTCACCGCATCCATGAGCGCCTGACGAACTAATGACGGTTCGAACAGGGCCAGTTGTTTACGACTCATGACAAATTCTCCGCAAAATCAGCGTAAAGAGAGGTATTCCGCGACCGGGCCTAACGCGAGGGCGGGGATAAAGGTCAGGGCACCAACCAGTAACACGGTGCCTGTGAGCAGGCCGATAAACAGCGCGCCGTGGGTCGGTAATGTTCCGGTGGTGGTCGGTTGAATTTTTTTATTCACCAGCGATCCGGCAATCGCCATGACCGGCACAATGATCCCGAAACGACCCACGAACATGCAGAACGCCAGCAGACAGTTCCAGAACGGTGAGTTGGCACTTAAGCCTGCAAAGGCACTGCCGTTGTTGTTGGCGGCAGAGGAGACGGCATACAGCACTTCGCTAAAGCCGTGAATACCCGGGTTAAAGATGCCGCTGCGTCCGGCCTCGGTCATCAGCGCTAGTGCGGAGCCGAGCAGTACGAGGGCAGGGGTTACCAGAATCGCCAGCGCGGTTAATTTCATCTCGCGAACGTCGATTTTTTTACCGAGGTATTCCGGGGTACGACCAATCATCAGACCGGCAATAAACACCGCCAGTATCACGAACAACAGCATGCCGTAAAGACCTGAACCCACGCCGCCAAATACCACCTCGCCAATCTGCATCAGCCACATTGGGATCATTCCGCCCAGTGCGGTGAAGGAGTCATGCATGGCATTCACCGCCCCGCACGAGGCCGCCGTGGTGACCACCGCATAGAGGCTGCTGGCGAGAATGCCAAAGCGGCTCTCTTTACCTTCCATATTGATATTGCTGTTAGCCCCAAGCTGCATGAAATGGCTATTGCCGTTCCATTCAGCCCACATCACCAGCGCAACGCAGACCACGAAGATTAACGACATGGTCCAGAGCAGGGTGCGCCCCTGACGGCGATCGTTGACGACATCACCAAAGGCAAAGCAGAGTGCGGTGGGGATCAGGAAAATCGCCAGCATCTGCACAAAATTGGTCAGGGCAGTCGGGTTTTCAAACGGATGCGATGAGTTGGCGTTGAAGAAGCCGCCGCCGTTGGTGCCGAGCATCTTTATGGCTTCCTGCGACGCCACGGGCCCCATCGGCAGGAGCTGTTTTGCCCCTTCCAGCGAGGTATAAGGGGTATATGGCAGCAGGTTTTGCAGGCTACCTTGCTGAATAAAGAACAGCGCGATCAGCAGCGCAATTGGCAGCAATATCCACAGCGTGATGCGCGTCAGATCCACCCACGCGTTACCCAGGGTACTGATTTTCTGACGAGCAAACGCGCGCGTCAGCGCGAAGATCACAGCGATACCGCTGGCGGCTGAGAGGAAGTTCTGAACGGTTAACCCAACCATCTGGCTGAAATAGCTGAGCGTGGTTTCACCCGCATAGGACTGCCAGTTGGTGTTGGTGACAAAGCTGACTGCCGTATTCAGCGCAAGATGCCAGGACAGACCCGGTAATTGTTGCGGATTCAGCGGCAGACTCCCCTGCAGCATCAGCAGGGTAAAAAGTGCAATCAGCCCAACAATATTCAGCAGCAGAATGGCAAACAGATATTCACGCCAGCTCATCTCGCGATCGTCTATTCCCAGTACACGCCAGATCCCTTTTTCAACGCTTCCCGTACCAGGCAGGGGGACGTTGTTGATAAGCCTTGCCAGCCCCATTCCCAGTGGCCTTGCCAGAACGAACAACGCCAGTAAGAAGCTGGCAATAAGCAAAAACGCCTGAGCAGCCATCAGAATGCCTCCGCATTAATCAGGGCATAAACCAGATAACCCAATAACAGGAACACCAGCACGATGCCGGCAATAAGACCTGCACTCACAATCCACCTCCGGGTGACTTTTGTTGTTGGGTTAACGGTAGGATTTATGGCGCAAAGATTTCGCAAAAATGAGGAGAGAGGGTGTAAAAAAAGTATAAAAATGGCAAAGCCCACAATTTAACTATTGGTAAGTAAATTGTTAACT
Organism: Enterobacter cloacae complex sp. IR53030; assembly: GCF_049238365.1. Lineage (NCBI taxonomy): Bacteria > Pseudomonadati > Pseudomonadota > Gammaproteobacteria > Enterobacterales > Enterobacteriaceae > Enterobacter > Enterobacter cloacae complex sp. IR53030. The sequence goes on from NZ_JBMKHA010000001.1 coordinate 121,835, forward strand.
TTTTTGTAACTAAATTACGGCGCGAGAGTAAATATTCACTAAATGAATGAAAATAAGTGGTCGGATGAGTAGTAAAATTACACGCAAAGCGATATTATTTTATCCAGGTCACAGATTTTGAATTTTCCGGATGACGTTTCCGGCCAACTATAGGGGAGAAAATATGGATCTGTATAAAGCGTATCCAGCTCATATTGTGTTCATGCGTCGTACTTTCGCCGTAGTGGCTGGCGTGCTGGCCCTGCCGGTGATGCTGTTCTGGAAAGATCGCGCTCGTTTTTACAGCTATCTGCACCGCGTCTGGGCGAAAACCAGCGAGAAGCCGGTGTGGATGGATCAGGCCGAGAAAGCGACCTGCGACTTCTACTAAAAAAGAAAGACTACACATAGCAATATAGAAACCGCCTATAGCAATGGGTAATGCCAGTCAGTTACTTAACTGACTGGCATTACCACCCCCCGGCGGTCTTTTTTATTTCATCCCGTCTACACTTCATGGCAAAGTACAGTAAAAGCTCGCCACTTTTTCCTTTGGTGGCGTGCCCTTACGGACATAATGGATATTTGCCTGGAGTTTTATGCCCACCCATCTGGTTTGGTTTCGCGCAGATCTGCGCGTACATGACAACATCGCTCTCGCGGCAGCCTGTCGTTCTGAGGATGCCAGCGTGCTGGCACTGTTCATCGCTACGCCCGAACAGTGGCAGCAGCATGATATGGCACCGCGCCAGGCGGCTTACCTCAAATCACATCTGAACGTTCTGCAACACGCGCTTGCTGAAAAAGGTATTCCGCTGATCTACAAAGAGGTCAGTGATTTTGCCGCGCAGCTTCAGATGCTGCAGGCGATCTGTCAGCAAAACGGCGTCACACACCTTTTTTATAACTATCAGTACGAGCTGAACGAACAGCGGCGGGATCGCCAGCTGGAAAACATGCTGGACGGGGTAGTTTGTGAAGTATTTGATGACAGCGTCATGCTGGCGCCGGGCAGCGTCATGACCGGCAGTCACGAAATGTACAAAGTGTTTACGCCGTTTAAAAATGCGTTTGTTAAACGCCTGAAAGAGGCGCTGCCTGAGTGCGTGGCCGCGCCCGCTGTTCGGGGTGATGCCATAACCGATCTGCCTGAATTAACGTTTAACTATCCCCAACAGTCGTTCGACGATCTTCTGTTCCCTGCCAGTGAGAAATCAGCGATTGCGAAGCTGCGCCAGTTTTGCAAGCAGGGCGCGGGAGAGTACGACGCGCGCAGGGATTTCCCGGCGGTTGAAGGGACAAGCCGATTATCGGCCTGCCTGGCATTGGGCGTGCTCTCTCCTCGCCAGTGTCTGCATCGTCTCCTGGCCGAGCAGCCGCAGGCGCTGGACGGCGGGACGGGGTCGGTGTGGCTGAACGAACTGATCTGGCGTGAGTTCTATCGCCATCTGATGACTTATCATCCCGATCTCTGCAAGCATCGCCCGTTCATTCCCTGGACCGATAACGTAAAATGGCAGCACGACGAGGCGCGTTTACTGGCCTGGAAAAAGGGGGAGACGGGCTATCCGATTGTTGATGCCGCGATGCGCCAGTTGAATGAAACCGGGTGGATGCACAACCGTCTGCGAATGATTACCGCCAGCTTCCTGGTGAAAGATCTGCTTATCGACTGGCGTGTCGGGGAGCGTTATTTTATTTCTCAGCTGATCGATGGCGATCTGGCAGCGAATAATGGCGGATGGCAGTGGGCGGCCTCTACCGGTACCGATGCGGCTCCCTATTTCCGGATTTTCAATCCGACCACTCAGGGACAAAAATTTGATGCTAACGGCGACTTTATTCGTCGCTGGTTGCCCGCGCTCAGGCATGTTCCTGCGAAAGCGATCCACGACCCGTGGGCATGGGCGGATAAACAGGGCGTAAAGCTCGATTATCCCCGCCCGATTGTTGACCATAAACAGGCGCGCGTCGCCACGCTGGCGGCCTATGAAGCCGCCCGTAAAGCTTAAGAGAGTGATGATGAAAAACAGCGAACTGGAAAGCCTGATTAACGAAAAACTCAATACCGCCGCCTTCAGCGATTACGGCCCGAATGGGCTGCAGGTGGAAGGCCGTGAGACAGTGCAAAAAATCATCACCGGCGTGACGGCAAGCCAGGCATTGCTGGATGAAGCGGTGCGTCAGGAGGCCGATGCGATCATTGTTCACCACGGTTATTTCTGGAAAAACGAATCACCGATTATTCACGGTATGAAGCGCAACCGCCTGAAAACGCTGTTGGCCAATGACATCAACCTGTACGGCTACCACCTGCCGCTGGATGCACACCCGGAACTGGGGAATAACGTCCAGCTGGCGCAGCTGTTGGGGATCACTGTGATGGGCGAAATCGAGCCACTGGTCCCGTGGGGAGAGCTGTCGATGCCGGTTCCGGGTCTGGAGCTGGCCTCGTGGATCGAAGCACGTCTCGGGCGTCGTCCGCTGTGGTGTGGCGATACGGGGCCGGATACCGTTAAGCGCGTTGCCTGGTGTACCGGCGGCGGTCAGGGCTTTATCGACAGCGCCGCGCGTTTTGGTGTTGATGCGTTTATTACCGGTGAAGTCTCTGAGCAGACGGTTCACTCAGCCCGTGAACAGGGGCTGCATTTTTACGCGGCAGGCCACCATGCTACCGAGCGTGGCGGTATCCGCGCCCTCAGCGAATGGCTGACGGAAAATACCGATCTGGATGTGACCTTTATTGATATCCCTAATCCCGCCTGATGAGAGGTGCCCGAGTGCAGAGAGCGCGTTGTTATCTTCTGGGTGAAAGCGCAGTTGTACTGGAACTTGAACCGCCGGTCACGCTTGCCACGCAAAAGCGTATCTGGCGGCTGACACAGCGCCTGGTTGACATCCCGGAAGTGGTAGAAACCATTCCTGGCATGAATAACATTACCGTCGTGCTGCGCAACCCGCAGACAAAGGCGCTGGATGCTATTGAACGTCTTCAGCGCTGGTGGGAAGAGAGCGAAGCGCTGGAGCCGGAATCGAGAATGATTGAAATCCCGGTCGTCTATGGCGGCACGGGTGGGCCGGATCTTGGCGTGGTGGCGGATCACTGCGGATTAACGGAGAAGCAGGTTGTTGAGCTGCACAGTTCGGTGGATTACGTGGTCTGGTTTCTGGGGTTTCAACCCGGCTTCCCGTATCTTGGCGGATTATCCCCTCAGCTGCATACGCCGCGCCGGGCCGAGCCACGCCTGAGCGTTCCCGCGGGAACGGTGGCGATTGGCGGCGAACAAACCGGAATTTATCCGCTCACCTCGCCGGGCGGCTGGCAGCTTATTGGGCACACCGCCATGCCATTATTTGAACCGGGGCAGGAGGCACCCATTCTCCTTCGTCCTGGCGATACCCTTCGCTTTATCCCGCAGAAGGAGGGGGTATGTTAACGTTACTTCGCGCAGGGCTTTATACCTCGGTACAGGATGCCGGCCGCTTTGGCCTGCGCCAGTCTGGCGTGAGCTACTGCGGTGCGCTTGATCGTCCTTCGCTGGAGATTGCCAACCTGCTGGTGGGTAACGCAGGCAGCACGGCGGCGTTAGAAATTACGCTGGGTCAGTGCGTGATTGAGTTCGGTCAGGAAACCTGGTTTGCGTTGACCGGCGCAGGTTGTGACGCCACGCTGGACGGCAAAGCGGTGTGGACCGGCTGGCGTTTGCGGGCGAAAGCCGGGCAACGTCTGACGCTGAAACGGCCTTTGCACGGCGTGCGCAGTTACCTTGCGGTAGCGGGGGGCATTGACGTGCCGGAGGTGCTGGGGTCAGCCAGTACCGATCAGAAAGCGGGCATAGGGGGGCATGAGGGACGTTCGCTACGCGATGGCGATCGTCTGGCGATTAAGCCGTCAACACGCGATTTCTCGACGACGCAGGGCGTAAAACAGTTGCTGTGGGGGAACGTGATCCGCGCCTTACCGGGGCCGGAATATCAGGAGTTCGATGACGCTTCTAAAGAGTCTTTCTGGCGTTCGCCGTGGAAGATTAGCCCGCAGAGTAACCGCATGGGCTACCGCCTGCAGGGGCAGCCGCTGACCCGCACAACCGACCGGGAGTTGCTCTCCCACGGCTTATTGCCTGGCGTCATTCAGGTTCCGGGCAATGGTCAACCCATTGTGCTGATGAACGATGCGCAGACGACGGGCGGCTATCCGCGCATTGCCTGCATTATTGACGCGGATCGCTACCATCTGGCGCAAATTCCCCTCGGTCAGCCGATCCATTTCGTGCAATGTTCGCTGGAGGAGGCGCTGAAAGCGCGGCAGGATCAGCAGCGTTATCTCGAACAGCTGGCGTGGAGGCTTGATGGTAAAGATTGATTTAAATGCCGATCTGGGGGAGGGGAGCCGCGCCGACGCAGAGCTGATGACGCTGGTATCTTCGGTCAACATCGCCTGCGGCTTTCACGCGGGTGATGCGCAAACCATGCTGGAGAGCGTGCGCAATGCCATTAAAAACGGCGTGGCGATAGGCGCTCACCCGAGCTTTCCCGACCGGGAGAACTTTGGCCGTACGGCGATGGACCTGCCGCCGGAGACGGTCTACGCTCAGATGCTTTACCAGATTGGCGCGCTGGAGGCGATAGTGCGCGCTGAGAAGGGCGTACTGCGCCACGTGAAGCCGCACGGCATGCTTTACAATCAGGCGGCGAAAGATCCTGCTCTGGCGGACGCCATTGCCCGCGCGGTGCGGGATTGTGACGCTCAGCTGATTCTGGTGGGCCTGGCGGGCAGCGAGCTGATCCGCGCCGGGCAGCGCCTGGGGTTAACCACCCGCCAGGAAGTGTTTGCCGACCGGGGATATCAGTCTGATGGCAGCCTGGTGCCGCGAACGCAGGCCGGGGCGCTCATTACCGACGAAGGTAAAGCGCTGGCGCAGACGCTGGAGATGGTGCGCGCCGGGCGTGTCACCGCTGTGGATGGTACATCGGCAAACGTTCAGGCCGATACGGTATGCTTACATGGCGACGGCGAGCATGCGCTCCAGTTTGCGCGACGCCTGCGGGCAGCGTTCTCTGATGAGGGTATTCTTGTCAGCGCAGAATAATCATTTAAGGACAATAACATGCCAGAAGGTCCGGAGATCCGCCGCGCGGCGGATAGCCTGGAAGCGGCGATAAAGGGCAAACCGCTGACGGATGTCTGGTTTGCCTTTCCGCAACTCAAACCGTTTGAATCACAGCTGCTGGGGCAGACGGTGACCCATATTGAAACGCGCGGGAAAGCCTTACTCACGCACTTTTCCCATAACCTGACGTTATATAGCCATAACCAGCTTTACGGCGTCTGGCGCGTGGTTAACGCGGATGAACAGCCGCAAACCACCCGTGTGCTGCGGGTCAGGCTGCAAACGGCTGATAAAGCCATCCTGCTTTACAGCGCGTCGGATATCGAAATGTTAACGCCTGAGCAGTTGCTCGTTCATCCGTTCTTGCTGCGCGTCGGGCCGGATGTGCTGGATATGCGCCTGACGGCGGGCGATGTGAAAGCCCGTTTGCTGTCACCCAAATTTCGCAATCGGCAGTTTTCCGGTCTGTTTCTCGACCAGGCCTTTCTGGCCGGGCTCGGCAACTACCTGCGGGTGGAAATCCTTTGGGAAGCCGGGCTGGCGCCGCAGCATAAAGCCTCGCAGCTCAGCGATGAACAGCTGGAAGCGCTGTCCCATGCGCTGCTGGACATACCGCGTTTATCCTACACGACGCGCGGCGTGGTAGATGAGAACAGGCATCACGGGGCGCTGTTCCGGTTTAAGGTGTTTCATCGGGCGGGGAAAAAGTGCGAGCGATGTGGCGGGATTATCGACAGGATTATGCTCTCTTCGAGACCTTTTTACTGGTGCCCGCACTGCCAGAAATAAAAGTAAAACGGTAACCCAAGGGTTACCGTTTTTAAGGTTTTCACCCTCTCCCTGTGGGAGAGGGCTGGGGTGAGGGCATCATGCCGCACCCAACGTCTGTTAGCGCTTAATATCAGACTTAAAATCACGCTGCTCGTAGCCGGTATACAGCTGACGAGGACGGGCGATTTTCATGCCTTCGCTGTGCATTTCGTTCCAGTGCGCAATCCAGCCTACGGTACGGGCCATGGCGAAGATTACGGTGAACATGGAAGACGGAATACCCATCGCTTTCAGAATGATACCGGAGTAGAAGTCGACGTTCGGGTAGAGTTTCTTCTCGATGAAGTACGGGTCGTTCAGCGCGATGTGTTCCAGCTCCATCGCCACTTCCAGCAGATCATCTTTGGTACCCAGTTCTTTCAGCACTTCGTGGCAGGTTTCACGCATCACGGTGGCGCGTGGGTCATAGTTTTTGTAAACACGGTGACCGAAGCCCATCAGGCGGAAGGAATCATTCTTGTCTTTCGCACGACGCACGAATTCAGGAATGTGCTCAACGGTGCTGATCTCTTCCAGCATCTTCAGTGCCGCTTCGTTCGCGCCGCCGTGCGCCGGTCCCCACAGGGAGGCGATGCCCGCAGCGATACAGGCGAACGGGTTCGCGCCTGAAGAGCCCGCGGTACGGACGGTAGAGGTGGAAGCGTTCTGTTCGTGGTCAGCGTGCAGGATCAGGATACGGTCCATTGCGCGTTCCAGCACCGGGTTCACTTCGTACTCTTCGCACGGCGTGGAGAACATCATGCGCAGGAAGTTACCGGCGTAGGAGAGGTCGTTACGTGGATACACAAACGGCTGGCCGATGGAGTATTTGTAACACATCGCCGCCATGGTAGGCATTTTGGACAGCAGACGGAACGCCGCGATATCACGGTGACGCGGGTTATTCACGTCAAGGGAGTCGTGGTAGAACGCCGCCAGCGCACCGGTAATCCCGCACATCACCGCCATCGGGTGAGAGTCACGACGGAACGCATGGAACAGACGGGTAATCTGCTCATGGATCATGGTGTGACGGGTGACGGTGGTTTTGAATTCATCGTACTGCGCCTGCGTTGGCTTTTCGCCGTTCAGCAGGATGTAGCACACTTCCAGATAGTTGGATTCGGTGGCTAACTGATCGATGGGGAAGCCGCGATGGAGCAGGATACCTTCGTCACCGTCAATGTAGGTGATTTTGGATTCGCAAGATGCGGTAGAGGTAAATCCAGGGTCAAAGGTAAATACTCCTTTGGAACCCAGCGTACGGATATCAATAACATCCTGACCGAGCGTGCCTTTTAGCACATCCAGTTCAATAGCATCACCACCGTTGAGGGTGAGTTTTGCCTTTGTATCAGCCATTTACGGTCTCCTTAGCGCCTTATGCTTAAGACTGCGCTTTACCGGATTTGCTTTCAGCTGTTAATCACCGTTACCAGATTGTTATTTGGCTTACCGCTCAGCTCACGAGGACAAACCAGGGTACAGAGCTATGGCGCCTTGCAGGTAAACGAATGAAATATCAGTGAAACAACAGCAAATCAGCGTTTTTGCAGTCCGAATTATTCAAACCTGTATATCACTAATAACTGTCCTGATAACTTCGGTCAATACCATCACACTGTTACATAACTATTTGTCAGGTGAAAGAGAGACCTCATAACTTTTGCGCATTATATGCCTTTTCTGATGACGTTTGTAACAATATTGTTTAACATTTGTCAAATCAGATGATTAAAAATTAAAAAGATGTTGTTATCGTGACCCTGATCACTGTTCCAGAGAAAACCCGACAAACTGTATGTAGGTTAATTGTAATGATTTTGTGAACGGCCTATACTGCCGCCAGGTCTCCGGAACACCCTGCAATCCCGAGCCACCCAGCGTTGTAATGTGTCGTTGAAGCATCTGGAAGCATTGTTTTGCATGACGCGCAGTTATAGAAAAGGAACGCTGCTTGACCCGCATCGCAGTCCGGAGGAAGGAAACAATAAGAACAGCATGTGGGCGTTATTCATGATAAGAAATGTGAAAAAACAAAGACCTGTCAATCTGGATCTGAAAACGATCCGGTTCCCCGTAACAGCAATAGCGTCCATTCTGCACCGTGTTTCAGGTGTAATTACGTTTGTGGCGGTCGGCATTCTGCTGTGGTTACTGGGTACCAGCCTCTCCTCCCCTGAAGGATTCCTCCAGGCCTCTGCCATCATGAACAGCTTCTTCGTGAAATTCATCATGTGGGGCATTCTGACCGCGCTGGCGTACCACGTCGTCGTGGGTGTTCGTCATATGCTGATGGACTTTGGCTACCTGGAAGAGACGTTCGAAGCCGGGAAACGCTCCGCTAACATTTCATTTGTGATTACTGTCGTGCTTTCACTTCTCGCAGGAGTTCTCGTATGGTAAGCAACGCCTCCGCATTAGGACGCAACGGCGTACATGACTTCATTCTTGTCCGTGCTACCGCTATCGTTCTCACCCTTTACATCATCTATATGATTGGTTTCTTCGCGACCAGCGGTACGCTGACGTGGGAAATCTGGAGTGGGTTCTTCGGATCCGCCTTCACCAAAGTGTTCACCCTGCTGGCGCTGTTCTCCATCCTTATTCATGCGTGGATTGGTATGTGGCAGGTGTTGACCGATTACGTTAAACCGCTGGCGATTCGCCTTCCTCTGCAGCTGGCCATTGTCGTTGCACTGGTGGTTTACGTTATTTATGGATTCGTTGTGGTGTGGGGTGTGTAATGAAACTGCCAGTCAGAGAATTTGATGCTGTTGTGATTGGTGCCGGTGGCGCAGGTATGCGTGCCGCACTGCAAATTTCCCAGAGCGGCCAGACCTGTGCGCTGCTCTCTAAAGTGTTCCCGACCCGTTCCCACACTGTATCCGCGCAGGGCGGTATTACCGTTGCGCTGGGTAACTCCCATGAAGATAACTGGGAATGGCACATGTACGACACGGTAAAAGGTTCCGACTACATCGGCGACCAGGATGCCATCGAATATATGTGTAAGACCGGCCCGGAAGCGATTCTGGAGCTGGACCACATGGGGCTGCCGTTCTCCCGTCTGGAAAACGGCACCATCTATCAGCGTCCGTTTGGCGGCCAGTCGAAAAACTTCGGCGGCGAGCAGGCGGCACGTACCGCAGCGGCGGCTGACCGTACCGGCCACGCACTGCTGCACACCCTGTATCAGCAGAACCTGAAAAACCACACCACCATCTTCTCCGAGTGGTATGCGCTGGATCTGGTGAAAAATGCCGATGGCGCAGTGGTCGGTTGTACCGCGCTATGTATCGAAACCGGTGAAGTCGTTTACTTCAAAGCCCGCGCAACCGTGCTGGCCACCGGCGGTGCAGGCCGTATTTACCAGTCCACCACCAACGCCCACATCAACACCGGTGACGGTGTCGGCATGGCAATCCGCGCAGGCGTGCCGGTTCAGGATATGGAAATGTGGCAGTTCCACCCAACCGGTATCGCCGGTGCCGGCGTTCTGGTAACAGAAGGCTGCCGTGGTGAAGGCGGCTACCTGCTGAACAAACACGGCGAACGCTTCATGGAGCGTTATGCCCCGAATGCGAAAGACCTGGCGGGTCGTGACGTGGTGGCGCGTTCCATCATGATCGAAATCCGTGAAGGCCGCGGCTGTGATGGCCCATGGGGTCCACACGCGAAGCTGAAACTCGACCATCTGGGTAAAGAGGTGCTGGAATCCCGTCTGCCGGGCATTCTGGAGCTGTCTCGTACCTTCGCACACGTCGACCCGGTGAAAGAGCCAATTCCTGTTATCCCAACCTGCCACTACATGATGGGCGGTATTCCGACCAAAGTGACCGGTCAGGCGTTGACCGTGAACGAGCAGGGCGAAGATGTGGTTATTCCTGGCCTGTTCGCCGTAGGTGAAATTGCCTGCGTATCCGTTCACGGCGCAAACCGTCTCGGCGGCAACTCGCTGCTGGACCTGGTGGTATTCGGCCGTGCAGTCGGTCTGCATCTGCAGGAATCCATTGCCGAGCAGGGCGCGCTGCGTGACGCGACCGACGACGAAATTGATGCCTCTCTTGAGCGCCTCAACCGCTGGAACGGCAACCGTAACGGCGAAGATCCGGTGGAAATCCGTAAAGCACTGCAGGAATGCATGCAGCATAACTTCTCGGTATTCCGCGAAGGTGACGCAATGGCCAAAGGTCTTGAGCAGCTGAAAGCGATCCGCGAGCGTCTGAAAAATGCCCGTCTGGATGACACCTCCAGCGAGTTCAACACCCAGCGCGTTGAATGCCTGGAGCTGGATAACCTGATGGAAACTGCGTTCGCGACCGCGATGTCGGCAAACTTCCGTACCGAGAGCCGTGGCGCGCATAGCCGCTTCGACTTCCCGGATCGTGATGACGAAAACTGGCTGTGCCATTCCCTGTATCTGCCAGAGTCGGAATCCATGACGCGTCGTAGCGTCAACATGGAACCGAAACTGCGTCCGGCGTTCCCGCCGAAGATTCGTACTTACTAATGCGGAGACAGGATAATGAAACTCGAATTCTCAGTTTATCGTTATAACCCGGATGTTGATGATGCTCCGCGTATGCAGGACTACACCCTGGAAGCGGAAGAAGGTCGCGACATGATGCTGCTGGATGCGTTAATCCAGCTGAAAGAAAAAGATCCGACACTGTCGTTCCGTCGCTCCTGCCGTGAAGGGGTCTGCGGCTCTGATGGCGTGAACATGAACGGTAAAAATGGCCTGGCCTGCATCACGCCAATTTCCGCGTTGCAGCGTCCTGGTCAGAAAATTGTTATCCGTCCTCTGCCAGGCCTGCCGGTCGTGCGTGATTTGGTGGTAGACATGGGGCAATTCTATGCACAATATGAGAAGATTAAGCCTTACTTATTGAATAATGGGCAAAATCCACCCGCTCGCGAGCACTTACAGTCTCCTGAGCAGCGTGAAAAACTCGATGGGTTGTACGAGTGTATTCTCTGCGCATGTTGTTCAACGTCCTGTCCGTCGTTCTGGTGGAACCCGGACAAGTTTATCGGCCCGGCCGGTCTGCTGGCTGCCTATCGCTTCCTGATCGATAGCCGCGACACCGAAACCGAGAGTCGTCTGGAAGGACTGAGTGACGCTTTCAGCGTATTCCGCTGCCATAGCATCATGAACTGCGTCAGTGTATGTCCGAAGGGACTGAACCCGACGCGCGCCATCGGCCATATTAAGTCGATGCTGCTGCAGCGCAGTGCGTAAGTAAAAACGCCGGATGGCGCTGCGCTTATCCGGCCTACGTAACAGTAGGCCCGGTAAGCGTAGCGCCACCGGGCGAATTGCAGAAACCTTTAAAAACTGCCCTGAAGTTTAGACAGTTTCTAAAGGTTCCTTCGCGGGCCAAATGAAAAGAGCTCGCAGGTGAACCCCGGCACGTACACGTGGTGTGCGTGGTAGTTTCTACGGCGAAAGTAAGCATAAAAATGCTTAAGGGATCACGATGCAGAACGGCGCAATGAAAGCCTGGCTGGACTCTTCTTTCCTTTCTGGTGCGAACCAGAGCTGGATTGAACAGCTCTATGAAGACTTCTTAACCGATCCTGACTCAGTGGACGCAAACTGGCGTTCCATGTTCCAGCAGTTGCCTGGCACAGGGGTCAAACCGGATCAATTCCATTCCAAAACACGTGATTATTTCCGTCGTCTGGCGAAGGATGCCTCACGTTACTCTTCTGCGATTTCCGACCCTGACACCAATGCGAAGCAGGTTAAAGTCCTGCAGCTTATCAACGCTTATCGCTTCCGTGGTCACCAGCATGCGAATCTCGATCCGCTGGGACTGTGGCAGCAAGAACGTGTGGCCGATCTCGATCCGGCGTATCACGATCTGACCGAGGCCGATTTCCAGGAAAGCTTTAACGTAGGTTCTTTTGCCATCGGCAAAGACACGATGAAGCTGGGCGAACTCATTGATGCGCTCAAGCAAACCTACTGCGGCTCCATCGGCGCGGAATACATGCACATTACCTCTACCGAAGAGAAACGCTGGATCCAGCAGCGTATCGAATCCGTAGCGGGCCATGCGAATTTCTCAGCAGAAGAGAAAAAACGTTTCCTTGGCGAACTGACTGCAGCAGAGGGCCTTGAGCGCTATCTGGGCGCGAAATTCCCGGGCGCAAAACGCTTCTCGCTGGAAGGCGGCGACGCGCTGGTGCCGATGCTGAAAGAGCTGATTCGTCATGCAGGCAAGAGCGGTACCCGTGAAGTGGTACTGGGCATGGCGCACCGTGGTCGTCTGAACGTCCTGGTCAACGTGCTGGGTAAAAAACCGCAGGACCTGTTCGACGAATTCGCGGGCAAACATAAAGAGCACCTCGGCACCGGCGACGTGAAGTACCACATGGGCTTCTCGTCTGATATCGAAACCGAAGGCGGTCTGGTTCACCTGGCGCTGGCGTTTAACCCGTCACACCTGGAGATCGTCAGCCCGGTGGTTATCGGTTCCGTGCGTGCGCGTCTGGATCGTCTGGACGAGCCAAGCAGCAACAAAGTGCTGCCAATCACCATTCACGGTGATGCGGCGGTAACCGGGCAGGGCGTGGTTCAGGAAACCCTGAACATGTCGAAAGCGCGTGGTTATGAAGTGGGCGGTACCGTTCGCATCGTGATCAACAACCAGGTGGGCTTCACCACCTCTAACCCGCTGGATGCCCGCTCTACACCATATTGCACCGACATCGGTAAAATGGTTCAGGCGCCGATCTTCCACGTGAACGCGGACGATCCGGAAGCTGTCGCTTTCGTGACCCGTCTGGCGCTGGACTTCCGTAATACCTTCAAACGCGATGTGTTCATTGACCTCTTCTGCTACCGCCGTCACGGCCACAACGAAGCGGATGAGCCAAGTGCAACCCAGCCGCTGATGTATCAGAAAATCAAAAAACATCCGACGCCACGCAAAATCTATGCTGACAAGCTGGAAAGCGAAAAAGTGGCGACGCTGGAAGATGCGACCGAACTGGTCAACCTCTACCGCGATGCGCTGGATGCGGGTGAATGCGTAGTGAAAGAGCTGCGTCCGATGAACATGCACTCCTTTACCTGGTCGCCGTACCTCAACCACGAGTGGGATGAGAGCTACCCGAACAAGGTTGAGATGAAGCGTCTGCAGGAGCTGGCTAAACGCATCAGCACCGTACCAGACGCTATCGAGATGCAGTCTCGCGTGGCGAAAATCTATGCTGACCGTCAGTCCATGGCTGCAGGTGAGAAGCTGTTTGACTGGGGTGGCGCGGAAACGCTGGCTTATGCAACGCTGGTTGACGAAGGCATTCCCGTGCGTCTGTCCGGCGAAGATGCGGGCCGTGGTACCTTCTTCCACCGTCACGCTGTGGTTCACAATCAGTCTAACGGTTCAACCTATACCCCACTGCAGCACGTCCACAACGGTCAGGGTCAGTTCAAAGTCTGGGACTCCGTACTGTCTGAAGAAGCGGTACTGGCCTTCGAATACGGCTACGCCACCGCTGAACCACGCACCCTGACCATCTGGGAAGCGCAGTTCGGTGACTTCGCCAACGGTGCGCAGGTCGTTATCGACCAGTTCATCTCCTCCGGCGAGCAGAAGTGGGGCCGCATGTGTGGTCTGGTCATGCTGCTGCCGCACGGTTATGAAGGCCAGGGTCCGGAGCACTCCTCCGCGCGTCTGGAACGCTATCTGCAACTTTGCGCTGAGCAGAACATGCAGGTTTGCGTGCCGTCCACTCCGGCTCAGGTCTACCACATGCTGCGTCGTCAGGCACTGCGCGGTATGCGCCGTCCGCTGGTGGTCATGTCTCCGAAATCCCTGCTGCGCCATCCGCTGGCGGTATCCAGCCTGGATGAGCTGGCAAACGGCACCTTCCTGCCAGCCATCGGTGAGATTGACGAGCTGGATCCGCAGGCCGTGAAGCGTGTGGTGATGTGTTCTGGTAAGGTTTATTACGACCTGCTGGAACAGCGCCGTAAGAACGATCAGAAAGATGTCGCCATCGTGCGTATCGAACAGCTTTATCCGTTCCCGCATCAGGCGATGCAGGAAGTGCTGAAACCTTACGCTCACGTTCATGATTTTGTCTGGTGCCAGGAAGAGCCGCTTAACCAGGGCGCATGGTACTGCAGCCAGCATCATTTCCGTGAAGTGATTCCATTTGGGTCCGCTCTGCGTTACGCAGGTCGCCCGGCCTCCGCCTCTCCGGCGGTAGGGTATATGTCCGTTCACCAGAAGCAGCAACAAGATCTGGTCAATGACGCGCTGAACGTCGATTAATTAAAGGATACATAATGAGTAGCGTAGATATTCTTGTTCCCGACTTGCCTGAATCTGTAGCAGATGCGACCGTCGCTACCTGGCACAAAAAACCAGGCGATGCCGTTAAGCGCGATGAAGTGCTGGTAGAAATCGAAACTGACAAAGTGGTACTGGAAGTACCGGCTTCGGCGGATGGCGTACTGGACGCGGTGCTGGAAGATGAAGGTACGACCGTCACCTCTCGTCAGATCCTGGGTCGCCTGCGTGAAGGCAACAGCGCGGGTAAAGAGTCCAGCGCCAGGACTGAAGAGAAAGCCTCTACGCCGGCTCAGCGCCAGCAGGCTTCTCTGGAAGAACAGTCTAACGACGCCCTCAGCCCGGCGATCCGTCGCCTGCTGGCTGAACATAGCCTTGACCCGGCTGCCATCAAAGGCACCGGTGTGGGTGGCCGTCTGACGCGTGAAGACATCGACAAGCACCTGGCGAAAGCACCTGCTCAGGCAGAAGCGAAAGCCCCTGCGGCAGCGCCAGCAGCAGCTCAGCCTGCTCTGGGTGCCCGTAGCGAAAAACGCGTCCCAATGACGCGCCTGCGTAAGCGTGTAGCCGAGCGTCTGCTGGAAGCGAAAAACTCCACCGCGATGCTGACCACCTTCAACGAAGTGAACATGAAGCCAATCATGGACCTGCGTAAGCAGTACGGTGACGCGTTTGAAAAACGTCACGGTATCCGTCTGGGCTTTATGTCCTTCTACGTGAAGGCTGTCGTTGAAGCGCTGAAACGCTACCCGGAAGTGAACGCGTCCATCGATGGCGATGACGTGGTTTACCACAACTATTTCGACGTCAGCATGGCGGTTTCTACCCCACGTGGTCTGGTCACCCCGGTTCTGCGTGATGTGGATACCCTGGGTATGGCTGACATCGAGAAAAATATCAAAGAGCTGGCTGTTAAAGGCCGCGACGGCAAGCTGACCGTAGACGACCTGACCGGCGGTAACTTCACCATTACCAACGGCGGCGTATTCGGCTCGCTGATGTCTACCCCGATCATTAACCCGCCGCAGAGCGCGATCCTGGGTATGCATGCCATTAAAGATCGTCCGATGGCGGTAGACGGTAAAGTTGAGATCCTGCCAATGATGTACCTGGCGCTCTCTTACGATCACCGCCTGATCGACGGCCGCGAGTCCGTGGGCTTCCTGGTTGCCATTAAAGAGCTGCTGGAAGATCCAACGCGTCTGCTGCTGGACGTCTAGTTTTGCAGTCTTGCCCGGCGGCGTATGGCTGCCGGGCCACTAAAAGCACTACCTAACGATTACCTGAAGGATGGATAGAACACATGAACTTACATGAATATCAGGCCAAACAGCTGTTTGCCCGGTATGGCTTACCGGCTCCGGTGGGTTATGCCTGTACTACCCCGCGTGAAGCAGAAGAAGCCGCATCTAAAATCGGTTCCGGCCCGTGGGTAGTTAAATGTCAGGTTCACGCTGGTGGCCGTGGTAAAGCGGGCGGTGTGAAGGTTGTTAAGAGCAAAGAAGAGATTCGTGCGTTTGCTGAACATTGGCTCGGCAAACGTCTGGTGACCTACCAGACAGATGCAAACGGCCAGCCGGTTAACCAGATCCTGGTTGAAGCAGCGACCGATATCGCTAAAGAGCTGTACCTGGGCGCGGTTGTTGACCGTAGCTCCCGTCGCGTGGTGTTCATGGCGTCTACCGAAGGCGGCGTGGAAATCGAAAAAGTGGCGGAAGAAACCCCACATCTGATCCACAAAGTGGCGATCGATCCGCTGGCAGGCCCAATGCCTTACCAGGGTCGCGAGCTGGCGTTCAAACTGGGTCTGGAAGGCAAGCTGGTTCAGCAGTTCACCAAGATCTTCATGGGTCTGGCGACTATCTTCCTGGAGCGCGACCTGGCGCTGATCGAGATTAACCCGCTGGTGATCACCACCCAGGGCGATCTGATCTGCCTCGACGGCAAACTGGGCGCTGACGGCAACGCGCTGTTCCGCCAGCCGGATCTGCGCGAAATGCGCGACCAGTCTCAGGAAGACCCGCGTGAAGCACAGGCTGCGCAGTGGGAGCTGAACTACGTGGCGCTGGACGGCAACATCGGCTGTATGGTTAACGGTGCAGGCCTGGCAATGGGCACCATGGACATCGTTAAGCTGCACGGTGGTGAGCCAGCGAACTTCCTCGACGTGGGCGGTGGCGCAACCAAAGAGCGCGTGACCGAAGCGTTCAAAATCATCCTCTCTGACGACAATGTTAAAGCGGTTCTGGTTAACATCTTCGGCGGCATCGTTCGTTGCGACCTGATTGCCGATGGTATCATTGGTGCGGTAGAAGAAGTGGGTGTTAACGTTCCGGTGGTTGTACGTCTGGAAGGTAACAACGCTGAACTCGGCGCGAAAAAACTGGCTGACAGCGGCCTGAATATTATTGCAGCGAAAAGTCTGACGGATGCAGCTCAGCAGGTTGTTGCCGCAGTGGAGGGGAAATAATGTCAGTTTTAATTAATAAAGATACCAAGGTTATCTGCCAGGGCTTCACCGGTAGCCAGGGGACTTTCCACTCCGAACAGGCGATTGCCTACGGCACGCAGATGGTTGGCGGCGTCACGCCAGGTAAAGGTGGCACCACGCACCTGGGCCTGCCGGTGTTCAACACCGTGCGTGAAGCCGTAGAAGCGACGGGCGCAACCGCGACCGTTATCTACGTTCCGGCACCGTTCTGCAAAGACTCCATTCTGGAAGCGATCGACGCGGGCATCAAACTGATCATCACCATCACTGAAGGTATCCCGACGCTGGATATGCTGACCGTGAAAGTGAAGCTGGATGAAGCCGGCGTGCGCATGATCGGCCCGAACTGCCCAGGCGTCATCACGCCAGGCGAATGCAAAATCGGCATCATGCCGGGTCACATCCACAAGCCGGGCAAAGTGGGCATCGTGTCCCGTTCCGGTACCCTGACCTATGAAGCCGTTAAGCAGACCACCGATTACGGCTTCGGCCAGTCCACCTGTGTGGGCATCGGCGGTGACCCGATCCCGGGCTCTAACTTCATCGACATCCTGAAACTGTTCCAGGAAGATCCACAGACCGAAGCGATCGTGATGATTGGTGAGATCGGTGGTAGCGCGGAAGAAGAAGCGGCTGCTTACATCAAAGAACACGTGACCAAGCCGGTTGTCGGTTACATCGCGGGTGTGACCGCGCCGAAAGGCAAGCGTATGGGTCACGCAGGGGCGATCATCGCCGGTGGTAAAGGTACGGCTGACGAGAAATTCGCAGCGCTCGAAGCCGCAGGCGTGAAAACCGTTCGCAGCCTGGCGGATATCGGCGAAGCACTGAAATCCATCATTAAGTAAGTCCTCTCTGCTCCCCGACAGGGGAGCGTTGAAGTAAAAAAATGTCCGTTTCGACATGGTTGGCCGCTGAAAAGCGGCCTTTTTTATTGCCTGCGTTTGGCAACGAGCGTGAACTTGTAATCGTCGGTATTGAAGAAGTTGCGACTGTATTCAAATACCCGTCCGTCCTTCAGGAAACCGCGGGAGGCTTTTTCCAGGATCGGTTTGGCCGGATCGAGCGCCAGCGCGGCGATCGCCTCCTCTGATGGCATGATCGGCACAAGCTCCTGCTCGCTGCGATCGATAACCATCTTTTTGATCTGCTCGACGTAGTGGTATTTCGAATTTTCCATCACGTCCCAGGTGAGGTCGGGGAACATTGCCAGCGGCATCCATGTCTCTTCCAGGTTAACCGGCTTCTGCTTGATAAAGCGTACGCGCTTCACGTGCCAGACTTTATCCTCCGGATTGATGGCCAGCGTTGCCGCAAGCCGCTCATCGGCTTTCACCACTTCAAAAATTTTAACATCACTGTGCGTATCGACGTTTCGGTCCGCCAGCTTTTCGTAAAAGCCGGTGAGCTGGTAGATATCGTAATTTACGCGTTCCTCTTTTACATAAGAGCCGCTGCCCTGAATGCTTTCGATAATCTGCTCATCAGCCAGCAGTTTCAGGGCCTGCCGGACGGTGACACGGCTAACGCTGAACGTCTCCTGAAGGCTGGACTCCGTCGGGAGCGCGTCACCGGGTTTTAACTCCCCGGCGTTAATTTTCTCGCGAAACGCATCGGCTATCTGCCGGTACATCGGTTTATTACCCATTTGATTGCGCCTGCTTAATACCTTTTCAGGGAATTATGCATTCAACTGATGATTTGTAAATAATACAAATAAAATACAAATTGGCTTATTAGTGAAAGTGATCACATACATGTATTATAAGATCTGCCAGAATCCATCCCAGACAATAACGATCTAAATGTGAGGATCACTATGAACCTGACGACCCTGACCGATCCGCGTGCAGTTTGCGTTCAGGCGCGGTTTTCCTGCCGGGATGAGGCAATCCGTCAGCTTGCGACACGTCTGGTGGCGCTGGGCAAAATTGCTGATGCCGATGCTTTTCTTAAAGAAGTTTTCCATCGGGAATCGCTTGGCCCCACCGCCCTGGGCGAAGGGCTGGCGGTGCCCCACGGTAAATCAGCCGTCGTGAAAGAAGCGGCCTTCGCCGTGGCAACGCTACGCGAACCGCTGGAGTGGGAAGGCGTGGACGGACCGGAAGAGGTTGAGCTGATTTTTCTTCTCGCCATTCCTCCTGCCGAAGCGGGGTCGACACATATTCAGGTACTGACGGAACTGACGTCTCGCCTGGCGGATGACGATCTCCGGGCGCGCGTGATGGCAGCCACCACGGCGGAAGATGTGCTTGCTGCCCTGGAAGCGACCCCTGAAGCGCAAGAGGCCGCCGTTGCGGTGAATGC
This sequence comes from Enterobacter cloacae complex sp. IR53030, assembly GCF_049238365.1. Lineage (NCBI taxonomy): Bacteria > Pseudomonadati > Pseudomonadota > Gammaproteobacteria > Enterobacterales > Enterobacteriaceae > Enterobacter > Enterobacter cloacae complex sp. IR53030. The sequence continues at coordinate 140,842 of NZ_JBMKHA010000001.1, forward strand.
CCCGACGATCGTTTGCGTTAGCGCCTGTCCGGCTGGAATTGCGCATACCTATATGGCTGTGGAATACCTGGAAAAAGCGGGACGCAGGCTGGGCGTCAACGTGGTGGTCGAAAAGCAGGGGGCGAACGGCATTGAGGGGCGCATCACTGCGCAGCAGTTGAAGGAGGCGAAAGCATGCATTTTTGCCGCAGACGTGGCGATCAAAGAGCGTGAGCGTTTTCAGGGGATCCCCGCGATTTCCGTCCCCGTTGCGGAGCCCCTGCGCCATGCTGAAGCGCTAATTGAGCGCGCGCTGGCGCTACGGCCTTCATCCGATGCGGGTCATGAGTACGTCGATACCGAAACGAAAACGGGCGTAAAAAGTGAGCTCAAACAGGCGCTCCTCAGCGGGATCTCCTTTGCGGTGCCGCTGATCGTCGCTGGCGGTACGGTGCTGGCTGTGTCGGTACTGCTGGCGCAAATCCTGGGCTTGCAGCACTTGTTCGACCAGGAAAACTCGTGGCTGTGGATGTACCGCAAGCTTGGCGGCGGCATGCTCGGAATTTTGATGGTTCCCGTTCTGGCCGCGTATACCGCTTACTCGCTGGCGGATAAACCCGCGCTGACACCGGGATTTGCTGCCGGTCTTGCTGCCAATATGATCGGCTCCGGTTTTCTGGGGGCTATCGTGGGCGGCCTGATCGCGGGTTACCTGATGCGCTGGGTGAAAAATCACATTCGCCTGAGTAGCCGCTATAACGGCTTTTTAACCTTTTATCTCTATCCGGTCATTGGCGTGCTGGGGGCGGGTAGCCTGATGCTGTTTGTGATCGGCGAACCGGTGGCCTGGCTTAATAACACGCTCACCGTCTGGCTTAATGGTCTGTCCGGTGCGAATGCGCTGCTCCTGGGGGCGATCCTCGGCTTTATGTGTTCATTTGATTTGGGCGGGCCGGTCAACAAAGCCTCTTACGCGTTTTGCCTGGGCGCGATGGCGAACGGCGTATACGGTCCCTATGCCATCTTTGCCTCCGTCAAAATGGTCTCGGCCTTTACCGTGACGGCGTCAACGATGCTGGCTCCGGGACTGTTTAAACCGTTTGAAATTGAAACCGGTAAATCAACGTGGCTGCTCGGACTCGCGGGCATTACCGAAGGGGCGATTCCGATGGCGATAGAAGATCCCCTTCGCGTCATTGGCTCCTTTGTGCTCGGCTCCATGGTAACCGGCGCGATTGTTGGGGCGATGGGGATCGGGCTGTCTACCCCGGGGGCGGGTATTTTCTCTCTCTTTTTACTTCACGACGCAGGGCTGACCGGTGTGGTTGCCGCGGCGGGCTGGTTTGGCGCGGCGGTGCTGGGGGCCGCTATCTCCACGTTTGTTCTGCTGCTCTGGCGACGCCAGGCGGTAAAAAAGGGCAACTACGTCACTGAAGACGCCATACGGTAAAAACTCACACACAGGAAACGAAGATGAAAGCTGTATCTCGCGTTCATATCACACCGCATATGCACTGGGACCGTGAGTGGTATTTCACCACCGAAGAGTCACGTATTCTTCTGGTCAATAATATGGAAGAGATCCTGACCCGCCTGGAGCAGGATGACGAGTATAAATATTACGTCCTTGATGGGCAGACGGCGGTGCTGGAGGATTATTTTGCCGTCGTGCCTGAAAACCGCGCGCGCGTGAAGGCCCTGGTCGAGCGCGGAAAACTGATTATCGGCCCCTGGTATACCCAGACTGATACCACCCTCGTCAGCGGCGAGTCGATCGTCCGCAACCTTATGTATGGCATTCGCGACTGTATGGCGTTCGGCGAGCCGATGAAAATCGGCTATCTGCCCGATTCATTTGGTATGTCCGGTCAGCTTCCGCATATTTATAACGGGTTTGGCATAACGCGGACCATGTTCTGGCGCGGCTGCTCGGAACGACACGGAACCGATAAAACGGAATTTCTCTGGCAGAGCCAGGACGGCAGCGAAGTGACGGCACAGGTACTGCCGCTGGGCTACGCGATTGGTAAGTACTTACCGGAGGACGAAGCGGGGCTGCGAAAGCGGCTCGACAGCTATCTCGAGGTGCTGGAAAGCGCCTCCGTCACCAAAGAGATTTTGCTGCCCAACGGTCACGATCAGATGCCGCTGCAGCAGAATATTTTTGCAGTAATGGACAAGCTGCGAGAAATCTATCCCCAGCGTCAGTTTGTGATGAGTCGGTTCGAAGAGGTATTTGACCACATCGATGCGCACCGCGATGAACTGGCGACGGTAAAAGGGGAGTTTATCGACGGGAAATACATGCGCGTTCACCGGACAATCGGCTCTACGCGCATGGACATCAAAATCGCCCATGCGCGTATTGAGAACAAAATTGTCAATATCCTCGAGCCGCTGGCGACCCTTGCCTGGACGCTGGGCTTCGATTACCACCACGGTCTGCTGGAGAAAATGTGGAAAGAGATCCTCAAAAACCACGCTCACGACAGCATCGGTTGCTGCTGCAGCGACAAAGTGCATCGTGAGATTGTCTCCCGCTTCGAACTGGCTGAAGACATGGCAGACAACCTGGTGCGTTTCTATATGCGCAAGATTGTCGACAACATGCCGCAAAGCGATGCCGATAAGCTGGTGATGTTCAACCTGATGCCCTGGCCGCGTGAAGAGGTGATGAACACCACCATCCGACTGCGTGCCAGCCAGTTCCGTCTGCGGGATGATAAAGGCAATGAGATTCCGTATTTCATTCGCAGCGCACGCGAACTCGACCCCGGTCTCATCGACCGACAGATTGTCCATTACGGCAATTACGAACCGTTTATGGAGTTTGATATTCAGCTCAGCCAGATACTGCCGTCGATGGGGTACCGTACGTTGTTTATCGAACCGAACGTGGCCGGGAAGCAGCGCGCAGCGGTGAAAAACACAGAATCCTTACTTGAAAATGCGTTCTGGCAGGTTGATTTCAATGAAGACGGCACGCTGCGCCTGCGTGACAAAGAAACCGGGCTGATTAATGACCGCGTACTGGAAATCGAAGAGAGTTCGGATGATGGCGATGAGTACGACTACTCGCCTGCCCGGGAAGAGTGGAGGCTCACTTCAGCACAGGGCGAGCATAAGGTTGAGGTGACGCATGAAGGCTGGCAGAGCAGGGCGGTGATCCGTCATCGGATCGCTGTTCCGGCTAATCTGGCCGAACGCACGGCGCGCCAGAGGAACGGTTCTCTCAGCGCTGAGTGTGAAATCACGCTTAGCCACAACAGCAGACGCATTGATGTGGCGGTTCGTCTGGACAATCAGGCTGACGACCACCGCGTTCGCGTGCTGATCCCAACGCCGTTTACAACTCAGGAGGTATTAGCGGATACGCAGTTTGGTACGGTCACGCGTGCTGCGCAGGATCCCGCCATGCAAAACTGGCAGGAGGAGGGCTGGAAAGAAGCGCCGGTTCCCGTCTGGAACTTACTCAATTACGCCGTCCTGCAGGAGAAACGAAACGGGCTGGCGCTGTTCACCGAGGGACTGCGCGAATTTGAAGTGGTGGGCGAGGATAAAAAAGCCTTTGCCGTAACCTTGTTGCGTGGCGTGGGGCTACTCGGCAAAGAAGATTTGCTGTTGCGTCCCGGCAGACCATCAGGGATCAAACTGCCCGTTCCTGACTCCCAGGTTCGGGGCGCGTTAAGCTGTCGCTTTAGTCTCTTCAGTTTCAGCGGTACGCCGGAAAATGCGGGTGTCGCGCAGCAGGCTAAATCGTGGTTAACGCCCGTACAGTGCTACAACAAAATTCCCTGGGATGCCATGAAACTGAACCCCGCACCGTTTACCACGCCGGAAAGTTACAGTTTGTTAGCGCTTTCGCCAACGGGATGTGTGCTCAGTGCTCTCAAAAAGGCGGAAGATCGTGATGAGCTTATTCTTCGTCTGTTTAACCCGTCAGCGTCCAGCGCATGTGACGCGACGTTATCTGTGAATCCGACGGTGAAACGGTGCTGCGAAACGGACATGAATGAACAGGTGTTAGCGCAGCATGAAGGCGAGGGCATTGCCGGGGTATTCAGGCCTGGACAGTCACGCACCTTTAGCGTGCTTGTCGGCTGAAAACAGTGATAAAAGGCTGCAGCATTAGCGGCCTTTTTTCATTGAATAATCACACCGTGGTGTTAACTTATGGGGTGAGAAAGGTAAATTAAATGTAATTTCTAAGGGTTGCAGAAAAGCAATGGAAAAATAATCTGGCTCGACTACGCTTTATTGTTGGTCGCGCTTGAAAAGGACAATTTCTCTCGCGTTAATAAAAATCACTTCTGTTTATATTTTTTCCTTCTTCGATAACCTATCACATCCTTGCATGTACATATCGTTAACATGGTTTTTACCATTCTCACCGCGATTAAACATGATTAACATTGCTGCTGGTTTTTGATTTAAATCAATGTTTAATCCTTGGAAAAAGGCGTTGAAAAGCGCTAAATTGTTCCCGATCAAAATGGCCGAAAAGTGGTAATTTTGCTATAAATTGATCGCCGTCGAAAAACGTAAATGTGATTCAATAAAAACCTGTTTATTGTAAGGGTTTTGCAGCGTATTATATTTGCGGGATCAATTTGAGTTTTTTATTAACCTATTTGTAACCTGACGTCATCGTTTTTATCCTTCTTCAGGGTAATAACGACGACCAGGATGCGAATAATTTGTATTGGGGCATGCGTGTGGATCTCTTCTGACGGGGTTCACTCTCGGAGTCTTCATGCGATGAGCAAGGAGTCATAATGTTAGACGTAGTCGAACTGTCGCGCTTACAGTTTGCCTTGACCGCGATGTACCACTTCCTGTTTGTGCCGCTGACGCTCGGTATGGCGTTCCTGCTGGCCATTATGGAAACGGTTTACGTCCTCTCCGGCAAACAGATTTATAAAGATATGACCAAGTTCTGGGGCAAGTTGTTTGGTATCAACTTCGCACTGGGCGTGGCCACCGGTCTGACCATGGAGTTCCAGTTCGGGACTAACTGGTCATATTATTCCCACTATGTAGGGGACATCTTCGGTGCGCCGCTGGCCATTGAAGGTCTGATGGCCTTCTTCCTCGAATCCACCTTTGTAGGTCTGTTCTTCTTCGGCTGGGACCGTCTGGGTAAAGTCCAGCATATGGCCGTCACCTGGCTGGTGGCATTAGGTTCGAACCTGTCCGCGCTGTGGATCCTGGTGGCGAACGGCTGGATGCAGAACCCCATCGCGTCTGATTTCAACTTCGAGACCATGCGTATGGAGATGGTCAGCTTTGCCGAGCTGGTCCTGAACCCGGTTGCACAGGTGAAATTCGTTCACACCGTGGCTTCTGGTTACGTGTGCGGCGCGATGTTCATTCTGGGCATCAGCTCTTACTACATGCTGCGCGGTCGTGACTTCGCCTTTGCTAAGCGCTCCTTTGCTATCGCTGCAAGCTTCGGTATGGCTGCCATCCTCTCTGTTATCGTTCTGGGTGATGAATCCGGTTACGAAATGGGTGACGTGCAGAAAACCAAACTGGCTGCAATCGAAGCTGAATGGGAAACTCAACCCGCGCCTGCTGCCTTTACGCTGTTCGGTATTCCCGATCAGGACGCGCAGGAAAACCGCTTCGCGATTCAGATCCCTTACGCGCTGGGTATCATCGCCACCCGTTCTGTTGATAAGCAGGTCACTGGTCTGAAAGAGCTGATGGTTCAGCACGAAGAGCGTATCCGTAACGGTATGAAAGCCTACTCGCTGCTGGAACAGCTGCGTGCCGGTTCGACCGATCAGGCGGTACGTGACCAGTTCAACGACGTGAAGAAAGATCTGGGTTACGGTCTGCTGCTGAAACGCTATACCCCGAACGTTTCTGATGCGACGGAAGCGCAGATCCAGATGGCGACCAAAGACTCGATTCCGCGTGTTGCGCCACTGTACTTCGCATTCCGTATCATGGTGGGCTGCGGCATCATCATGCTGCTGATCATTGCGGCTTCCTTCTGGTCCGTCATTCGTAACCGCATCGGCGAGAAAAAATGGCTGCTGCGCACGGCGCTGTACGGTATTCCACTGCCGTGGATCGCTATCGAATCCGGCTGGTTTGTTGCGGAGTATGGCCGTCAGCCATGGGCCATTGGTGAGGTACTGCCAACGGCGGTAGCGAACTCTTCCCTGACTGCAGGCGACCTGATCTTCTCCATGCTGCTGATTTGCGGTCTGTACACCCTGTTCCTGGTGGCTGAACTGTTCCTGATGTTCAAGTTCGCGCGCCTTGGCCCAAGCAGCCTGAAAACCGGTCGCTATCACTACGAGCAGTCCACTGCGACTACTCAGCCGGCACGCTAAGACAGGAGTCATCAAATGATCGATTATGAAGTATTGCGTTTTATCTGGTGGCTGCTGATTGGCGTTCTGCTGATCGGTTTCGCTGTCACCGATGGTTTCGACATGGGGGTGGGGATGCTCACTCGTTTCCTCGGTCGTAATGACACCGAGCGTCGAATCATGATCAACTCCATCGCCCCGCACTGGGACGGTAACCAGGTGTGGCTGATCACCGCAGGCGGCGCGCTGTTTGCTGCCTGGCCGATGGTCTACGCGGCTGCGTTCTCCGGCTTCTATGTGGCGATGATTCTGGTGCTGGCCTCTTTATTCTTCCGTCCGGTCGGTTTCGACTACCGTTCCAAGATTGAAGACACCCGCTGGCGCAACATGTGGGACTGGGGCATCTTCATTGGTAGCTTCGTTCCACCGCTGGTGATCGGCGTGGCGTTCGGTAACCTGTTGCAGGGTGTACCGTTCCACCTGGACGAATACATGCGTCTTTACTACACCGGTAACTTCTTCCAGTTGCTGAATCCGTTTGGTCTGCTGGCGGGTGTGGTGAGCGTAGCGATGATCATCACGCAGGGCGCAACATACCTGCAGATGCGTACTGTGGGTGAACTGCACCTGCGTTCCCGTGCGACGGCTCAGGTTGCTGCACTGGTGACGCTGGTCTGCTTCGCACTGGCAGGCGTATGGGTGGTGTATGGTATTGATGGTTATGTCGTGACGTCTGCGATCAACCATACGGCACCGTCTAACCCGCTGACCAAAGAAGTGACGCGTCAGGCTGGCGCATGGCTGGTGAACTTCAATAACATGCCTGCACTGTGGGCGATCCCGGCTCTGGGTGTACTGCTGCCGCTGCTGACCATGCTGACGTCTCGTCTGGAGAAAGGCGCGCTGGCGTTCCTGTTCTCCTCGCTGACCCTGGCGTGCATCATCCTGACGGCGGGTATTGCCATGTTCCCATTCGTCATGCCATCCAGCACCATGCTGAATGCTAGCCTGACCATGTGGGATGCAACCTCCAGCCATATGACGCTGAACTTAATGACTTACGTTGCTTGCGTGTTCGTTCCGATTGTTCTGGCTTACACCATCTGGTGTTACTGGAAAATGTTCGGTCGTATCACCAAAGAACATATCGAAAGCAACACCCACTCTATGTACTAAGTAAGGAGCTGAATATGTGGTATTTCGCATGGATTTTAGGGACGCTTCTTGCCTGTGCTTTTGGTGTCATCACCGCCCTGGCGCTTGAGCATGTTGAAGCGACGAAAGCGGGTGAAGAAAAACACTGATGAATATTATCGCGACGCTTTACGCGGTAATGGATAAGCGCCCGTTACGGGCGCTTTCTTTAGTGATGGCATTACTGCTGGCAGGCTGCATCTTCTGGGACCCGTCGCGTTTCGCGGCAAAAACCAGCGAACTGGAAATCTGGCATGGCTTCCTCATTATGTGGGCAGTGTGTGCTGGGGTGATCCACGGCGTGGGCTTTCGTCCGAAAGCGGTACACTGGCAGGGCATTTTCTGCCCGCTGATTGCCGATCTGGTTCTCTTCGCCGGTTTGATTTTCTTCTTCTTCTGAATAAGAAATGTCCTATAACGATATGGGCTTACCCGAGCCCATAAAAATTTACTCTCCGTTTACTTTCTCCCATTCCAAACCATCTTTCCCGCGCGTATAGTAGCGAAGTTTGAAAGCTCCAACTTTTCTTGTATTACTGGGATGTAAAGTGAATACAACGCTGTTTCGATGGCCGGTTCGTGTCTATTACGAAGATACCGATGCCGGTGGTGTGGTTTACCACGCCAGCTACGTTGCTTTTTATGAACGGGCACGCACAGAGATGCTGCGCCATCATCACTTTAGTCAACAGGTGCTGTTGGCTGAGCGAGTTGCCTTCGTGGTACGCAAGATGACGCTTGAGTATTTTGCGCCTGCCAGACTCGACGACATGCTCGAAGTCCAAACTGAAATTACATCAATGCGCGGGACCTCACTGGTTTTCACGCAGCGGATAGTCAACGCAGAGAACACCGTACTGAACTCAGCTGAAGTACTGATTGTTTGTGTTGATCCAACCATAATGAAGCCTCGTGCGCTTCCTGAGTCTATTGTCGCGGAGTTTAAGCAGTGACTGACATGAATATCCTTGATTTGTTCCTGAAGGCAAGCCTTCTGGTTAAACTTATCATGTTGATTTTGATTGGTTTTTCAATCGCATCCTGGGCCATCATCATCCAGAGAACGCGTATCCTCAATGCTGCTGGCCGTGAAGCGGAAGCGTTTGAAGATAAGTTCTGGTCGGGTATTGAGCTTTCTCGCCTGTATCAGGAGAGCCAGGGGCGCCGTGAAAACCTGACCGGCTCCGAACAAATTTTCTATAGCGGCTTCAAAGAGTTTGCTCGCCTGCATCGCGCAAATAACCATGCGCCGGAAGCGGTTGTGGAAGGCGCTTCTCGTGCGATGCGTATCTCCATGAACCGTGAGCTGGAAAATCTTGAAACGCACATTCCTTTCCTCGGTACTGTCGGCTCCATCAGCCCGTATATCGGCCTGTTTGGTACAGTATGGGGGATCATGCACGCCTTTATCGCGCTGGGTGCGGTGAAGCAGGCGACGTTGCAGATGGTTGCACCGGGTATCGCTGAAGCACTGATTGCGACCGCTATCGGTCTGTTTGCGGCAATCCCGGCGGTAATGGCTTACAACCGCCTGAACCAGCGCGTGAACAAACTGGAACTGAACTACGACAACTTTATGGAAGAGTTCACTGCGATTCTGCACCGTCAGGCGTTTACCAGCACCGAGAGCAACAAGGGGTAAACCATGGCCAGATCGCGTGGACGAGGTCGTCGCGAGCTCAAGTCCGAAATCAATATCGTTCCACTGCTGGATGTCCTGTTGGTACTGCTGCTGATCTTCATGGCAACAGCGCCAATCATTACCCAGAGCGTGGAGGTGGATCTGCCGGATGCGACAGAATCACAGGCGGTGAGCACCAATGACGATCCTCCGGTCATCATTGAAGTTTCCGGCGTAGGGCAGTACAGCGTGGTGGTAGAAAAAGATCGTATGGATCAGCTTCCACCGGAGCAGGTGATAGCTGAGGCGCAGCGTCGCCTGGAGTCAAATCCGAAAACGGTCTTCTTAATCGGTGGCGCGAAAGACGTACCCTACGATGAAATTATTAAAGCGCTGAACTTGCTACATAGTGCGGGTGTTAAGTCAGTTGGCTTAATGACTCAACCTATTTGATCATCCGCGTAGTTTTTGGGAACCGATAGTGTCAAAGGCAACCGAACAGAACGACAAGCTTAAGCGAGCGATAATCGTCTCCGCAGTGCTGCACGTGATTCTTTTTGCAGCGCTGATCTGGAGTTCGTTCGATGAGCATATTGATGCATCAGGCGGCGGTGGAGGGTCTTCCATCGATGCCGTTATGGTGGATCCCGGTGCGGTAGTGCAAAACTATAATCGCCAACAGCAGCAGAAGGCGAGTGCAAAACGGGCTGAAGAACAGCGTGAAAAACAGGCGCAACAGCAAGCGGAAGAGCTGCGTGAAAAGCAGGCCGCGGAGCAGGAACGTCTGAAGCAGCTTGAGAAAGAACGTTTGCAGGCGCAGGAAGCGGCGAAAGAGCAGGCGGAACAGCAGAAGCAAGCTGAAGAGGCTGCGAAAAAAGCGCAGGAGCAGCAAAAGCAGGCGGAAGAAGCGGCCGCTAAAGCCGCAGCGGATGCCAAAGCGAAGGCTGATGCCCAGGCAAAATTAGCGGCTGAAGCAGCGAAGAAAGCGGCTGCCGATGCCCAGAAAAAAGCTGAAGCCGAAGCCGCGAAGAAAGCCGCTGCTGATGCTCAGAAGAAAGCCGAAGCCGAAGCGGCGAAGAAAGCGGCTGCTGACGCTCAGAAGAAAGCTGAAGCCGAAGCGGCGAAGAAAGCCGCTCAGGAAGCAGAGAAGAAAGCAGCGGCTGACGCTGCGAAGAAAGCGGCAGCTGCCGAGAAGGCCGCGGCTGAAAAAGCGGCTGCGGCTGAAAAAGCTGCTGCTGATAAAAAAGCGGCTGCCGAGAAAGCTGCAGCAGATAAAAAAGCGGCTGCCGATAAGAAAGCTGCGGCTGAAAAAGCCGCTGCCAAAAAGGCCGCTGCAGATAAAGCGGCTGCGGCTGCCGGCGTCGACGATTTGCTGGGCGACCTGAGTTCAGGTAAGAACGCACCAAAAGCGGGTGGCGGGGCGAAAGGGAACGGTCAGCCGTCTAAAGACAGCGGGACCTCCGGCGCCAACGGCGGGGCAACGGGTGCAGATATCAGCGCTTATGCGAAGCAGATTCAGGTGGCGATCCAAAGCCGTCTGTTTGATGCGGGCCTGTATCAGGGCAAACAGTGCGTGCTGCATATCAATCTTGCCCCAGATGGACGGTTGAAAAGCGTCACTTCTGAAGGGGGCGATCCTGCGCTTTGCCAGGCAGCGTTAGCCGCAGCAAGATCGGCGAACATTCCTAAACCGCCGAGTGAGGCTGTTTACGATAAGATAAAAGATGCCAAACTAGACTTTAAGCTGTGATCGTCTTTCCTTTGGGAAGTATAGAAAACCGACTATTGTCATAGCCAGGATCGTGTAGTTTTGTCTATTTGAGTTTGTTAACATTCTGCTAAATTATCGTGGGTAAGGTTACCCGGATAAGGGAGATATGATGAAGCAGGCATTACGTGTAGCATTTAGTTTTTTAATGCTGTGGGCAGCTGTGCTGCACGCAGAAGTACGTATCGAGATCACCCAGGGGGTGGACTCGGCACGCCCAATCGGTGTTGTTCCGTTCCAGTGGGCCGGTCCTGGCGCTGCACCTGAAGATGCCGGTGGCATCGTGGCGGCTGACCTGCGTAACAGCGGTAAATTCAACCCGTTAGATCGTTCTCGTCTGCCTCAGCAGCCGGGCAGTGCACAGGAAGTACAGGCTGCTGCATGGTCTGCGCTGGGTATTGATGCGGTCGTTGTGGGTCAGGTTACCCCTAACCCGGACGGCTCTTACAACGTGGCCTGGCAGCTGGTAGATACCGGCGGTGCACCGGGTACCGTTCTGGCACAGAACTCCTACAAGGTCACTAAACAGTACCTGCGCTACGCGGCTCACGCGGCCAGCGATGCGGTATTCGAAAAACTGACCGGCATTAAAGGTGCGTTCCGTACCCGTATTGCTTATGTGGTGCAGACCAACGGCGGTCAGTTCCCGTATGAGTTGCGCGTCTCTGACTACGACGGCTACAACCAGTTCCTGGTGAAACGTTCTTCCCAGCCGCTGATGTCTCCAGCCTGGTCTCCGGACGGTTCTAAACTGGCATACGTGACTTTCGAGAGCGGTCGTTCTGCGCTGGTTATCCAGACGCTGGCTAACGGTGCTGTGCGTCAGGTAGCGTCGTTCCCACGTCACAACGGTGCGCCTTCCTTCTCTCCGGACGGCTCTAAACTGGCCTTTGCGCTGTCTAAAACCGGTAGCCTGAACCTGTATGTGATGGATATTGGCTCTGGCCAGATCCGCCAGGTGACCGATGGTCGCAGCAACAACACCGAACCTTCATGGTTCCCGGACAGTCAAACCCTGGCGTTTACCTCTGACCAGGCTGGCCGTCCACAAATCTATAAAGTAAACATCAACGGCGGTGCTCCGCAGCGTATTACCTGGGAAGGTTCGCAGAACCAGAACGCAGACGTGAGCAGCGACGGTAAATTCATGGTAATGGTCAGCTCCAACGGTGGGCAGCAGCACATTGCCAAACAAGATCTGGTAGCGGGTGGCGTTCAAGTTCTGTCGTCAACGTTCCTGGATGAAACGCCAAGTCTGGCACCTAACGGCACTATGGTAATCTACAGCTCTTCTCAGGGGATGGGATCTGTGCTGAATCTGGTTTCTACAGATGGGCGTTTCAAAGCGCGTATTCCGGCCACTGATGGACAGGTAAAATCACCTGCCTGGTCGCCGTATCTGTAAATAATAATTAATTGATTACTAAAGGAATCATAGAAATGCAACTGAACAAAGTGCTGAAGGGGCTGATGATCGCTCTGCCTGTAATGGCAATCGCAGCGTGTTCTTCTAACAAGAACGCAAGCAATGACCAGAGCGGCGAAGGCATGATGGGTGCCGGTACCGGTATGGACGCGAACGGCAATGGCAACATGTCTTCTGAAGAGCAGGCGCGTCTTCAGATGCAGCAGCTGCAGCAGAACAACATCGTTTACTTCGATCTGGATAAATACGACATCCGTTCTGACTTCGCTGCGATGCTGGATGCTCACGCTAACTTCCTGCGTAGCAACCCATCTTACAAAGTCACCGTAGAAGGTCACGCGGACGAACGTGGTACCCCAGAGTACAACATCTCCCTGGGTGAACGTCGTGCTAACGCTGTTAAAATGTACCTGCAGGGTAAAGGCGTTTCTGCTGATCAGATCTCCATCGTTTCTTACGGTAAAGAAAAACCTGCAGTACTGGGTCACGACGAAGCGGCTTACTCCAAAAACCGTCGTGCCGTACTGGTTTACTAAGAGAATGGCATGAGCAGTAACTTCAGACATCATCTGTTGAGTCTGTCGTTACTGGTTGGAATAGCGGCCCCCTGGGCCGCTTTTGCTCAGGCACCAATCAGTAGTGTCGGCTCAGGCTCGGTAGAAGACCGGGTCACTCAACTCGAGCGTATTTCTAACGCTCACAGTCAGCTTTTAACCCAACTCCAGCAACAACTTTCCGATAACCAAAACGATATTGACTCACTCCGCGGTCAGATTCAGGAAAGTCAGTATCAGCTTAACCAGGTTGTGGAACGTCAGAAGCAAATCTTGTTGCAGATAGATAGCCTGAGCAGCGGTGGTGGTGCAGCAGCACAACCCGCAGCAGGCGATCAGAGCGGAGCGGCGACATCCGCGCCCGCGCCGTCTGCGGATGCTTCCGCTTCCACAGGCGCGCCTGTACAGAGCGGTGACGCGAATACGGATTACAATGCGGCCATTGCCCTCGTGCAGGATCAATCTCGTCAGGACGACGCGATTGCTGCGTTTCAGAACTTTGTTAAGAAATACCCTGATTCAACCTACCAGCCAAATGCCAATTACTGGCTTGGTCAGTTGAATTACAACAAGGGTAAAAAGGATGATGCGGCGTTTTATTTTGCCTCCGTGGTGAAAAATTACCCAAAATCGCCGAAAGCGCCAGATGCGATGTATAAGGTTGGCGTGATCATGCAGGACAAAGGTGACACTGCGAAAGCCAAAGCGGTTTATCAGCAGGTGGTCGCCAAATTCCCTGGTACCGAAGGTGCCAAACAGGCGCAAAAACGTCTGAATTCGATGGGATGATTATCGCATGACCAGAAATCGCGTTATTTCTGGTCGTGCAGCATGATTCGTAAGCAGTTAAGTGATCTTCATCGAAATTTTTGTTGCGCAGAATTCTTAAATCAGTAATATATGCCGCCGTTGCCACGGGATATCAAACAACGTGAAAACAGCGTAAAAGTGGGTCGTTAGCTCAGTTGGTAGAGCAGTTGACTTTTAATCAATTGGTCGCAGGTTCGAATCCTGCACGACCCACCACTTAAGCAGTTCCGGTAGTACAGAGTGGGTGATTAGCTCAGTTGGTAGAGCATCTCCTTTACACGGAGGGGGTCGGCGGTTCGAGCCCGTCATCACCCACCACTCGGGTCGTTAGCTCAGTTGGTAGAGCAGTTGACTTTTAATCAATTGGTCGCAGGTTCGAATCCTGCACGACCCACCAATTTTAATGTCTTACTCAGATATTAAACGTGAAGGATAACGTTGCTTTAGCAACGGCCTGAAGGGCGAGGCGAAGCCGAGTCATCCTGCACGACCCACCACTTAAACGTGGTACCGAGTAAAAATCTTCGAAGTCAGCACCCGAATGGGTCGTTAGCTCAGTTGGTAGAGCAGTTGACTTTTAATCAATTGGTCGCAGGTTCGAATCCTGCACGACCCACCACTTCGAAGAAAAAATCCCGCAAGGGGTCGTTAGCTCAGTTGGTAGAGCAGTTGACTTTTAATCAATTGGTCGCAGGTTCGAATCCTGCACGACCCACCACTTCGAAGAAAAAATCCCGCAAGGGGTCGTTAGCTCAGTTGGTAGAGCAGTTGACTTTTAATCAATTGGTCGCAGGTTCGAATCCTGCACGACCCACCAATGTAGAAAGGCGCCCTAAAGGCGCCTTTTTGCTATCTGCAATTCTATAAATGCTCCACACCTCTATTCCCGGTGACTTTTCACTCCAGATTCGCTATCTTGTTTAGTATACAAAACACAATTGCCATGCGTTTTGCTATGTCAGGCAAAAGAAAGGCAATATTGTTAAGCCCGTAAAACGAGAAGCCATAATGAGTGTGATGTTTGATCCCGAAGCCGCCATCTATCCGTTTCCGCCAAAACCTGTTCCGCTAAGCCAGGACGAAAAACAGTTCTACCGCGAGAAGATCAAACGTCTTCTGAAAGAGCGAGACGCGGTGATGGTGGCGCATTACTACACCGATCCGGAAATCCAGCAACTGGCGGAAGAGACCGGGGGCTGCATCTCTGACTCTCTGGAGATGGCGCGCTTTGGCGCAAAACATCCTGCTTCCACGCTGCTTGTTGCTGGCGTGCGTTTTATGGGCGAAACGGCGAAAATTCTCAGCCCGGAAAAAACCATTTTGATGCCGACGCTGAATGCCGAGTGTTCGCTCGATCTTGGCTGCCCGATTGACGCGTTCACCGCCTTCTGCGACGCCCATCCTGACCGTACCGTGGTGGTTTATGCCAACACCTCCGCGGCGGTAAAAGCGCGGGCACACTGGGTCGTCACCTCCAGCATCGCCGTTGAGCTGATTGAGCATCTGGACAGCCTGGGTGAGAAAATTATCTGGGGACCTGACCGACATCTCGGCAATTATGTTCAGAAGCAGACAGGCGCTGACGCCCTCTGCTGGCAGGGGGCCTGTATTGTGCACGACGAATTCAAAACCCAGGCGCTGGCACGCATGAAGGCGCTTTATCCTGACGCCGCCATTCTTGTTCACCCTGAATCCCCCCAGTCCATTGTCGACATGGCGGATGCCGTGGGTTCAACCAGCCAGCTTATCAACGCGGCAAGAACGCTGCCGCACAAGCAGCTCATCGTGGCGACCGATCGCGGTATCTTTTATAAGATGCAGCAGGCCGTGCCGGAGAAAGAGCTCCTTGAAGCCCCAACGGCAGGCGAGGGCGCGACGTGTCGCAGCTGCGCGCATTGTCCGTGGATGGCGATGAACGGTCTGAAAGCGATTGCCGAAGGGCTGGAGACGGGCGGCGCCGCGCATGAAATTCATGTCGATGCTGCGCTGCGCGAAGGTGCGTTAATTCCGCTTAACCGCATGCTGGATTTTGCGGCTACACTACGTACTTAATTCAAAACGTTCCGGGGAAAAGATGGATTTTTTTAGCACGCAGAACATTCTGGTTCATATACCGATTGGTGCAGGTGGCTATGACCTGTCATGGATTGAGGCCGTCGGCACGCTGGCGGGTTTACTCTGCATCTGGCTGGCAAGCCTGGAGAAAATCAGCAATTACGCGTTCGGGCTGATTAACGTTACGCTGTTTGCGATTATCTTCTTCCAGATCCAGCTGTACGCCAGCCTGCTTTTGCAGTTGTTCTTCTTCGCCGCCAATATTTACGGCTGGTACGCATGGTCGCGGCAGAACAGCCAGCAGGAGGCTGAGCTACAGATCCGCTGGCTACCCCTGCCAAAAGCCATTGCCTGGTTTGTCGCTTGCGTGGTTGCTATTGGTTTCATGACCGTTTATATCAACCCGGTGTTTGCCTTCCTGACCCGCGTGGCCGTTTCGGCTATGTCCGGTATCGGCCTGAGCGTAACGATGCCAGAACTTCAGCCGGATGCTTTCCCGTTCTGGGATTCCTGCATGATGGTGCTGTCAATTGCGGCGATGATCCTGATGACCCGTAAATACGTTGAGAACTGGCTGCTGTGGGTCATCATCAACGTTATCAGCGTGGTCATTTTCGCGCTGCAGGGCGTCTATGCGATGTCGCTGGAATATCTGCTGCTGACCTTCATTGCCCTGAATGGCAGCCGTATGTGGATTAAGAGCGCGCGTGAGCGAGGCTCTCACGCGCTTTCCCGCTAATGGTGATGATGATGTGAATGGTCGGGCTGCTCCTCGTTAAGGTGGCAGTCCGGCCCGTTACAGGCCTGATACTCCATCTGGACGGTGGCGTGGCCAATCTCGTAATGATGTTCCAGGAAGTGATGAATGCGTTCCAGTAATGCATCGTGATCGTGAGGTGGGATCACCTGAACGTGTAGCGTCATCACCGGTTTTTCACCTACCTGCCAGACATGCACATGATGAACATTGCGCACTTCCGGGACAGAACGGCGCAGGTTACGCTTCAGCTCGTCAATGTCCATTGATGCGGGTGCCCCTTCAAGCAGTTCATTGACGCTCTCCTTCAGCAGACTCCAGGCGCTACGTAAAACCAGACACGATACCAGCACGGAGAGAATCGGGTCGACTGGCGTCCAGCCGGTATAGAGGATCACCAGCGCGGCGACTATCGCCCCGACTGAGCCGAGCAAATCCCCCAGCACATGCAGGGCAGCAGCGCGCACGTTGAGGTTCTTTTCCCCGCTGCCGCGATGCAAAATCCAGAATGCCAGAATATTTGCCAGCAGCCCCGCGACGGCAATCACCATCATTGTCGTTCCGGCTATTGGCTGCGGGTGCCTGAAGCGTTGGATGGCTTCCCAGACGATAAGAATAGTAATGACCACCAGCGCGATGGCGTTAACAAACGCGGCAAGCGTAGTCAGCCTCAACCAGCCGAAGGTATGGCGTGCGTTCGGAGGACGACGAGCAAATTGCACTGCCAGCAGAGCGAAGAGTAGCGCTGCGGCATCGGTCAGCATGTGCCCGGCATCAGCCAGCAGCGCCAGCGAGCCGGAGACCAGACCGCCAATGACCTCGATAACCATAAACGTGGCCGTAACGCCGAAGGCCAGCATGAGTCGTTTTACGTTGTCATTTCCGGGAGAAGATGCGTGTGAGTGGGTGTGCGCCATGTCTGCTTTCCTGTTTCGTTATTTTTTAGTGTAGCGTTTTTAACAGGTTACTCCAAAAAGAAAGGAGAGCCTGGGCTCTCCTTTCGCATTTAAAGCACTGACGACTTACTGGGTTGTGCCATCGGTTTTGGTATTGGCATCGTTACCCACTTTGTCGTTAGGGTCGGGACATTTGCCGTCCTTACACATTGAGTTCTTATGAACTTCATTTGAACTCATATTGTCGTGATTCATGGTGCCGGAATCACTGCCGTTCGGATGCAGCATGGTGCCGCCGGTATTGGTGTTGCCGGTATTGATCTGGCTGTTATCGACATTATTTGGGGCGATATTTTGTTTCGCATCAGGGGCGACCTGGCCTGCTTCTGCTGCCGCATTGGCATCACCGTTGCTGTCTGAGGTGCCCGTTTCAGCAGCCAGGACGCTGCCGCTTGCCAGGGTGAGAGTGGCGGTCAGGAAGAGGGTTGCCAGTTTTGTCATTTTCATCATGGTGCTCCTGTTCTTGTCGTTACGCTGGATAACTTTCTCCAACAGTGCATCTTTTTAGAGGCGAAAGATTCCGCCTTACGGACTTACGTCAGTAGGGAATCGCGTTTAGGCGTATAAAATTGGTTGTTACAGTTAAAAAGCTTAGGTTAGATCTCATTTTTCGCTATTTTGTGGCGATTTTTAGGCGAATTCCAGGAATTATCTGCGTGAAGTGTAAAACCGTGTTTACACTTCCTGGTCGACAAGATAGATTGAAAGGATTGCTTTCATTACTAAAGATATGGCAGAGCTGGAAAGAAAATGAATTATCAGAACGACGATTTACGCATTAAAGAGATCAATGAGTTATTACCTCCTGTAGCGCTCCTTGAGAAATTCCCCGCCACTGAAAATGCCGCAAACACGGTTTCTCATGCTCGCAAAGCGATCCATAAGATCCTGAAAGGTAATGACGATCGTCTTCTGGTGGTGATTGGTCCATGCTCTATCCACGATCCTGCTGCGGCAAAAGAGTATGCGGCAAGGCTGCTTCAGCTGCGCGAAGAGCTGAAGGATGAGCTGGAAATCGTCATGCGCGTCTATTTTGAAAAACCGCGTACGACCGTTGGCTGGAAAGGGCTCATTAACGATCCGCACATGGATAACAGCTTCCAGATCAACGACGGTCTGCGTATTGCGCGCAAGCTGCTGCTGGAGATCAACGACAGTGGCCTGCCTGCTGCCGGTGAGTTCCTGGACATGATCACGCCACAATACCTGGCTGATTTGATGAGCTGGGGCGCAATTGGTGCCCGTACCACGGAATCTCAGGTTCACCGCGAACTGGCATCCGGTCTCTCTTGTCCGGTTGGTTTTAAAAACGGCACCGACGGCACCATTAAGGTGGCTATCGACGCCATTAACGCAGCGGGTGCACCGCACTGCTTCCTGTCCGTGACCAAATGGGGTCATTCCGCCATCGTGAACACCAGCGGTAACGGGGATTGCCATATCATTCTGCGTGGCGGCAAAGAGCCAAACTACAGTGCAAAACATGTGGCCGACGTGAAAGTCGGGCTGGAAAAAGCCGGGCTGCCACCGCAGGTGATGATCGATTTCAGCCATGCCAACTCCAGCAAGCAGTTTAAAAAGCAAATGGACGTCGGGGCTGATGTCTGTCAGCAGATTGCCGGCGGTGAGAAGGCGGTGATTGGCGTGATGATTGAAAGCCATCTGGTCGAAGGTAACCAGAACCTGGAAGGCAGCGAGCCGCTGGTGTACGGCAAGAGCGTCACGGATGCCTGCATCGGCTGGGACGATACCGACACCCTCCTGCGTCAGCTGGCGAACGCGGTCAAAGCACGACGCGGTTAAGTCCTGAGGCAGAAATAAAAAAGCGCGGAAGGCTCCGCGCTTTTTTTATGTCTGGCGAAAATTACTTCGCTTTACCCTGGTTCGCGACAGCCGCGGCTTTCGCTGCGATTTCATCCGCGTTACCCAGATAGTAGTGTTTGATTGGTTTGAAGTTTTCGTCGAACTCATACACCAGCGGTACGCCAGTTGGGATGTTCAGTTCAAGAATTTCGTCTTCACCCATGTTGTCCAGGTATTTCACCAGCGCACGCAGGGAGTTACCGTGAGCGGCGATGATCACGCGCTCACCGCTTTTCAGGCGTGGCAGAATGGTTTCGTTCCAGTAAGGCACAACGCGGTCGATGGTCAGCGCCAGGCTTTCGGTGGTTGGCAGCTCAGCGTCAGTCAGTTTCGCGTAACGCGGGTCGTGGCCCGGGTAGCGCTCGTCATCTTTGGTCAGCTCTGGTGGGGTTACCGCGAAGCCGCGACGCCACTGTTTAACCTGCTCGTCACCGTATTTCTCAGCGGTTTCGGCTTTGTTCAGACCCTGCAGCGCACCGTAGTGGCGCTCGTTCAGTTTCCAGGATTTCTCAACCGGCAGCCAGGCCTGATCCAGTTCGTCGAGCACGTTCCACAGCGTGTGGATGGCACGTTTCAGCACAGAGGTGTAAGCAAAATCAAAGCTGAAGCCTTCTTCCTTCAGCAGTTTACCTGCTGCTTTTGCTTCGCTTACGCCTTTCTCAGACAGATCAACGTCGTACCAACCGGTAAAGCGGTTTTCGTTGTTCCACTGGCTTTCGCCGTGACGCACCAGGACCAGCTTAGTAATAGCCATCTCTTACTCCTCAAGCATTTTTAGAATGATAACAATTCTCATTATATTGCTGTGGCCAGGCCAGCAGCAACGCTTAACCCTAACCATAGCGAAAATAGTCTCCGAGTGTAAGATGCTTGTGAATCCAGGGTTATGATTTTGTCTGCGATCGGCGCTATTTTCAGCAAGGGGAGCAGAAAAAAGCCCTCGATGTGAGGGCCTGTCGTTAAGCGCGCGGAATGAAATGATACTCGGTGACGCTCACGTACTCTTCACCCGGGCGCAGAACGCAATCTGGCTGCAGCCATTCCGGATGATTCGGGCTGTCAGGCAGGAACTCGCTCTCCAGTGCCAGACCCTGCCAGTCGCTGTATTCATTGTGTTCGCGTGCCGTTGTGCCGCCTAGATAGTTACCTGAGTAGAACTGCAGGGCAGGGGCGGTGGTATAAACGGTCATCTGCAGCTTCTCGTCAGCAGACCAGACCTGCGCGGCGGGCTGGCTGAGATCGCCTTTGGCCTGCAACAGGAAAGCGTGGTCGTAGCCTTTCACCTTGCGCTGATCGTCATCACTCAGGAAATCCTGTGCAATAGCTTTCGCATTGCGGAAGTCGAAGCTGGTGTCGTTCACCTGCTTCAGGCCCTGATAAGGTATGCCCATTTCGTCAACCGGCAGGTACGCGTCCGCAAGGATTTGCAGCTTGTGGTTGCGCACGTCGCACTGGTTGCCGTCCAGATTAAAGTAGGCATGGTTAGTCAGGTTAACCGGACACGGCTTGTCGACCGTGGCACGGTATTCGATGGCGATTCGGTTGTCGTCGGTCAGCGTGAAGCGTGCGGAGGCGATAAGGTTGCCCGGGAAGCCCTGATCGCCATCAGGTGAATCCAGCGAGAACAGCACTTCGCTGTCATTTTGACGGACAATTTTCCAGCGGCGTTTATCAAACCCTTCCGGTCCGCCGTGAAGCTGGTTCTCACCCTGACTTGGAAGGAGAGGGTACGCCACGCCGTCGAGTTCGAAACGGCTTTTAGCGATGCGGTTGGCATAGCGGCCGACGGACGCTCCCAGAAAAGCCGATTGGTTAACATACTGCTCAGGCGATGCACAGCCGAGCAGCGTTTCACGCACGCTGCCGTCCGGCATCGGTACGCGGGCGGAGAGCAGGGTTGCACCCCAGTCCATCAGCGTAACCACCATCCCTGCGCGGTTGCGCAGGGTTAACAGGCGATACGGCAGACCATCCGGTGCGAGAGTAGGTGTTTCGTTTAGCACTGTCCGGCTCCTTGTGATGCTTTACATACATAGAAGGTTTCTTTAATACCTGTCTTTGCTTCGTACTGCTTCGTCACGGCATCCTGTACGGCAGGGACCAGCTCTTCCGGTACCAGCGCAACGATGCAGCCCCCGAAGCCGCCGCCGGTCATGCGCACGCCGCCTTTATCGCCGATGGTCGCTTTGACGATCTCAACCAGGGTATCAATTTGCGGGACGGTGATTTCAAAGTCATCGCGCATGGAGGCATGCGATTCAGCCATCAGTTCTCCCATGCGTTTCAGGTCGCCTTTCGCCAGCGCGGACGCGGCTTCAACGGTACGGGCGTTCTCCGTCAGCACGTGACGAACGCGTCTGGCGACAACCGGATCCAGCTCATGCGCAACCTTATTGAATTCATCAAGCGTCACGTCGCGCAGGGCGGGCTGCTGGAAGAAGCGTGCACCGGTTTCACACTGCTCGCGGCGGGTGTTGTACTCGCTGCCCACCAGCGTGCGCTTAAAATTACTGTTGATAATCACAACAGCCGCGCCTTTGGGCAGCGGAACGGCTTTGGTGCCAAGCGAGCGGCAGTCGATCAGCAGCGCGTGCTCTTTTTTGCCCAGCGCGGAGATCAGCTGGTCCATAATGCCGCAGTTACAGCCCACGAACTGGTTTTCTGCTTCCTGACCGTTAAGGGCGATTTGCGCCCCGTCCAGCGGCAGATGATAAAGCTGCTGGAACACGGTCCCCACGGCGACTTCCAGAGAGGCAGAGGAGCTTAAGCCCGCGCCCTGTGGCACGTTGCCGCTGATCACTAAATCCGCACCGCCAAAGTTCTTGTTACGCTTCTGCAGATGCTTCACTACGCCGCGCACATAGTTAGACCACTGCTGGCTGTCGTGCGTCACAATGGGGGCATCAAGGGAAAACTCGTCGGTTTCGTTACCGTAATCCGCCGCTATCACGCGGACGTTACGGTCGTCGCGCTTTGCGCAACTAATAACCGTCTGGTAATCAATGGCACACGGCAGCACAAAACCGTCGTTGTAGTCAGTATGTTCACCGATCAGATTGACGCGGCCAGGCGCCTGAATAACATGGGTGGCAGGGTAGCCAAATTTCTCAGCAAACAGGGATTGTGTTTTATCTTTCAGACTCATTTTTTAGACTCCTGATTCGCGATAGTGGACGTCACTCACGGCACGCAGACGTTCGGCTGCCTGTTCCGCCGTCAGGTCACGCTGGGTTTCCGCCAGCATTTCATAGCCCACCATGAACTTACGTACCGTCGCAGAGCGAAGCAGTGGCGGATAGAAATGGGCATGCAGCTGCCAGTGTTGGTTCTCTTCGCCGTTAAACGGTGCGCCGTGCCAGCCCATGGAATATGGGAAAGAGCACTGGAACAGGTTGTCGTAACGGCTGGTCAGTTTCTTCAGCGCCAGCGCAAGGTCGTCGCGCTGTGCGTCGCTGAGATCGGTCATGCGCTGTATGTGCGCTTTCGGCAACAGCAGCGTTTCAAACGGCCAGGCGGCCCAGTAAGGTACGACGGCGAGCCAGTGTTCGGTTTCCACCACGGTACGGCTGCCATCGGCCAGCTCACGCTGGGTGTAATCAACCAGCATGGGTGAGCCGTTTTCCTCGAAATAGGCTTTTTGCAGGCGGTCTTCGCGTTCGGCTTCGTTAGGCAGGAAGCTGTTCGCCCAGATCTGGCCGTGCGGATGCGGGTTGGAGCAGCCCATCGCCGCACCTTTGTTTTCAAATACCTGCACCCATGGGTAAGTCTGCCCCAGCTCAGCGGTTTGCGCCTGCCAGGTGCCGATCACCTCTTTCAGTGCCTCAACGCTCAGCTCCGGCAGCGTTTTGCTGTGATCGGGCGAGAAGCAGATCACGCGGCTGGTACCCCGCGCGCTTTCACAGCGCATCAGCGGGTCATGGCTCGCGGGCGCGTCCGGCGTGTCGGTCATTAGCGCAGCAAAATCGTTGGTGAAGACGAAGGTGCCTTTGTAGTCCGGGTTTTTATCTCCGGTGACGCGCGTGTTGCCCGGACACAGGAAGCAATCCGGGTCATGCTGCGGTAGCGTTTGTTTCGCAGGCGTCTCTTGCGCCCCCTGCCAGGGGCGCTTGGCGCGATGCGGAGACACCAAAATCCATTGTCCGCTTAACGGGTTAAAACGACGATGCGGATGATCGACGGGATTAAACGAAGTCATGAAAGATCCTTAGTCCGGATAGCCTTGCGGGTGGCGTGACTGCCAGTGCCAGGTATCCTGTGCCATTTCATCAAGCGTGCGGGTCACACGCCAGTTAAGCTCTTTGTCGGCTTTAGTGGCATCCGCCCAGTAAGCGGGCAGGTCACCATCACGACGCGGTGCGAAGTGGTAGTTCACTGGCTTACCGCAGGCTTTGCTGAAGGCGTTAACCACGTCCAGCACGCTGCTGCCCACCCCGGCGCCGAGGTTGTAAATATGCACGCCCGGTTTATCTGCCAGCTGTTGCATGGCCGCAACGTGACCGTCGGCCAGATCCATCACGTGGATATAATCGCGCACGCCGGTGCCGTCCTGGGTTGGGTAGTCGTTACCAAAAATCGCCAGCGACTCACGACGGCCTACCGCCACCTGAGCGATATACGGCATCAGGTTGTTCGGGATGCCCTGCGGATCTTCACCCATATCGCCAGACGGATGGGCGCCGACCGGGTTGAAGTAGCGCAGCAAGGCGATGCTCCATTCCGGCTGCGCTTTTTGCAGATCGGTCAGGATCTGTTCCACCATCAGCTTGCTTTTGCCGTACGGGCTTTGTGGCGTGCCTGTCGGGAAACTTTCAACGTAGGGGATTTTTGGCTGATCGCCATAGACGGTGGCGGAGGAGCTGAAGATAAAGTTTTTAACGTTCGCCGCACGCATGGCGGAGATGAGACGCAGGGTACCGTTGACGTTGTTGTCGTAATACTCAAGCGGCTTCGCAACGGATTCACCGACGGCTTTCAGACCGGCGAAGTGGATCACCGCTTCAATGGCGTGGTCGTGAAGGATTTCGGTCATCAGCGCTTCGTTGCGGATGTCGCCTTCCACGAAAGTGGGTTGTTTCCCGCCAAGACGTTCAATCACCGGCAGCACGCTGCGCTTACTATTGCACAGGTTGTCGAGGATGATCACATCGTGACCATTTTGCAGCAGTTGCACACAGGTATGACTTCCGATGTAACCGCTACCACCTGTTACCAGAACTCGCATGATTCGCTCCATTAGGCTTATGGTATGTAATAACCATAGCATAACAGAGACGCTAAAAGTGTGACATGGGATAAAATAGTGGAATCGTTTACACTCGTTTTCAAACTCGCTTTTTCAATCACTCAGACCATTCTAGATCAAAGAGATAGTATTGTATTGATGCAAGTTATCTGAAAAGAGGAGGGCGGGGCCCTCCACGGTTAGTCGATGTGGCTGAGAAGATAGCGATAGCGCTCGCCGTCCGGAATGAACTCAAGACGATGGGTGATACAGGAAGGGGCATCCTCGGCATGGTGTGAAACAAACAGCAGTTGGGTTTCACCCTCGGCAATGAGAATATCCACAAAGCGACGAATCAGCTGGCGGTTTAGCGGATCCAGACCCTGCAGGGGCTCATCCAGAATTAACAGTGTCGGGTGTTTTACCAGCGCGCGAACGATCAATGCCAGGCGCTGCTGCCCCCATGACAAACTGTGAAACGGCGCGTCAGCCACCCGGCTATCCATCCCCAGAATATCCAGCCACTGCTGGGCCAGCTTGTGCTGCTTGTCCGACACCGCCTGATAAATTCCGATGGAGTCAAAATACCCGGAGAGGATCACGTTACGTACCGTGGTACTGACCCGGTAATCCAGATGCAGGCTGCTGCTGACGTAGCCGATATGTTTTTTAATATCCCAGATGGTTTCACCGCTGCCGCGACGACGGCCAAACAACGTGAGATCGTTGCTATAGCCCTGCGGATGGTCGCCGGTGATGAGGCTCAGCAGCGTGGATTTTCCCGCGCCATTCGGGCCGACAATCTGCCAGTGCTCGCCCGGATTCACCGTCCAGCTAAGATGGTTCAGGATCGGGCGGTCGTCATAAGAAATGACCCCATCACGCAGCACGATGCGTGGCTGGTGAGGATCGAGCGCGTGGCGGGCTGACGGGGCATCGGGTTCCGGAAGGGTGATGCCGTCGAGCTGTTCACTGTGCGCGAGCTGGGCGATCAGCGCCTGCTTAAGCAGCGCCGACTTTTCGCCCGTCTCGGTCAGATGACAGTCGGCCAGCACACCGGCATGCTGGACAAAATCCGGAATCTCATCAAAGCGGTTAAGTACCAGCACAAGGGTATATCCCTGCTGATTAAGCGAGCCCAGCAGATGCGCCAGCTGCGCCCGGGACTGGACGTCAAGGCCGTCGAACGGTTCGTCGAGGATCAGCAGCTCAGGCTCGCTCATCAGCGCCTGGCAAAGCAGGGTTTTCCGCGTTTCGCCGGTAGAAAGATATTTGAAGCGTCGGTTGAGCAGGGCGGTAATGCCGAACTGTTCAGCCAGGCGCTGACAGCGGGCAGGATCTTTCACCTCATCCTGGATAATTTCCGCCGTCGTGCGGCCGGTATCTTCTTCTCCAGGACTGAGTAAATCGGTGTTGTTGCGCTGCCATTCGTCGCTCACCAGCTTTTGCAGTTGTTCAAAAGAGAGGCGCGTCAGGCGCGTAACGTCGCTATGGTATTCCCCTTTGAGGAGGGTGAGCTCCCCCGCCAGCGCACGGGCCAGCGCGGATTTACCGCTGCCGTTAGTGCCAACAAACGCCCAGCTTTCACCCGCGCGTATTGTCAAATCAGCAATCGCCAGCGTCCGGGTATCGCTAAGACGAAACGTACCTTGCGAAATATGCAATAATGCCATGATTTATCCCATTTTTTGCAGCAACAGATGTCAGGGATACTCACTGTCAGCGCGGTTGTCAATGCGCTCAGCACAATGTGGCGATAATCACCCGGTCTGCGTTGAAATATGCGGTGACGACAGCACCTTCTTCTAAGCCGTCCGCCTCGCTGCAAGGTACCGTCGCGCAGAGTGATTGTCCGTCCGCCAGCGTCATAAGCACTTCGCATTGCGCCTTGCCGCGTTCAATATGGCTGATTGCGCCCGATAGCTGGTTATCCGCTGCCTGTGCCGTGTCGGGGTTACGCGTGATATTGACCCATGGCGCTTTCAGTAACACCAGCACCTCTTTACCTTCATCCAGGCCAAGGCGCTCTGCACTCTGCGCGGTGATTGCGGCTTTCAGACGCGTTGTTCCATCGGCAAGCAGGATCTCAACATGCTGTTGTATCTGAAGATTATCGCGCGCCGTCACCGTACCAAACCACTGGTTGCGGGCGCTGGTTTGTAACGAGAAGCGGGAAATGGCGGCCAGCAAACTGTCCAGTGGAACGCTATCGTCATCACTCAGAACATCAAACGCTTTTTGCTGGATCTGGCCCAGAAGATCGTAAAGCTGAATCAGGCGCTGGCCGTAGCGAGTCACCCTGGCGCCGCCACCGCCCTTACCGCCCGTGGCTCTGTCGACCAGCGGGTGTTCGCTCAGGGTGTTCATTTCATTGATGGCATCCCAGGCGCTTTTATAGCTGATTCCGGCATTCTTTGCCCCCTGGCTAATCGAGCCCGTTTGTTCTATTTGTTTAAGCAGGGCTATACGTCTGGGGTCGGCAAAAAGCTTTTGCTGTAGTCGGAGAGTAAGAAGAATTTCGGCCTGCATAACAGTGTCCTGGCAAAAAGGATATTGTGACCCAAATGGTGCGGGGCGCAAAGGCTACCGCACAAAAGGGGATGTTTTTCTTACTTTTCAGGGTAGAATAAGCCCTTCACAATATCTGGAGAAAACCATGTTAGAGTTGTTGAAAAGTCTGGTATTCGCCGTGATCATGGTGCCAGTAGTGATGGCCATCATCCTCGGTGCCATCTACGGCCTGGGTGAAGTGTTCAACCTCTTTTCGAACATTGGTCACAAAGACCAGGCTAAAAAGCAGCATTGATTCCCTTCAAAACGCCCGGCTAGCCCGGGCGTTTTGCTCTCAAGCTTTTCTCATTTTCTCCGATAGTATTAAGAATCAGTCCAGCTTACCCCTTGAGCGGTACGATATAGCGCTGGGATCTCCATGAAGATATCGTTATATTATCGTCTATATAACGCTATATACAGGAGCTACAAATGGCACGTTCATGGGTACGTCTTTTCGCTGGGGCAACGCTGACGCTTTCACTTGCCGGGCAGGCGCTGGCGGACGACGGAAAAATTACGGTTTTTGCGGCGGCGTCGCTGACCAACGCGCTGCAGGATATTGCGGCGGCGTATAAAAAAGAGAAAAACGTCGATGTTGTCTCCTCTTTCGCCTCTTCATCTACGCTTGCGCGCCAGATAGAAGCGGGGGCACCGGCGGATCTGTTCATTTCAGCCGATCAGAAATGGATGGATTACGCGGCGGAGAAGAAATCAATTGATCCGGCAACCCGCGAAACGCTGCTGGGGAATAGCCTGGTTGTCGTGGCACCAAAAGCCAGCGCGCAGGCGGATATTACCATTAACAAAGAGACCAACTGGATGAGCCTGCTTAACGGTGGCCGTCTGGCGGTGGGCGATCCGGAGCATGTTCCGGCGGGGATCTACGCCAAAGAAGCGCTGCAAAAACTGGGCGCGTGGGAGACATTGTCGCCGAAACTGGCGCCGGCGGAAGATGTACGCGGTGCGCTGGCGCTGGTGGAACGCAACGAAGCCCCGCTGGGGATTGTTTATGGCTCTGATGCCGTTGCCAGCAAGGGTGTGAAAGTGGTTGCAACGTTCCCGGAAGACTCCCACAAGAAAGTGGAATATCCTGTCGCGATTGTTGATGGACATAAAAACGCGACCGTGACGGCCTTTCGCGATTACCTGAAGGGGCCAGAAGCGTCCGCAATCTTTAAACGTTATGGATTTACGACTCACTGATGATATTGACCGATCCTGAATGGCAGGCTGTTATGCTGAGCCTTAAAGTCTCTTCCCTGGCGGTTGCGCTGAGTTTGCCCTTTGGGATCTTCTTTGCCTGGTTACTGGTGCGCTGCCGGTTTCCCGGCAAAGCGCTGCTCGACAGCGTTCTTCATCTCCCGCTCGTTTTACCGCCCGTGGTGGTCGGCTATCTGTTGCTGATTTCGATGGGGCGACGCGGTTTTATCGGCGAGAAGCTCTACGACTGGTTTGGGCTGACGTTCGCCTTTAGCTGGCGCGGTGCGGTACTGGCCGCGGCGGTGATGTCATTTCCGTTGATGGTGAGGGCGATCCGCCTCGCGCTGGAAGGGGTGGACATGAAGCTCGAACAGGCGGCCCGCACGCTGGGTGCCGGGCGCTGGCGCGTCTTTTTCACCATCACGCTCCCGCTTACGCTGCCGGGGATTATAGTTGGCACGGTACTGGCGTTTGCCCGTTCGCTGGGCGAGTTCGGCGCGACCATCACGTTTGTATCGAACATTCCCGGCGAGACGCGAACGATTCCGTCAGCCATGTACACCCTGATTCAAACACCCGGCGGAGAAGGCGCGGCGGCGCGACTGTGCATCATTTCAATCGTCCTGGCCCTGGCTTCGCTGCTGGTGTCTGAATGG
Organism: Enterobacter cloacae complex sp. IR53030; assembly: GCF_049238365.1. Lineage (NCBI taxonomy): Bacteria > Pseudomonadati > Pseudomonadota > Gammaproteobacteria > Enterobacterales > Enterobacteriaceae > Enterobacter > Enterobacter cloacae complex sp. IR53030. The sequence continues at coordinate 169,778 of NZ_JBMKHA010000001.1, forward strand.
CTGGCGCGGCTGAGTCGCGAACGGATGGGGAAATAAGGATGCTGGAACTGAATTTCACCCAGACGCTGGGGAACCACACGCTGACGCTTAACGAGACGCTGCCTGCAAGCGGCATCACCGCCATTTTTGGCGTCTCCGGTGCGGGAAAAACCTCTCTGATTAATGCGATTAGCGGCCTGACACGCCCGCAGTCAGGGCGAATTGTTCTGAATGACCGCGTTCTGAATGACGTGGAGAACAAAATATACCTCTCGCCGGATAAACGTCGCATCGGCTATGTTTTCCAGGACGCGCGCTTGTTCCCGCACTACAGCGTGCGCGGCAACCTGCGCTACGGTATGGCGAAAAGTATGGCCGGGCAGTTTGATAAGCTGGTGACGCTGTTAGGTATTGAGCCTCTGCTCGACAGGCTGCCTTCCTCGCTTTCCGGTGGAGAAAAACAGCGTGTGGCGATTGGCCGTGCCTTGCTGACCGCACCCGAGCTGCTGTTGCTCGACGAACCGCTGGCTTCGCTGGATATTCCGCGTAAACGTGAACTGCTGCCCTACCTGCAGCGCCTGACCCGCGAGATTAACATTCCCATGCTCTACGTCAGCCACTCGCTGGATGAGATCCTCCATCTGGCCGACAAAGTGCTGGTACTGGAAGAGGGCAGCGTAAAGGCCTTTGGCAACCTGGAAGAGGTGTGGGGAAGCAGCGTGATGCATCCCTGGCTTCCAAAGGAGCAGCAGAGCAGTATCCTGAAAGTGAGCGTGCTGGAACACCACCCGCATTATGCGATGACCGCGCTGGCGCTGGGCGACCAGCATCTGTGGGTGAACAAGGTCGACAAGCCGTTACAGTCCGCGCTGCGTATTCGCATTCAGGCATCGGACGTCTCGCTGGTGCTGCAACCGCCGCTGCAAACCAGCATTCGTAATATTCTGCGCGCCAAAGTGGCGGAGTGTTTTGATGATAACGGTCAGGTGGAAGTGAAGCTTGAGGTGGGAAGCAGGACGCTCTGGGCGCGCATCAGCCCGTGGGCCCGGGACGAGTTAGGTATCAAGCCCGGCCTGTGGCTTTACGCGCAAATCAAGAGCGTCTCGATCACTGCCTGATTACAGCAGGTGGGTATAAATGTACTGCGCGATGCTATCGGTGGTGTTATCGCCAATCACCACGTTAGCGCGCGCTTTCACCGCGTCATCGGCGTTGCCCATCGCCACGCCGGTACCGGCAGCCTCCAGCATACTGATATCGTTATAGTTATCGCCAAAGGCAATCACGTCACGCATCGACCCTCCCTGAGATTCTACGTACTGCGTCAGGCGCTTGCCCTTGCTGTTGCCTTTACGGGCAATATCTACCTGATCGTGCCAGGACCATTCACATTCCAGACCCAGGGTCTGTTCAACCTGTTTCGCGAAGGTATTCAGTTTGGTGGTGTCTTCATCCGTCAGGGCGAATTTCCAGATAGCGTCAACATCCTGAGCGGCCTGGCGCAGGGAGGACACCTGGGTAAAGACCGGACGCTGCGCTTCCGGCAGCGAAAGTGCCCAGTTACTGGTGCGCACCACATGGCCGGTAGGGCGCTCGTACAGCATCGCGTTGTCCACATACATCAGGCCATGAATGGCATGCTCATCCAGCAGATCAATCAGTTGCAGCGCCTGAGGAACCGGTAGCGGGTCGGAGGCTAAAACCTTTTTTGCCTGATAATCATACAAATAAGTGCCATTACAACAAATTGCAGGTGTATCTAACGCCAGTGCCTGATAAAAAGGATGAATGGCAACGTGATGTCGACCCGTTACGATAAGGAGTTGATACCCGGCTTCCTGGGCTCGTTTAAGCGCTTCAAGGGAGGAGGGGAGCAGGGTTTTCTGAGGGGTCAGTAATGTTCCGTCTAAATCCAGGGCAATCACACGCGAGGTCATTTGTTCTTCCGGGTTAATGTTGAATTTTAGGTCTCAGGCGATGTTACACCGAGAGTAAATCGCTGCAAAATTCCTGGCTAAAATTCAGCATTCACCGTTAAAAATAATCACTTTCACGCGCAGTGAGGAAAGGAGTATTCATGAAACAAACCGTTTATACCGCCAGTCCTGAAAGTCAGCAGATCCACGTCTGGCGTTTGAATGCAGAAGGTTCGCTCACGCTGGTTCAGGTTGTTGATGTTCCGGGGCAAGTACAGCCAATGGTCGTCAGCCCGGATAAACGTTTTCTCTATGTTGGCGTACGCCCTGAGTTCCGGGTGCTGGCCTACCGCATCTCGCCGGACGACGGTGCGCTGACCTACACTGCCGAAGCGCCGCTGCCGGGCAGCCCGACCCACATCTCGACCGATCATAAAGGGCGTTTCATCTTTAGCGGCTCTTACAATGCGGGCTGCGTCAGCGTGACCCGCCTTGACGACGGCATTCCGGTCGACACTGTCGACGTGGTGGAAGGGCTGGAAGGATGTCACTCGGCGAATATCTCTCCGGACAACCGCACGCTGTGGGTGCCCGCACTGAAGCAGGATCGCATCTGCCTGTTTACCCTGAGCGACGATGGTCACCTGGTGGCGCAAAACCCGGCTGAAGTGACTACCGTTGAGGGCGCAGGCCCACGCCATATGGTCTTCCACCCGAACCAGCAGTATGCCTATGTGGTAAACGAACTGAACAGTTCGGTAGACGTGTGGGAGCTGAAAGATCCAAACGGTCAGATCGAATGCGTGCAGACGCTGGATATGATGCCGTCTGACTTCTCTGACACCCGCTGGGCGGCGGATATCCACATTACGCCTGACGGTCGTCATCTGTATGCCTGCGACCGTACCTCCAGCCTGATTACCGTCTTTAGCGTCTCCGAAGATGGCAGCGTGCTGGCCATTGAAGGTTTCCAGCCAACGGAAACTCAGCCGCGTGGCTTTAATATCGATCACAGCGGTAAATACCTGATTGCGGCAGGGCAGAAATCCCACCATATCGCGCTGTATGAAATCAAAGGCGTACAGGGTCTGCTGGAAGAAAAAGGACGCTACGCCGTAGGCCAGGGTCCGATGTGGGTCCTGGTCAACGCTCACTAAGTGGCCTGAAACAAAAAACCTCGCGAATGCGAGGTTTTTTTATGCCCGGTGGTAGCCGGGTAGAGCACATCAAAACGTAACCAACCTGATTATCATAATGTTGACTTAAGACGATGTAAAATCATCACCAATGAAGAAAAGACGTTCTCAAGCGGTGGTGCGCAAAAATAATTAATATAATCAATGAGATATTTGTTTTTTCTTTATAGATTCCTAAACTCTCCATAACTGTTTTTATATACAGTAATGGTTTGATATCATTCTGTTCGTTGGTTTGATGTGTTGCAGTTCCGCAATTCAGGATCCTTTTTAAGTCCTGGCTGTCGGGTGGTGCCGACAGTGCCTAAACTGCGGAGCACATCAAAACATAGCCAACACACCTCTGGTGACAGGCAGCGGAAAGGTAAGGCAGAGGAGAAGTGCTCTATACCAAAGGAGTGGCGTATGAGCGGTGTGGAATGGGCAATTCTGTTCCTGCAACTCATGGTTGCGATTATGCAACTATTGGATGCGTATCTTAAGTTTGGTGCCTGACGCATTCAGTCGCAGTAAAAAGGGGGATTAAAATCCCCCTTTTACTCTCATCTTACTGCTTCGGCTCTGCAACCACCTTGCTACCCAGACCGCGGTTGTTGTATTCCCACATGCGGTTGAAGTTCGCGTCATTCAGATTGCGCTGGACGTTCCCTTTATCATCCACCGCACCGGTATTGCCGGAGAACGGACGTTTGGAGATCGCGGCATCAGCCCACGGCTTCGCCATGTTAAAGCCTTCGTTGATCACGCTGTCGCGGATCACGACCTGACCGTTAGTGGCAGAGTCCACATCCAGGGAGCGACCCAGCTGTGCCACGCCGTCACCGGCAGCGTTAAAGCGGCTGTTAACGGCCAGGAAGCCGTAGAACAGGTTAGACTGTGTTGCTGGCGCAAACACGTAACCTTCCTGCTGAGTGCGCGAGTTCACCACGCGGAAATCGGTGTTTTCAAATACCACCGCGCCGCGACCGGACACCAGATCCACGTCACCTTCAACGTAGCTGTTGGTTACCAGCGTACGGGTCAGGCGGTTGTTCTGCAGCGTGTTCTTAACATCGCTGTTGGTCACGAAGAAGGTATTCTGACGGCCCAGAATGTTGACGTTGTTAATCTGCACCTTATCGCCATCACTACGCAGCGCGACGGCCTGGTGAGTACCGGCATCGACGCTGTCGCCGAGGGTATTTTGAATGGTCAGGTTTTGCAGCTGCAGACCATTATTTTGGGACCAGAATACCGCCGAGCACATCAGGCCAACGGTAGCGGAACGCTTGCTCTGGCAGTTATCAAACATGTACCACGCCGGTTTACCTGGCATATATTTACCGGCCGGGTTCACCAGGCGACGCCAGGTGGTGCTGTCGATTTCGGAATCAATCGCCAGGCCAATTTTCACGTCGATTGCTTTTTCGCCCAGACCGTAAAGGGTGATGCTGCCTGGTGCGGCCGGAACATACACGGTGCCTTCGTATTCGCCCGGCAGGATCGCGATGTACTGGCGAGAGGCGCTGTGTTTGGTAATGGCCGCGTCAACCGCTGCCTGAATGGACGTGTGCGTTACGCCCTGGGCGCCAGCCGGTCCAACCACGAAGTCAGGCTGTTTCGGCAGGTTAATAGAAGACGGTGTCCACGGCGCAGCGTTAGGATCCATCGCTGAGAAGTAGTGGGCACGGTCGAAGTTCTTCGCTTCATCAGCGGACAAAATCGGGCGGGACGCGGTGCCCGGTGCTACCTGCTCAGAAGGCAGCTGATCCGGTGGTGTTGAACTGCATGCGGATAAGGTCACGCCAAAGGCGAGCGCTAACGCCAGACGGGAAATCCTGGAAATGTTCAAGGTGGAGCTCCTGGGTATGCAAGTCTTAAACGGGATAGACGAAATAGCCTGCTTTTTTATACTAAGTTGAGCGAAACGGGAAGATAAAAAGGGTAAAAGTTGCATTTTTTACCCGCGGGAGGCGGGAAAGTCATCACAAATAAATAACATTTTCTACCAGAACGGTTGACAGCAGACGGCGGATGAAAATAAATGTCTATACAACCTATGACAAGTGGAATGCCCATGCAGCTTCATCCTGACGATGTAATATGGCGAAATGCGCGACTGGCAACGATGGTTCCCGATGCCTCCGCACCTTATGGTCTGAAAGCGCAACACGCCCTGGTCGTGCGCGGTCAAACCATCCTGGCCGTGATCCCTGAATCTGACATTCCTTCCGGACACCGTCACTGCATCGATCTACAGGGGCGTCTGGTGACGCCGGGGCTGATTGATTGCCATACCCATCTTGTGTTTGGCGGCGACCGCGCGGCAGAGTGGGAGCAGCGCCTGAACGGTGTCTCTTATCAAACCATCAGCGCGCAGGGCGGCGGGATTAACGCCACCGTGACGGCGACACGCAACAGTTCGCCGGAAACCCTGTTGAAGCTGGCGCAGCAGCGGCTAGAGCGTCTCATGAATGAAGGCGTGACGACCATAGAAATTAAATCGGGATACGGACTTAACGCGGATGCCGAAGAGAAAATGTTGCTGGTTGCTCGCCAGCTTAGTCTGAGTAATCTGGTCGAGATTAGCCCGACGCTTCTGGCGGCACATGCCGTCCCTGCGGAATACCGACAGGATCCGGATGCGTATCTCACGCTGGTCTGCGAGCAGATCATGCCCACGCTGTGGCAAAAAGCGTTATTTGAAGCGGTAGATGTGTTTTGTGAAAACGTCGGCTTTACCCCGTCGCAAACCGAGCGCCTTTTCCAGGCCGCCACCGCGCTGGGTATTCCGGTGAAAGGGCATGTTGAGCAGCTGTCTAATCAGGGCGGTGCGGCGCTGGTCAGCCAGTATAAAGGGCTGTCAGCGGATCATATCGAATATCTCGACGACGCTGGCATTCAGGCGATGGCGCAAAGCGGTACGGTGGCGGTATTGCTCCCCGGCGCGTTCTATTTCCTTCAGGAGCGCCAGCGTCCGCCGGTTGAACAGCTCAGAAAACAGGGAGTGCCGATGGCGGTGGCCACCGACTATAACCCCGGCACCAGCCCGTTTGCGAGCCTGCACCTGGCGATGAATATGGCCTGCGTCCAGTTTGGCCTGACCCCTGAAGAGGCCTGGGCTGGCGTCACGCGACACGCCGCGCAGGCGCTGGGTCGCGGCGCAACCCACGGGCAATTGCAGGCGGGGTATGTGGCCGATTTTATCGTCTGGGATGCTGACCATCCGGTTGAGATGGTCTATGAACCGGGTCGCAATCCGTTGTATCAGCGTATTTTCCGTGGGGAGGCAGTATGAGGTTATGGCGGCCCGTAGCCGAAACGGTCTGGCAGGGGCGTGACGACAGCGCCGAGGCCAGCAATGCAAAGCGTATTTTTCAGACGATACAGCAGCAGGCGCAGTTTACGCCGCTTTCCTCTGGCATCGCGCTGATCGGGTTTGAATGCGATGCAGGGGTTAAACGCAATCAGGGCAGGTCTGGCGCCGTACAGGCCCCTGATATCCTGCGCAACGCGCTGGCGAATATGGCCAGCCATCAGGGACACGAACGGCTTGCGGATATGGGATCCGTGTATGTCGAAGGTGATGAACTTGAAGCGGCACAGCGGGTTTTAAGCGATGCGGTGACGGCCTGCCAGCAGTCCGGGATGCGCACGCTCATCTTTGGCGGCGGGCACGAGACCGCCTGGGCGCATGGTCGGGGCATTCTCGATGCCTTCCCGAACGAGCGCGTGGCGGTGATTAATCTTGATGCCCATCTCGATCTGCGCAAGACCGAGCGTGCAACATCCGGTACCCCGTTTCGTCAACTGGCCCATTACTGCGAGGACCACGGTCGGGCGTTTCGCTACGCCTGCTTTGGCGTCAGCCGGGCAGCCAACACGCAGGCACTCTGGGATGAAGCGGAACGCCTGAACGTCACGCTGGTGGAAGACTGGCATTTCAGACGCGATGCGTTATCTGCGCTGGAAAAGGTGCTAGCGCAGGCCGATCGGGTCTACCTGACTATTGACCTCGACGTTCTGCCGGCGAGCGAAATGCCTGCCGTATCCGCCCCTGCGGCGTTAGGGGTACCGGCGCTGGATCTTCTGCCGGTTATCGAACAAATCTGTCGCAGCGGTAAGCTGCAGGCCGCCGATCTGGTAGAGTTTAACCCGCAGTACGACAGGGACGGACAGGGCGCGAAGCTTGCCGCTCGTCTGGCCTGGCAAATTGCTCACTGGTGGGCATAACCCGAGTTAAGGAGTCATGATGTTTTCACGCTCGCCCCTGGCGCAGTCGAGCCCTCCTGCGCCTTTCTACGAAAAGGTGAAGCAGGCTATCAGCGAAAAAATTGCTACCGGTGTCTGGCGCCCTCACGATCGTATTCCGTCCGAGGCCGAACTGGTGGCGCAATTTGGATTTAGCCGGATGACCATCAACCGGGCGCTGCGCGAACTGACCGATGAAGGTCTTCTGGTGCGCCTGCAGGGGGTCGGCACTTTCGTGGCGGAACCCAAAGGTCAGTCGGCGCTGTTTGAAATCCGCAGTATTGCCGATGAGATACACTCGCGAAATCATCAGCACCGCTGCGAGGTGCTGGTGCTCGAAGAGACCGAGGCGAGCGCCGAGCAGGCCGCCGAGCTGAATGTTAAAGAAGGGAGCCGCATCTTCCACTCCGTGATGGTGCATTTTGAGAACGACATTCCGGTACAGATTGAAGATCGCTGCGTTAACGCAGAGCGGATACCGGAGTATCTGAGCCAGGATTACACCCAAACCACGCCGCATGCGTACCTCTCGCTGGTCGCACCGCTGACGGAAGGGGAACACATTGTGGAGGCTGTGCGCGCCACGCCGCAGGAGTGTGAACGGTTGCGCATTAAAGAGCACGATCCGTGCCTGCTGATCCGCCGTCGAACCTGGTCATCATCGCAGATTGTCTCCCATGCCAGGCTGCTTTTCCCGGGTAACCGTTACCGGCTGCAGGGCCACTTTATGTCATAAGTTTTATAAGCGTGATCGCTAACGCAATATAACAAAATTGTATCTTTTTTGTTAAAACTGACCTTGTGTGTGCTTGTCTATACAAGTATATCTAAATGCATCATCTGTCCTTTATGAGGAGCACACAATGTCGTCAGGTAAATACCGCCAGCAGGATGTCCGCGCCGCGCGCGGCACCACGCTTACTGCCAAAAGCTGGCTCACCGAAGCCCCGCTGCGCATGTTGATGAATAACCTCGACCCTGAGGTGGCGGAGAACCCCCACGAGCTGGTGGTCTACGGCGGCATAGGCCGCGCCGCGCGTAACTGGGAATGCTATGACGCAATTGTAAAATCCCTGACTCATCTCGAACACGACGAAACCCTGCTGGTACAGTCCGGCAAGCCGGTCGGCGTATTCAAAACCCATAAAAACGCGCCACGCGTGCTGATCGCCAACTCTAACCTGGTGCCGCACTGGGCGACGTGGGAACACTTCAACGAGCTGGATGCCAAAGGGCTGGCGATGTATGGTCAGATGACCGCCGGGAGCTGGATCTACATTGGCAGCCAGGGGATTGTGCAAGGCACTTACGAAACCTTCGTGGAAGCCGGCCGCCAGCACTATAACGGCTCGCTGAAAGGCCGCTGGGTATTGACTGCCGGTCTCGGCGGTATGGGCGGCGCGCAGCCACTGGCTGCCACGCTTGCTGGAGCCTGCTCGCTTAACATTGAGTGCCAGCAGAGCCGCATTGATTTCCGTCTGCGTACCCGCTACGTCGACGAGCAGGCTGATAACCTCGACGATGCGCTGGCGCGCATCAAAAAATACACCTCGGAAGGCAAAGCGGTGTCGATCGCCCTGTGCGGCAACGCGGCAGAGATTCTGCCTGAACTTGTCGCCCGCGGCGTTCGCCCGGATCTCGTCACCGACCAGACTAGCGCCCATGACCCGCTGCACGGTTACCTGCCAAACGGCTGGACGTGGGAAGAATATCAGCAAAAAGCGGAAACCGACCCGGAAGGCACGGTTCTCGCCGCGAAACGTTCGATGGCTGAACACGTCTCCGCGATGCTGGCCTTCAGCAAGATGGGCATTCCGACCTTCGATTACGGCAATAACATCCGTCAGATGGCGAAAGAGATGGGCGTGACGAACGCTTTCGACTTCCCGGGCTTCGTGCCTGCCTATATTCGCCCGCTGTTCTGTCGCGGCATTGGGCCGTTCCGCTGGGTTGCCCTGTCCGGTGACCCGGAGGATATCTACAAAACCGATGCCAAAGTGAAAGAGATCGTCGCGGATGACGAACATCTCCACCACTGGCTGGATATGGCCCGCGAGCGCATTAACTTCCAGGGCCTGCCGGCGCGTATCTGCTGGGTCGGTCTGGAGTGGCGGCAAAAACTGGGTCTGGCCTTCAATGAAATGGTGCGCAGCGGCGAAGTCTCCGCACCGATTGTCATTGGTCGCGACCACCTGGACTCCGGCTCCGTTGCCAGCCCTAACCGTGAAACGGAAGCCATGCGCGACGGCTCGGATGCCGTTTCAGACTGGCCGCTGCTGAATGCCCTGCTTAATACCGCCAGCGGCGCGACCTGGGTCTCGCTGCACCACGGCGGTGGCGTGGGAATGGGCTTCTCCCAGCACTCGGGGATGGTTATCGTTTGTGACGGTACCGATGAAGCCGCCGCGCGTATCGCTCGCGTGCTGCACAACGACCCGGCCACAGGCGTGATGCGTCACGCGGACGCGGGTTACGAGATTGCTATTGACTGTGCCAAAGAGCAGGGGCTAAACCTGCCGATGATCCCTGCCACACAAGGAAATCATGAATGAACGCTTTAACACTTACGCCCGGTTCCCTGACGCTTAAACAGCTGCGAAACGTCTGGCGTCAGCCGGTTACGCTCTCGCTTGATGAAAGTGCTCACGCCGCCATTAACGACAGCGTTGCCTGCGTGGAGGCCATTGTTGCCGAAGGGCGCACGGCTTACGGGATCAACACCGGCTTTGGTCTGCTGGCACAAACGCGCATTGCAACGCACGATCTGGAAAACTTACAGCGTTCACTGGTGCTGTCTCACGCGGCGGGGGTCGGCCAGCCGCTGGATGACGAGATTGTCCGTCTGATGATGGTGCTTAAAATCAACAGCCTGGCGCGCGGTTTCTCCGGCATTCGCCTGAGCGTGATCCAGGCGCTGATGGCGCTGGTTAATGCCGACGTCTATCCGTGGATCCCGGCGAAAGGTTCCGTCGGCGCCTCCGGCGATCTTGCGCCGCTGGCGCATATGTCGCTGCTTCTATTGGGGGAAGGGCAGGCACGCTGGCAGGGCGAATGGCTTCCTGCCAAAGAGGCGCTGAAAAAAGCCGGTTTAGCCCCGATCACCCTGGCGGCGAAGGAGGGGCTGGCGCTGCTGAACGGCACGCAGGCGTCGACCGCCTTCGCGCTGCGCGGCCTGTTTGAAGCGGAGGATCTGTTTGCCTCGGCGGTGGTGTGCGGCGCGCTCACTACTGAAGCCGTGCTGGGTTCGCGTCGCCCGTTCGACGCTCGTATCCACGAGGTGCGCGGCCAGCGCGGCCAAATTGACGCCGCCGCCATGTATCGCCACGTGCTCACCGACACCAGCGAAATTGCGGATTCACACCACAACTGTGAAAAAGTGCAGGATCCGTACTCTCTGCGCTGCCAGCCGCAGGTGATGGGCGCGTGCCTGACGCAGCTGCGCCAGGCCGCAGAGGTACTGCTGATAGAGGCCAACGCGGTATCCGATAACCCGCTGGTCTTCGCCCAGGAAAACGAGGTGGTCTCCGGCGGTAACTTCCACGCCGAGCCGGTGGCGATGGCGGCGGATAATATCGCCCTGGCCATTGCCGAAATTGGCGCGTTGTCAGAACGCCGTATCGCGCTGATGATGGATAAACATATGTCGCAGCTGCCACCGTTCCTGGTGCGTAACGGCGGGGTCAACTCGGGCTTTATGATTGCCCAGGTGACGGCTGCCGCGCTGGCGAGTGAAAACAAAGCGCTGTCGCACCCGCACAGCGTCGACAGCCTGCCAACCTCGGCGAACCAGGAGGACCACGTCTCGATGGCCCCGGCTGCCGGACGTCGTCTCTGGGAGATGGCCGCCAACACCCGCGGCGTGCTGGCGGTGGAATGGCTGGCGGCAAGTCAGGGTATTGATTTGCGTGAAGGGCTGAAATCCAGCCCGCTGCTGGAGCAGGCGCGTCAGGCGCTTCGTGAGCACGTATCGCATTACGATGACGACCGCTTCTTTGCGCCGGACATTGATAAAGCGATGCAGCTTCTGGAAGAGGGACGGCTGGTAGGGCTGCTACCTTCCGTGCTGTGATTCGTGCCCGGTGGCGCTGCGCTTACCGGGCCTACGAGTGCAAAATCCAGGCCGGGTAAGGCGTAGCCGCCACCCGGCTTTTTTTACGAATACATCGCCGTAATCGACGCGCTACCAAGCGAATGGAAATGCACGTTAAAGCCTACCATCGCGCCACTCGCGCCTTCATCGATCTCAATCTTGTCCACATCCAGCGCATGCACCGTAAAGATATAGCGGTGGGTTTCCCCTTTTGGTGGCGCCGCGCCGCCGTAGCCCGCTTTACCAAAGTCAGTGCGCGTCTGAATAGCGCCTTCCGGCAGGGCGACCAGGCCGGAGCCGGAACCCTGCGGCAGCACGCGCGTGTCGGCAGGCAGGTTTGCTACGATCCAGTGCCACCAACCGGAGCCGGTTGGTGCATCCGGGTCGTAACAGGTCACGACAAAGCTTTTCGTGCCAGCCGGAACCTCATCCCACGCCAGGTGCGGGGAGATATTATCGCCCTGATACCCCATGCCGTTGAAAACGTGGCGTTCCGGCAGCTTTTCGCCGTCGCGCAGATCTTTGCTGATGATTTTCATACGGTTTACCCTCGTTAATCACTCGTTCTCGAAGTGTAACGCATAGGGCTAAATCGTGAAATGCGCAGGTATGTTGACCGCGTCGACTACCGCAGCGGTGAGCTTACGCAGCTGCTCAGCAGTGATGATATACGGCGGCATCAGGTAGATCAGCTTGCCGAAAGGCCGCACCCAGACGCCCTGCTCAACGAAGAAGCGCTGCAGCGCCGCCATATTCACCGGATGCGTGGTTTCAATTACCCCGATGGCGCCCAGCACGCGCACGTCCGCCACAAAATGGGCACCCGAGGCGGCGCTCAGCTCGTCTTTCAGCTGCGCTTCAATCGCCGCGACCTGCGTCTGCCACTCGCCGCTCTCCAGTATGGCGAGGCTTTCACTTGCGACGGCGCAGGCCAGAGGGTTGCCCATAAACGTCGGACCGTGCATAAAGCAGCCCGCGTCGCCGTCGCTGATGGTGTCGGCAACATGACGGGTCGTGAGGGTGGCCGAGAGCGTCATGGTGCCGCCAGTCAGCGCTTTGCCCAGGCATAAAATATCCGGGGCGATACCCGCATGCTCGCAGGCAAACAGCTTCCCGGTGCGGCCAAAGCCGGTGGCGATTTCATCGGCAATCAGCAGAATGCCCTCGCGGTCGCACATCTTGCGAATACGCTTCAGCCATTCCGGATGATACATCCGCATTCCGCCTGCGCCCTGCACAATCGGCTCCAGGATCACGGCGGCGATATCATGACGATGTGCCGCCATGAGTCGCGCGAAGCCAACCATGTCCATCTCGTTCCACTCGTCGTCGAAGCGGCTTTGCGGGGCAGGCGCGAAGAGGTTTTCCGGCAGATACCCTTTCCACAGGCTGTGCATGGAGTTATCCGGGTCACAGACCGACATCGCCCCGAAGGTATCACCATGATAGCCGTTGCGGAACGTGAGGAAGCGCTGGCGCGTTTCGCCTCTGGCGTGCCAGTACTGCAGCGCCATTTTCATCGCCACTTCCACCGCCACGGAGCCGGAATCGGCCAGGAAGACACACTCCAGCGATTCAGGGGTCATTGCCACCAGGCGACGGCACAAATCCACCGCCGGTTGATGGGTGATCCCGCCAAACATGACGTGCGACATCTGGTCAATCTGGGCCTTCATCGCCGTATTCAGGCGCGGGTGGTTATACCCGTGAATGGCCGCCCACCAGGAGGACATCCCGTCGACGAGCTGTTCGCCGCTGGCAAGGTGCAGCTCGCAGCCGTGGGCCGAGGCCACCGGATAGATGGGAAGAGGGCGGGTGGTGGAGGTGTAAGGGTGCCAGATATGCTGCTTGTCGAAGGCGAGATCGTCCTGGGTCATAATCGACTTGTAAACCATTTTGAAAAGTTTTAGGTTTACGAGTATAAACCGAACCGAAAATTAACAAAACCCTTTGGAGAAGCCCGATGGCTCACCACGCACGCTGGACGATGTCGCAAGTTACTGAATTATTCAATAAACCTTTCCTTGAGCTGATGTTTGAAGCCCAACAGGTGCATCGTCAGCACTTCGATCCGCGCCATGTTCAGGTCAGCACGCTGCTGTCGATCAAGACCGGCGCCTGTCCTGAAGACTGCAAATATTGCCCACAGAGCGCACGCTATAAAACCGGTCTTGAATCCGAACGCCTGATGGAAGTAGAGCAGGTGCTCGATTCCGCGCGTAAGGCGAAAAACGCCGGCTCGACCCGCTTCTGCATGGGGGCGGCGTGGAAGAACCCGCACGATCGCGATATGCCGTATCTGGAGCAGATGGTGAAAGGGGTGAAGGAGATGGGCCTCGAAGCCTGTATGACGCTCGGAACGCTGAACGAAGAACAGGCGCAGCGCCTCTCGGCGGCAGGACTGGATTACTACAACCACAACCTCGATACCTCGCCGGAGTTTTACGGCAACATCATCACCACGCGCACCTATCAGGAGCGTCTGGATACGCTGGACAAAGTGCGTGACGCGGGGATCAAAGTCTGTTCCGGCGGTATCGTGGGCTTAGGTGAAACGGTGAAAGATCGTGCGGGTCTGCTGCTGCAGCTGGCGAACCTGCCAACGCCGCCGGAAAGCGTCCCGATTAACATGCTGGTGAAGGTCAAAGGCACGCCGCTGGCGGATAACGAGGACGTGGACGCGTTTGATTTTATTCGCACTATCGCGGTGGCGCGCATCATGATGCCGACCTCTTATGTACGCCTTTCTGCGGGCCGTGAGCAGATGAACGAGCAGACCCAGGCAATGTGCTTTATGGCCGGGGCCAACTCCATCTTCTACGGCTGCAAGCTGCTGACCACGCCGAACCCGGAGGAAGACAAAGATGTTCAGCTGTTCCGCAAGCTGGGGCTGAACCCGCATCAGACCGAGGTGCTGACGGGCGATAACGAGCAACAGCAGCAGCTGGAGCAGCAGATTTTCAATGCCGACACCGACCAGTTCTACAACGCGGCAGCAGTATGACCTGGCAGGCACGTATCCAGTCGGCGCTCGACGAGCGTCGGGCGACTGATGCGTTTCGCGTACGCAAGGTGGTCGAAAACGGCGCAGGCCGTTTTCTGACCCGCGACAGTCGGCGTTACCGTAACTTCTCCAGTAACGATTATCTCGGTCTTAGCCAGCATCCGGCTATTGTTCGCGCCTGGCAGCAGGGGGCAGAGCGGTTTGGCGTGGGCAGCGGTGGATCGGGGCACGTTAGCGGCTACACCCCGGCACATCAGGCGCTGGAGGAGGCGCTTGCCGACTGGCTGGGCTACCCGCGCGCGCTGTTGTTTATTTCGGGTTTTGCCGCCAATCAGGCGGTGATTACCGCCCTGATGGGGAAGGACGACCGCATTGTCGCCGACCGCTTAAGCCATGCCTCGCTGCTGGAAGCGGCAAGTTTGAGTCCGGCTCAGCTGCGCCGCTTTGCCCATAACGATGCGGGGCAACTCGCTGCGCTGCTGGATAAACCGTGCGAGGGACAACAGCTGGTGGTCACGGAAGGGGTATTCAGCATGGACGGCGACAGCGCACCGCTTGCCGTACTGCACGAGGCTGCCAGACAGCAACATGCCTGGCTGCTGGTCGACGATGCCCACGGTATCGGCGTGACGGGTGATGAAGGGCGGGGAAGTGTTCACCAGCAAGGCGTCAGACCGGAGCTGCTGATCGTCACTTTCGGCAAAGGTTTTGGCGTGAGTGGCGCCGCCGTACTGTGCAGCGAGTCCGTTGCAGACTATCTGCTGCAGTTTGCCCGGCACCTGATCTACAGCACCAGCATGCCACCGGCGCAGGCCGTGGCGTTGTCTGCGTCCCTGGCCGTCATTCGTAGCGCAGAAGGTGAGGAACGTCGCCAGCGGCTGGCAGAGCATATCTGCCGCTTCCGTCAGGGACTGGCGGCGCTTCCTTTCCGCAGTACTGATTCGCAAAGTGCCATCCAGCCGGTGATCGTAGGGGAAAACGCGCAGGCGCTCTCCCTGGCACAAACGCTGCGCGATCGGGAGATGTGGGTCACGGCTATTCGTCCACCCACCGTACCGCCGGGCACGGCGCGTCTGCGGCTCACGCTGACGGCGGCGCACGAGACCGAGGATATTGCTGCACTGCTGGAGGCGCTGCATGTTGCCAGTCAATAAGCAGGCCATTGCGGCGGCGTTCGGCCGGGCCGCGCGCAGCTATTCACAGCACGATGAACTGCAGCGCCAGAGCGCACAGGGGCTGATGACGTTGCTCGGCGAGAGGCGCTTTACCCAGGTGCTTGACGCCGGGTGCGGCCCCGGCGGGAATAGCCGACTCTGGCGCGAGGCGGGAAGTCACGTGACGGCCATCGACCTGTCTCCCGCTATGCTGGATGAGGCGCGCCAGCAGCAGGCTGCGCATCGTTATCTGGTGGCGGACATCGAGGCGATTCCGCTGGCGGACGCGCAATTCGATCTGGTCTGGAGCCATCTGGCGGTGCAGTGGTGCAGCAGCCTGCCGCAGGCGTTGAGCGAGCTTTATCGCGTCGCCTGCCCGGGCGGCAAGGTGGCGTTTACCACGCTACTGGAAAGCTCGTTACCTGAGCTCAATCAGGCATGGCAGGCGGTGGATGAACAGCCGCACGCCAACCGCTTTTTGTCATATGAGCAGGTTACGCAGGCCCTGGCAGGCTGGCGCTATCGCAGTACGGTGCAGACCATCACTCTCGATTTTAGCGATGCTTTAAGCGCGATGCGCTCGCTGAAGGGCATTGGCGCCACGCATCTGCATGCCGGGCGCGAGAAAAAACCGCTGACCCGGGGCCAGCTGCAGCGCCTTGAGCTGGCCTGGCCGCAGCAGCGGGGCCAGTTCCCGCTCTCTTATCAACTTTTTCATGGGATTATTGAACGTGACTGAACGTTATTTTGTCACCGGGACGGATACGGAAGTGGGCAAGACGGTTGCCAGCGCTGCCCTTTTGCAGGCGGCGCGAAAGCTTTGGAAAAACACCGCCGGGTATAAGCCTGTGGCTTCCGGCAGCGAGATGACGGCGGAGGGGTTACGTAACACCGACGCGCTGGCGCTTCAGCGTAACAGCACGCTCGAACTCGCCTATTCAGCGGTGAACCCGTATACCTTTGCCGAGCCGACCTCGCCGCACATTATCAGCGCTGATGAAGGCCGTCCGATTGATTTTGCCGTGCTCTCTGCCGGGTTACGAACCCTGGAAAGCCAGGCCGACTGGGTGCTGGTGGAAGGTGCAGGCGGGTGGTTTACGCCGCTCTCTCAGGACCAGACGTTTGCTGACTGGGTGCAGGCCGAGCAACTCCCGGTCATACTCGTTGTCGGCATCAAGCTCGGCTGTATTAACCACGCCATGTTGACGGCGCAGGCCGTTCAGCAGGCAGGGCTGCGTCTCGCGGGCTGGATAGCCAACGACGTGGTCACGCCGGGCAAGCGACACCATGAGTATCTGACGACCCTCAAACGGGTGCTCCCCGCACCATTCCTGGGGGAGATCCCCTGGCTTGCAGACGATGCCGAACAGGCCGAAACCGGTCAGTATCTTGACCTCAGCGTCTTGCTTCCAGCGACATCCAGTGGGCAATAAGCTCATCGTTGAGTTCGTTAACGTGGCCCTGTGCCACGTTACGTCCGCGATAGAGCATGCAAAACCGATCCGCAACCCGGCGGATAAACGACAGCTGCTGTTCTGCCAGCAGCACCGTCATCCCAAGCTCCCGGTTTAGCCGTACCAGCAGTTGTGCAAGCTTATGGGCAAAGCCCTGGCCGGCACCGTGCATAGGTTCATCCAGAATCAACATACGCGGGCGATTGACCAGCGCATTTGCCAGAGCAAGCTGATACTGCGCCTCTGGCGAAAGGGCGTTGCCTCGCGTCTGACGCAGCGCGTAAAGTTCGGGAAAGAGCTCGTACACTTCACTTTTCGCTGCCGGGTCGGATTTATCCATCGCCCGCATGGCAATGTGCAAATTTTCCTCAATCGTCAGCTGAGAAAAAATCCGCCTGTCCTGCGGGACATAGCCAATCCCCGGTCCGGAACGTTGTTCGGCCGTCTGGCTGAGTAAATCACGCGGCGGCGCACCCGCTTCATGCCAGATGATGGTGCCGCTATCCACGGGCACTTTCCCGGCAATGCAATTCATTAGGGTGGTTTTTCCCATCCCTGGCAGGCCAACAACGCCGGTACACATCCCTTGCGGAAAATCTAAATCCACGTTCCATAGCGTATGTTGGCTTCCGTAAAACTGATTCACTGCACGCAGACTCAACATCTTTCTCTCCTTAAAAATGTGTCGGTGACGCTCGGTTTTTGATTGTGCAAAACCCCTGCCAGAAACCGTGAAGTGATTAAAAAAGCGGCTTTTTTAAGAATGTTCCACCACTAAGTGGGGTAAGGAAACCGGGAATTGCACATCGACGGTGCTGGCGGTGTTGAGTCGTGGTGCAGGGGAAAATGGCGGAAATGTGAGCAAGATCACATCAGGTGGTTATGAATGACGCAACTGTTTATCGACAAAAAATAGCGATAAAAATTTTTTGTTGCCGTCTCGTGGGAAAATCCGGGAATTTGCCGAGCGGCACTCTGCACGGGCTGGAAGCAGTTATCCACTATTCCTGTGGATAACCATGTGCATTAGAGTTAGAAAACACGCGATAAGCGAGAGAAGACGCGGCTTTCGCCCAAATTGACGCGAAACGCGGCTTTAGAAAATATCGTTTAAAATTTAATTGCTTAGATAAAAGCAATTACCGTAATGAAAGTGTCACGCGCTGCCATAAAACTCTCATTACCTGGCTTGACAAATGTTAAAAAAGAAAAAGTTCTGGGGATAACCCACGTTGACTGGTTTTTTATCTCGTCAGAGTCGAAATTTTATCCATTAACGCGCTAATCCTTAAGCCGCTATGCTAAATATCCTGACATGCTACTGGTTTTTCATCCAGTGTTTTTTACTGGCATTCCTGGCAACAACGAGTAAAATTACTCACCTGCCGCTTATAACGTCATCAGGTCGTCGCCCATGAGTAAACCGTTCAAACTGAATTCTGCTTTCCGTCCATCTGGCGATCAGCCTGAGGCGATCCGTCGTCTGGAAGAGGGGCTGGAAGATGGGCTTGCGCACCAGACGCTGCTGGGGGTAACCGGTTCCGGTAAAACGTTCACCATCGCCAACGTGATCGCGGATCTGCAGCGCCCTACGATGGTGCTTGCCCCCAACAAAACCCTCGCGGCACAGCTTTACGGCGAGATGAAAGAGTTCTTCCCGGAGAACGCCGTTGAGTATTTCGTCTCCTACTACGATTACTACCAGCCGGAAGCCTATGTGCCGAGCTCTGACACCTTCATCGAGAAAGATGCCTCAGTGAACGAACACATCGAGCAGATGCGACTGTCGGCGACCAAGGCGCTTCTGGAGCGTCGCGATGTGGTTGTGGTGGCGTCGGTTTCGGCGATTTACGGCCTGGGCGACCCGGACCTCTATCTGAAGATGATGCTCCACCTGACGCAGGGGATGATCATCGATCAGCGTGCGATTTTGCGCCGACTGGCGGAGTTGCAGTACACCCGTAACGACCAGGCATTTCAGCGCGGAACGTTCCGCGTGCGCGGGGAGGTGATCGACATCTTCCCGGCGGAATCGGACGATATGGCGCTGCGCGTTGAGCTGTTTGATGAAGAGGTTGAACGTTTATCGTTGTTTGACCCGCTAACCGGTCACGTTGAGTCGGTGATCCAGCGTTTTACCATCTACCCTAAAACGCACTACGTGACGCCGCGCGAGCGTATCGTGCAGGCGATGGAAGAGATCAAAGTGGAGCTGGCTGAACGCCGTAAGGTGCTTCTGGCGAACAATAAGCTGCTGGAAGAGCAGCGCCTGAGCCAGCGAACCCAGTTCGATCTGGAGATGATGAACGAGCTCGGCTACTGCTCCGGTATTGAAAACTACTCCCGTTTCCTCTCCGGTCGTGGGCCGGGTGAGCCGCCGCCGACGCTGTTTGACTACCTTCCGGCCGACGGCTTGCTGGTGATAGACGAATCCCACGTCACCATTCCGCAGATTGGCGGGATGTACCGCGGTGACCGCGCGCGTAAAGAGACGCTGGTGGAGTACGGGTTCCGTCTGCCGTCGGCACTGGATAACCGTCCGATGAAGTTTGAAGAGTTTGAGGCGCTGGCGCCGCAGACTATCTACGTGTCGGCCACGCCGGGCAACTACGAGCTGGAGAAATCGGGCGATGAGGTGATTGATCAGGTGGTTCGTCCGACCGGGCTGCTGGATCCGATTATCGAAGTGCGTCCGGTGGCGACCCAGGTGGACGATCTGCTTTCTGAGATCCGCAAGCGTGCCGCCATCAACGAGCGTGTGCTGGTGACCACGCTCACCAAGCGTATGGCGGAAGACCTGACCGAGTATCTGGAAGAGCACGGTGAGAAGGTGCGTTATCTGCACTCGGATATCGATACCGTAGAGCGTATGGAGATCATCCGCGATCTGCGTCTGGGTGAGTTTGACGTGCTGGTAGGGATCAACCTGTTGCGAGAGGGGCTGGATATGCCGGAAGTCTCGCTGGTGGCGATTCTGGACGCGGATAAAGAGGGCTTCCTGCGTTCCGAGCGCTCGCTGATCCAGACCATTGGCCGCGCCGCGCGTAACGTCAATGGCAAAGCGATTCTCTACGGCGATAAAATTACCCCGTCAATGGCGAAAGCGATTGGCGAAACGGAACGCCGCCGTGAGAAACAGCAGCGCTATAACGAAGAGCACGGCATTACGCCGCAGGGGCTGAACAAGAAAGTGGTGGATATTCTGGCGCTCGGTCAGAACATTGCGAAGACCAAAGCGAAAGGCCGCGGCAAAGCGCGTTCCGTGGTGGAAGAAGATACCGTCGTACTGACGCCGAAAGCGCTGCAGCAGAAGATCCACGAGCTGGAGGCGCAGATGATGCAGCACGCCCAGAACCTGGAGTTCGAAGAGGCGGCACAGATCCGCGATCAGCTTCATCAGCTGCGGGATTTGTTTATCGCGGCATCGTGAGTTGGTGATGTGTTTTCTCCCTCTCCCTGTGGGAGAGGGCCGGGGTGAGGGCAACAGGCCGCATAAAACGAACCTAACCCAGCGCCTGAATCGCCTTCTCCAGCGCTTCGCGCAGTAGATGGCGGTCGTGGCGGTATTTAATATCGCTGGCCTCCAGCGGCTCCTGAATCACCACCCGCTCGCCGATACCGGAGACATCCACCTTAGGTCCAACCACCACGCCGTCGATAATTTTTTTGCCGACGTACTGCTCCATCAGGCTCAGTTTGTCTGCCAGCGACAGGCTTGCCGCCGCCGGGCTCAGCTCACGCCCCAGATTACCGATGTAAACCATCGGAGCAGGAGTGCGACGCAGCGCCTGCGCCAGCTCTTTGACCAGCAGGATCGGCATCAGGCTGGTATAAAAACTGCCCGGGCCAATCAGGATTAAATCCGCTTCGCCAATCGCTTCGACGGCTTCACGCGTCGCCGGTACGCTCGGGTAGGTCATCAGCTCTTTTGGCGGCAGCAGAAGCTGGTCGATATTCACTTCGCCGTACACTTCGTGATCGTCAGCATCAATGGCCATTAAATCCACCGGCTGTTCAGACATCGGGATCAGGAACGCATCCACTTTCAGCAGATTTCGTATCAAGTTGATGGCTTCAAGCGGACGCACGCTCAGGTGATCCAGCGCCTTAAGCATTAAATTTCCAAGGTTATGCCCGGAAAGTTCCCCGTTGCCGCCAAAACGGTACTCAAACATCGCTGATGCGACGCTCGGTTCGGTAATCAGCTGGTTAAGACAGTTGCGCATATCCCCCCAGGCGATGCCGCCTTCGGCACGTCTGATCCGCCCGGTTGAGCCGCCATTATCGGTGGTTGTCACTATCCCTGTCAGCCTTGAGCCCAGTGACGACAAAGAGGACATCACCCGGCCCAGACCGTGGCCTCCGCCAAGAGCGACCACTCGGTCAAGATCCGCAAAAGTGCGATTACGCATACCCGTTCCTTATCACGTTTGATCTGCGTAACACTACCTGAACTACCCCTAAAAGACGATGCCTCATACGAAGCAAAATGACGTATATCAATGCGAAAAGAGGGTTTTTAGGTATTCTGTAGCGAAAATGCACGATTGAGTCGCTATATACATAATTATATAGCGAAAGGCGATGATGGCGAAGTGAGAATTTCCGCGCTACTATCGCCATAACCACGTTTTCGAATTTGAAAACATACACTCTAGCCTTTGTGCCTGTGTCGAAAGATATGGCGCTCTGGCCGTGGCGGATCTGCCACCAGGGTACAGAAAGAAATGACTGTGCCTCCCGTATCTGGAAAGGTGTACATGGCTTCACAACTGACTGATGCTTTCGCGCGTAAGTTTTATTACTTACGTCTGTCGATTACCGATGTGTGCAACTTCCGTTGCACCTACTGCCTGCCCGACGGTTACAAACCGGGCAGCGTCACCAATAACGGCTTTCTCTCCGTGGATGAGGTGCGCCGCGTTACGCGTGCGTTCTCCGGGCTTGGCACCGAAAAGGTCAGGCTGACCGGAGGCGAACCTTCTCTGCGCCGTGATTTCCCCGACATCATTGCCGCCGTGCGTGAAAACGAACATATCCGCCAGATTGCGGTGACCACCAACGGTTACCGGATGGCGCGTGATGTGGCGACCTGGCGCGACGCGGGCTTAACCGCCATCAACGTCAGCGTGGACAGCCTCGATGCCCGCCAGTTTCACGCCATTACCGGCCAGGACAAGTTCCGCCAGGTGATGTACGGCATCGACGCGGCATTTGCGGCCGGGTTCGAGAAAGTCAAAGTCAATACGGTGCTGATGCGTGATGTGAACCATCATCAGCTCGATACCTTCCTGGCGTGGATAAAATCCCGCCCCATCCAGCTGCGTTTTATCGAGCTGATGGAAACCGGTGAGGGCAGTGACCTGTTCCGCCGCCATCACATTTCCGGCATGGTGTTGCGCGACGAGCTGCTAAAACGCGGCTGGATCCACCAGATCCGCCAGCGCAGCGACGGCCCGGCGCAGGTCTTCTGCCACCCGGATTACGAGGGTGAGATTGGGCTTATCATGCCCTATGAGAAAGACTTCTGCGCCAGCTGTAACCGTCTGCGCGTCTCCTCCGTGGGCAAGCTCCATCTCTGCCTCTTCGGCGACGGCGGCGTAGATCTGCGCGATCTGCTGGAAGACGATACTCAGCAGGAAGCGCTTGAAGCGCGCATTTCTGAAGCGCTGACGCACAAAAAACAGACCCACTTCTTGCATCAGGGCAACACCGGCATTACTCAGAACCTGTCTTATATTGGCGGGTGATCAGGCTTAAGAAGGAATCAGAAGATGAGTCAGGTAAGCGCAGAATTTATCCCGACACGCATTGCTATTCTTACCGTTTCCAACCGCCGTGGCGAAGAGGATGATACGTCCGGCCACTGGCTGCGCGAGGCGGCCCATGATGCGGGGCATCACATCGTCGATAAAGCGATTGTGAAAGAGAACCGCTACGCCATTCGCGCGCAGGTTTCGCAGTGGATTGCCAGCGATGAAGTGCAGGTGGTATTGATCACCGGCGGCACCGGTTTTACCGCAGGCGATCAGGCGCCTGAAGCGCTGATCCCGCTGTTTGACCGCGAAGTGGAAGGCTTCGGCGAAGTGTTCCGCATGCTCTCCTTTGAGGAGATTGGTACCTCCACGCTGCAGTCGCGCGCCGTCGCCGGGGTGGCCAACAACACCCTGATTTTCGCCATGCCGGGCTCGACCAAAGCCTGCCGTACCGCATGGGAAAACATCATCGCCCCGCAGCTGGATGCCCGTACCCGTCCATGTAATTTCCATCCCCATTTAAAGAAATAAGCTATGTCACAACTGACCCACATTAACGCCGCCGGCGAAGCGCATATGGTGGATGTCTCCGCCAAAGCGGAAACGGTGCGCGAGGCGCGCGCGGAAGCGTTCGTTACCATGCAGCCGGCAACGCTGGCGATGATTATCGACGGCAGCCACCACAAGGGTGACGTCTTTGCCACCGCCCGCATCGCCGGTATTCAGGCCGCCAAGCGCACCTGGGACCTCATTCCCCTTTGCCATCCGCTGATGCTTAGCAAGGTGGAAGTGAACCTGCAGGCGCAGCCGGAGCATAATCGGGTGCGCATTGAGTCCCTGTGCCGCTTAACCGGGAAGACCGGCGTTGAGATGGAAGCCCTGACGGCAGCCTCCGTTGCCGCGCTGACCATCTACGACATGTGTAAAGCGGTGCAGAAAGATATGGTGATTGGCCCGGTTCGCCTGCTGGCAAAAAGCGGCGGCAAATCCGGTGATTTTAAGGTGGACAGCCATGATTAAGGTGCTCTTTTTTGCCCAGGTGCGCGAGCTGGTGAATACCGACAGCCTGACGCTGGAGGGCTCTTTTGAAAACGTCGCCGCCCTGCGTGCGCATCTGGCCGCACAGGGCGAACGCTGGGCGCTGGCGCTGGACGAAAGTAAGCTGCTGGCCGCCGTGAACCAGACGCTGGTTGAGTTCAGCCATCCACTAACCGCAGGGGATGAAGTGGCCTTCTTTCCGCCGGTCACAGGGGGTTAAGATGGCTGAGACCCGAATTCTGGTGAGCCCGGCGCGTTTTAACGTGGGGACAGAATATGACTGGCTGGCCGAGCGTGACGAAGACGGCGCGGTCGTGACGTTCACCGGCAAGGTACGCAATCACAACCTCGGTGACAGCGTGAAGGCGCTGACGCTGGAGCACTACCCGGGCATGACGGAGAAATCGCTGGCGGCCATTGTGGAAGAAGCGCGTGGCCGCTGGCCGCTCGGGCGCGTCACGGTGATCCACCGCATCGGCGAGATGTGGCCAGGCGAAGAGATTGTTTTCGTGGGCGTGACCAGCGCGCACCGCGGCAGCGCGTTTGCGGCAGGGGAGTTCATGATGGATTACCTCAAAACTAAAGCGCCGTTCTGGAAGCGGGAAGCGACGCCGGAAGGGGTGCGCTGGGTGGAATCCCGCGATAGTGATAAACAAGCCGCCAGCCGTTGGTAGTCGGTTGACGTGGATGTGTTAATCTTAACGTGTGTGTCTACTTAATCTTAATCAGGAGTGAATCATGGACCGATTTCCGCGTTCCGATTCAATAGTACAGCAGACCCGTAGCGGCCTGCAGACGTATATGG
Organism: Enterobacter cloacae complex sp. IR53030; assembly: GCF_049238365.1. Taxonomy (NCBI): domain Bacteria; kingdom Pseudomonadati; phylum Pseudomonadota; class Gammaproteobacteria; order Enterobacterales; family Enterobacteriaceae; genus Enterobacter; species Enterobacter cloacae complex sp. IR53030. The sequence continues at coordinate 194,400 of NZ_JBMKHA010000001.1, forward strand.
CTCAGGTGTACGGCTGGATGACAGTTGGCCTGCTGCTTACCGCGTTTATCGCGTGGTATGCGGCGAACACGCCTGAACTGATGATGTTTATCTTCTCCAGCAAAATCACCTTCTTTGGGCTGATTATCGCGCAGCTGGCGCTGGTGTTTGTCCTCTCCGGGCTGGTGCAAAAGCTCAGTGCGGGGATGGCGACCACGCTGTTTATGCTCTATTCGGCGCTAACGGGGCTGACGCTTTCCAGTATTTTCATCGTCTACACCTATTCCTCCATTGCCAGCACGTTTGTGGTGACCGGCGGGATGTTCGGCGCGATGAGCCTTTACGGCTACACCACCAAACGTGACCTGAGCGGTTTCGGCAGCATGCTGTTTATGGGGCTGATCGGGATTGTGCTGGCGTCGCTGGTGAACCTGTGGCTGAAGAGTGAAGCGCTGATGTGGGCCGTGACCTATATCGGTGTGGTGGTCTTCGTTGGGCTGACGGCGTATGACACCCAGAAGCTGAAAAACATCGGCGAGCAGATCGACGTGCGCGACAGTTCAAACCTGCGCAAATACTCGATTCTGGGCGCGCTGACGCTCTATCTGGACTTCATCAACCTGTTCCTGATGTTGCTGCGTATTTTCGGCAACCGTCGTTAAGGTTGTTTTGCCGGGTGGCGGCTTCGCCTTACCCGGCCTACGAAACGCGAACCGTAGGTCGGGTAAGGCGAAGCCGCCACCCGACTTATTCACTTCGCTAACATCCTCTCATTCTTCGCCCGTAGTTTCTTCGCCCGACTCTCCAGCACCAGATAACAGACCGTGGCCAGCGCCAGCGGCAGGAAGTAATAGAGCATGCGGTAGGCGAGTAGGGCGGCAATAATCGCTCCCTGAGAAACATGCTCTCCGGCCAGAAGCGCAATGAACACCGCCTCCAGCACCCCAATCCCCGCCGGGATATGCACAATAACCCCGGCGATACTGCTCACCAGCAGCACGCCCAACACGAAGAAGTAATTCACGTCCTCGCCAATCAACAGCCAGATAATTGCTCCCATCGCCATCCAGTTAGCGCTGGATACCGCCATCTGCAGCATGGCAAACTTCCACGACGGCAATACCAGTTTCTGCCCTCTGAGGGTCATATGACGGCGTTTAGCAAATGCGCAGGCCCACAGATAAAAAGCGATAATCAGCAGCAGCACGATGCCGAGAATACGCAGCGTGGCTTCATCGATGTACCAGTGCGCGGGCAGTTGGACCACGCCGATGGTGAAAATCACCCCGCCGAGCAGAATATAGCCCAGCCAGTTAGTGGTGATGCTCAGGGAAAAAATGCGGGTTATAGTCCCGCCCGGCAGCCCGAGACGCGAGTAGAGGCGATAGCGCATGCCAATCCCCCCGACCCAGGTACTCAGCGTCAGGTTGAAGGCGTAGCAAATAAACGACACCAGCATCACCTGGCGTTTAGCCAGCTTGTGGCCGCAGTATGCCCGGCCCAGCAGGTCGTAGCAGCCGTACATCAGGTAGCTCACGATCACCAGCCCTGTCGCGCCCAGCAGCACCATCCGGTTGTAGTTGCGGATAACCTTCCACACCTCCTCCCAGTCAACTTTTTGGGCATACACTACCAGCAGCACGGCGACCGCAATAAAGAACACCCAGGTGAGAATTTTTTTCGCCAGCCGCCAGCGCGGATGTGATTTCGACATCAGGGTTTGCCTCCATCTTCCGCTTCAACGCGGTCCTGGGTTTCCATTTCGGGTTGTACCGGCGGGTCCACCTGCGCCAGCTTCGGCGTATGCGCTGGCAGCCAGCCGACCATCGCCGGGAAATGGCGAAGGAAGTGGAACACCACTACGCTGATGCCCAGGTTCCACCAGGTGCGTTTCGGCACCATAGACTCATCCACGCGCACGCAGTCGTTAACAATCAGGGCCTGCAAATTATCCCGCAGGGTCTGATTAAACTGGCGATCGTGGATGATCAGGTTAGCTTCGAGATTCAGCGATAAGCTCAGCGGATCCAGGTTGCTGGAGCCGACGGTGGCCCAGTGATCGTCCATCAGCGCGACTTTGCCATGTAGCGGTCGACGGCGATATTCGTAGATCTGAACGCCGCCTTTGACCAGATAGTTATACAGCAGCCGCGCGCCAACTTTGACTATCGGCATATCCGGCTCGCCCTGCACAATCAGCTTCACCCGTACGCCGCGCCGGGCCGCATTACGCATGGCATGCAGCAGGCGATAGCCCGGGAAAAAGTAGGCGTTAGCAATGATCACTTCGCGCTTCGCGTTGGCGAGCATCTTCAGGTAATGGCGTTCAATATCGTCCCGGTGCTCGCCGTTATCGCGCCAGACGAAAAGGGCCTGCGCTTCGCCGGGCTTGCGGTTCTCCTCCGGGCGATGGCGGCGTTTCCACCAGCGGCGAACGGCCTCTTTCCCCGGCAGGTTCTCCAGTTCGAATAATACGATGTCCTGTACTACCGGGCCCTCAATGCGAATGGCGTAATCCTGTTTTGCTTCCGGGCCGTAGTCGGACATATGTTCAGCGGAGTAGTTAATGCCGCCGACAAACGCCACCGTCTCATCCACCACCACAATTTTGCGGTGCATCCGCCGGAAAAGGTTGGTACGCATGCCAAACAGGCGCGGGCCCGGATCGTAGTAGCGGAACACCACGCCCGCAGCGGTCAGTTCATTCACGAACCCGTCGCTGAGGTCCGGTGAGCCATAGCCGTCCAGCAGCGCTTCAATTTTGACGCCGCGCCGGGCGGCACGCAGCAGTACGCTGTGTAACTGTTTGCCCACGTCGTCCTCGAACCAGATAAAGGTTTCGAGGATCACTCTCTGCTTAGCGTTATCAATCGCCTTAAAGACGGCCGGGTAATACTCGTCGCCGTTGACCAGCAGCGAGATCCGGTTGCCTTCCTGCCAGGAACATTTCATAAGTGGATCTCCGCGCTGAGCGGGGCATGGTCGGACAGATGTCGCCAGTTAAGTAAGGCCAGCGCCGTCGTGCTGCTGGCATGGGCATTTTTCACGTAGATACGGTCCAGGCGCAGCAGGGGAAAGCGCACCGGGAACGTCCGTGCCGGGCGACCATGGGCCCGGGTAAAAATCTCCTCCAGCCCTGCATTGACCTTCAGAGGATGGTTCGCGCGCTGCCGCCAGTCGTTAAAATCACCGGCCACGACCACGGGTTCACCGTCGGGAAGCGCATTGGTCCAGTCAGCCAGCATCTCTAGCTGCGCCTGACGGTGGGCTTCGCGCAGGCCAAGATGCACGCAACCGACATGAATGGGCACCGTGAGTGCCGGTGGCGCGATGCGGCAGTAAAGCAGCCCGCGCTTTTCGCTCTCACCTACGGAAACGTCCCGGTTCTCATAATGTTCGATAGGAAAACGTGACAGCACCGCGTTCCCGTGATGGCCTTCCGGATAGACCGCGTTGCGCCCGTAGGCGTAATCACTCCACATCGTGTCGGCCAGAAATTCATAGTGCGGCGTATCGGGCCAGTTCTCGAAATGCATGGGATGCACCTCGTGCGCGCCCATCACCTCCTGCAGGCAGACAATGTCCGCGCTGACGGTGCGAACCGCGTCGCGCAGCTCCGGTAAAATGAAGCGGCGATTAAATGCTGTGAAGCCTTTATGAATGTTTATCGTCAGCACTTTAAGCGAGAAATGCTGCATTTTTTGAGTCATAAGCCCCTTCCTGAGTGACTATCCCAATGAAAATAAAGTGTAGTCGGCGTCACAAAAAGATGCGGCGTTACGGAATTTTCCGTAAAGTGCGGTAGTCTGATTAAGCAGATAAAAATCCTTCAGGAGATAAGCCATGAAGTGGCAACAACGTGTTCGTGTCGCAACGGGGTTAAGTTGCTGGCAGATAATGTTGCATTTACTGGTCGTGGCCGTACTGGTGATGGGCTGGATGAGCGGCACGCTGGTGCGTGTTGGCCTGGGGCTATGCGTCCTCTATGGCGTCACCGTGCTGTCGATGCTGTTCTTACAGCGCCACCATGAAGCGCGCTGGCGCGAGGTGGGTGATGTGCTCGAAGAGCTCACCACCACCTGGTACTTTGGTGCCGCGATGATTGTGCTTTGGCTGCTGTCACGCGTGCTGCAAAACAACCTGCTGCTGGCCCTGGCGGGTCTCGCAATCCTTGCAGGGCCTGCGGTGGTCTCATTGCTCACCAAAGAGAAAAAGCTACGCAATGTTGCGTCTAAACATCGCGTACGCCACTGACCCCGTTGTGGCCGCTATGACCAGTAGCGGCCACAAACTCCCCCAGACAATATCCAGACTCGCATCCTTCAGGTAGATCTGCTTGGTAATGTCCGTAAAGTGGCGTATCGGGTTTATCCATGTGATGTCCTGCAGCCACACCGGCATGTTCTCGACAGGGGAAACGTACCCGGAGAGCAAAATCGCTGGCATCATAAAGACAAACACGCCGATAAACGCCTGCTGCTGCGTCGAGCACAGCGCCGAAATTAACAGCCCAAACCCCACCAGCGACAGCCCGTAAATCACCATCGTGAAGTAAAACAGCGCCAGCGAACCGGCAAACGGGATTTGATAGGCCCAAATTCCCACGCCCAGCACGATAGTGGCCTGAAATGTCGCGACAATCAGCGCCGGCACCGCTTTGCCAACAAAGATTTGCCAGGTCGCGAGTGGGGAAACCAGCAGTTGATCCAGCGTACCTTGCTCCCGCTCGCGGGCGACGGACAGGGAGGTGACGATCATCACCCCAATGGTGGTGATCATGGCGATCAGCGACGGCACCACAAACCATTTGTAGTCCAGATTCGGGTTGTACCAGTTACGCACCACCAGCTCGCTGTTGTTGGGCTTCGGTTTGCCGTCCATCAGCTCCTGCTGATAATTCTTCACCACCTGCTGCAGATAGTTGGCCGCAATCTGGGCGCTGTTAGAGTTGCGCCCGTCGAGGATAAGCTGCATCGGCGCGGTCTGGAAGGTATCCAGGTTACGGGAAAAATCTGCCGGGAAGCGCACCAGCAGCAGGGCTTTTTGCGTATCGATGGTCGGCTGGATTTCCTGCGGGCTTTTCAGCAGCAGGATATGGGTAAACGCTTTTGCACGGGCAAAGCGCTGCGTCAGCTCGACGGAATGTTTACCGTTGTCTTCGTTGTAAATGGCGATGGTGGCGTTGGTCACCTCAAGCGTCGCGGCAAAGGGGAACAGCAAAACCTGGATCAGCACCGGCAAAACCAGAATGGCGCGGGTTTGCGGCTCGCGCAGCAGGGATTGCAGCTCTTTTCGTATTAACGTCCATAGTCGGTGAAACATGTTCGCTCCTTAATCCAGACGCCGTTTGGTTTTCAACCACGTCAATCCGATAAACATCACCGCTGACGCCATTAAAAACAGCGTGTTGATAATCAGCACCACCGGAATATTCCCCGCCAGGAACAGGCTTTGCAACGTGCTCACGAAATAACGCGCCGGAATGATGTAGGTCACGGCGCGGATCACCGCTGGCATACTGTCTATCTGGAAAATAAACCCGGACAGCATAATCGACGGTAAAAAGGCGGCGTTGAGCGCCACCTGCGCGGCGTTAAACTGGTTGCGGGTGATGGTGGAGATGAGCAGCCCCATCCCCAGCGTGCTGAGTAAAAACAGGCTGGTGATAAAGAACAGCACCACCAGCGAGCCGCGGTACGGCACGCCGAGGATAAAGACGGCGACAAGCATGCAGAGCAGCATCGCCAGCATGCCGAGGAAGTAGTAGGGGATGAGCTTGCACAGCAGCAGCTCGACGCGCGTCACTTCTGTGGAGAGCAGCGCCTCCATGGTGCCACGCTCCCACTCGCGGGCGATCACCAGCGAGGTCAGGATCGCGCCAATCACCGTCATGATAATCGTCACCGCGCCCGGAATGATAAAGTGCTGGCTGATGGCGGCAGGGTTAAACCAGTAGCGCGTTTGCACGTCGATGAGCGGTTCAAACGTCTCCCCCCGGTCTTCGGCGCGCTGCATCTGCCATAGCTGCCAGATCCCCTCCACGTAGCCCTGCACGAAGTTGGCGGTGTTCGGTTCGCTGCCGTCGGTAATCACCTGGATCGGCGCGTCGGCATTCGCCCGCGCCATATTGGCGGCGAAATCCACCGGGATGACCACCAGCCCGCGAATTTTCCCGGCCTGCATCTTCTGGATCAGCGCTTGCCGGCTATCGCTGATGGTGGCGTCAATGTACGGCGAGCCGGTCATGGCGTGGGTGAAGTCCAGCGCCTCTTCGCTCTGCTGCTCCAGCAAAATGCCGACCCGCAGCTTGCTGGAGTCGAGGTTGATGCCGTAGCCAAAGATAAACAGCAGCAGCAGGGGGATCACCACCGCAATCAGCCAGCTACTCGGGTCACGCACGATCTGCCGCGTCTCTTTTATGCATAACGCGCGCACCCGGCGCCAGGAAAGGGCGTTACTGCGCATGGGCATTCTCCTTATCCCAGTCGTGGATGAGGGTGATAAACGCCTGCTCCATGGTCGGGTCTGGCACGGCATCGTCGGCGGCCTGGTTTTTCAGGTCGTCCGGGGTGCCGTGGGCAATCAGCTTGCCGCGATAGACCAGCCCGATGCGGTCGCAGTATTCCGCCTCATCCATAAAGTGGGTGGTTACCATCACCGTCACCCCTTTCTCCACCATGCTGTTGATATGCAGCCAGAACTCGCGGCGGGTGAGGGGATCCACCCCGGAGGTCGGCTCATCGAGGAAAAGAATATCGGGCTCGTGCATCAGCGAGCAGGCCAGCGCGAGGCGCTGCTTAAAGCCGAGGGGCAGTTCGTCGGTGGCGTGGGAGGCAATATTCGTTAACCCGAAGGCATCGCTCATGCGGCGGATTTTCTCGTTCTGCGCGCGCCCGCGCAGGCCGTACACGCCGGAGAAAAAGCGCAGATTCTGCTCGACGGTCAGGTTGCCATACAACGAGAATTTCTGTGCCATATAGCCCAGATGCTGGCGCGCCTTGCCGGAGCTGACTTTGAGATCCATATCCAGCACCAGCGCCTTGCCGGACGTCGGCACCAGCAGGCCACACATCATTTTAAAGGTGGTGGATTTCCCCGCGCCGTTCGGCCCGAGCAGGCCAAAAATCTCGCCGCGTTTTACCGCAAAGTTGACGTTATCGGTGGCGGCGAAATCGCCGAACTTTTTGGTCAGGGATTTGGCTTCAATCACCGTCTCGCCCGGCGTACCTTCAACCGTGTGGAGGATCGCGCCGAGAGGCGATTCCGATGTCCCCGCTCCGCCCAGCAGGTCGATAAACGCATCTTCAAAGCGCGGCGCCGTCTCTGCCATTTCAATTTCAGGCATGCCAGGCGCGCGGCGAATATCCTCGACGGTGGCCTCCTTTTTGAGGATTACGCGCACGGACCGACCCTGAATCATCCCGTCGCTCACCTGCGGCAGTTTCAGCACTCGCTGCAGCAGCCTGCGGTTGGACTCCTGCGGGCTGTGGAGGAGGAAACTGCGTCCGGCCATGCTCTGCGTCAACGTCGTTGGCTCGCCCTGATAAAGCAGCTCGCCTTCGTTCATCAGCAGCACGTCCCGGCACTGTTCCGCTTCGTCGAGGTAGGAGGTGCTCCAGAGGATCAGCATCCCGTCGCCTGCCAGCTCGTGCACCATCTGCCACAGCTCACGGCGGGAGATGGGGTCCACGCCGACGCCGGGCTCGTCCAGCAGCAGGACCTTTGGTTCGCCGACGAGCGTACAGGCCAGCCCCAGCTTTTGCTTCATCCCGCCGGAAAGCTTGCCCGCCAGCCGGCCGGTGAACGGGCCGAGGGAGGTGAACTCAAGCAGGCGGGCGAAGGTTTTCTGCCGGGTTTCGCCGGTCACGCTGCGCAGGTCGGCATACAGGTTCAGGTTTTCCATCACCGTCAGATCTTCATACAGACCAAACTTCTGCGGCATATAGCCGAGCATGGCGTGGAGCGCGCCGTCGTCTTTGATAGGGTCAAGGCCAAGCACGCTGGCTGCGCCTTCATCCGGCTTTAGCAAACCGGCCAGCATCCGCATCAGCGTGGTTTTGCCTGCGCCGTCCGGGCCGACCAGGCCGGTCACATAGCCTTTCTGAATGGTGCAGTTCAGCGGGGCGACCGCCGGTTTGTCCATCCCTGCGAAGCGTTTGACCAGATTGTTGAGCTGGATAACCGCGTCATTCATGTCGTTCCCCGTTGTTCACTTTTACGGTAACAGGCATGCCCTGACGCAGCGCGTCGTCCGCATCGGTGACGATGATGCGCAGACGGTACACCAGGTCGGTACGCAGGTCCGGCGTTTCAACGGTTTTCGGGGTGAATTCGGCGGTGGGGGAGACAAAGCCGACTTTGCCGTGATACGGCTTATCCGGACGACCATCGGTATAGAGCAGCAGCTCGCGGCCCGGCTGCATCTGGCCGAGATTTGGCTCGTCAATGTAGGCGCGCACCCAGACCGGGCGGGTCAGGGAGAGCGTTAATACGGTGCTGCCCGCGCTGAGCATGCTGCCCGGCTCCACGGCACGGGTCATCAGCGTACCGTCAGACGGGGCGATGAGGGTTGTATCATGCAGATCCAGCTCTGCCTGGGCCAGCTGCGCCTGCGCCTGTTCAAGGCTGGCTTTGGCCTGGGCAATGTCCTGCGGGCGGTTACCGGTGGTGTACTGGCTTAATTTATCCTGCGCGGATTTCAGCGTCGCCTGCGCCTGGTCGCGGGATGAACGCGCATTCTCCAGATCGTTGGCTGAAATGGTGCGGCTTTTCCACAGCCCCTGCTGACGGTTATAGAAATTCTGCGCGTAGTCGTAGGCAGCTTTCGCCTGCTTAACGGCAGCGGCGGCCTGGGCGATCTCTTCGTCACGATAACCCGCCAGCATCAGGTCATATTGCGCCTGGGCAACGGAAACGCCGGCTTTGGCCTGCATCAGGGCGTTCTCGTAGGGGGCTTTATCCAGCATGCCCAGCGTCTGCCCGCGTTTAATGGCATCGCCTTCGTCAACGCTCAGCGAGGCGAGACGGCCACCCACGCGGAAGCTCATATTCACGGTACGAATATCCACATTACCGTACAGCGTCAGGTCCCGGTCCTGATGGCTCTGATACCACAGCCAGCCACCGACGCCCGCGGCAAGCAAAACAACAACCACCAGAATGATGGCGACAGGTTTTTTCATGGCTTCAGGCTCCTTTGCGTTAAGCCTTGCAGGATCAGATCGAGATGACAGGTGATAACCTGGCTAATCTGCGCGGCTTTATCCTCATCGAATTGTGTCCAGCCGGTGCGTAACAGGATGGTTTCCCGCCCCAGACGAAAGGCAAGGATTTCACCCAGCAGGGCATGGGTATGCAAAATGGTCACGGTATCGCTGGCGTCCCGCCCGGTATAGGCGGCGATCAGGTGGGTCAGGTGGGTATGCATCGGAGCAATGACCTGATCGTGTACCAGCTGATAGGCAGTTGTAGGGGAGAGCTGCTCGCGGGAGATAAACTTACTCAGGTTGAGCGTATCGTCGTGCGTCAGCAGGCGGATCATATTATGGCAGGCATTCAGGATAAGCCGCCGGATAGCGTCACGATCCGGCGTCGGCTGGCTCAACAGCTCGCTGGCTTCTTCAACGTGCGGACGAAAATGTGTGCCGATAAAATCGGCAATCCACTGGGCGCAGGCGAGGTACAAATCCTCTTTTGAACCAAAATAGTAGGTGATCGCCGCAATGTTTTGCCCGGCCTGGGCGGCGATATCTCGCGTGGTCGCGTGCAGGCCATACTCGCCAAACTGCGCAAGCGCGGCAGCAATCAGCTGGCTTTTGGCCTGTTCACCTTTGGTTGTCGTTGGGGTCGTATTCATGGCGGCATTAAAAATTAATCAATCGATTGATTAAAAATAGCCCCGAATTGCTGAACCGTCGAGCGTTCGTGCTGGGATATTTTATGCGCCACGTCACAAAAGCTGCTACACTCCGCACCTTCACGACATTGTGGTTTTTGTCCTTCCCCTTTTCGTTATATCTCCCTGAAAACTACACCTGTGATGGTCGGGGCGGTTCGGAGTTTTTATGTCTTTTGATTCCCTTGGCCTGAACCCGGAAATTCTGCGTGCCATCGCAGAGCAGGGCTACGTTGAGCCAACCCCCATCCAGCAGCAGGCGATCCCCGTCGTTCTTCAGGGGCGTGACCTGATGGCCAGCGCCCAGACCGGCACCGGTAAAACCGCGGGCTTTACGTTGCCGCTGTTAGAGCTGCTGGTAAAAAACCAGCCGCACGCCAAAGGCCGTCGTCCGGTTCGTGCGCTGATCCTGACCCCAACCCGTGAGCTGGCGGCGCAGATTGGTGAGAATGTGCGTGACTACAGCCGCTATCTCAACATTCGCTCGCTGGTCGTTTTCGGTGGCGTCAGCATCAACCCGCAGATGATGAAGCTGCGCGGCGGCGTGGACGTGCTGGTGGCAACGCCTGGCCGTCTGCTGGATCTCGAACACCAGAACGCGGTGAAGCTCGATCAGATTGAAATTCTGGTGCTGGACGAAGCCGATCGCATGCTCGACATGGGCTTTATCCACGACATCCGTCGCGTGCTGGCCAAGCTGCCTGCGCGTCGTCAGAACCTGCTGTTCTCTGCCACCTTCTCCGACGAGATCAAGGCGCTGGCAGAAAAGCTGCTGCATAACCCGCTGGAAGTGGAAGTGGCGCGTCGCAACACCGCCTCTGAGCAGGTGACGCAGCACGTTCACTTTGTTGATAAAAAGCGTAAGCGGGAGCTGCTCTCCCAGATGATCGGCCAGGGTAACTGGCAGCAGGTGCTGGTCTTTACCCGCACCAAGCACGGTGCGAACCACCTGGCGGAACAGCTCAATAAAGACGGTATCCGCAGTGCCGCCATCCACGGTAACAAGAGCCAGGGTGCGCGTACCCGTGCGCTGGCGGACTTCAAATCTGGCGACATCCGCGTGCTGGTGGCAACCGACATCGCCGCGCGTGGTCTGGACATTGAAGAGCTGCCGCACGTAGTAAACTACGAGCTGCCAAACGTCCCGGAAGATTACGTTCACCGTATCGGTCGTACCGGCCGCGCGGCGGCAACCGGTGAAGCGCTGTCACTGGTCTGCGTCGATGAACACAAGCTGCTGCGCGACATCGAACGTCTGCTGAAGAAAGAGATCCCACGCATCGAAACCCCGGGCTACGAGGTGGATCCGTCCATCAAGGCGGAGCCGATTCAGAACGGTCGCCAGGGCGGCGGTCGTGGTCAGGGCGGCGGTGGTCGCGGTCAGCAGCCGCGTCGTGCTGAAGGCGGCGCGCCGAAATCATCCGGCAAGCCCCCGCGTCGCAACAACGACAGCAAACCGGCCGGCGAAAGTCCGTGGCGCAGCGGCGAAGGGAAACCGGCAGGGGAAGGGCAGCGTCGACGCCGCCCGCGTAAACCTGCTAACCCGCAGTAATCTGGAAGCCCGGTCGTAAAGCCGGGCTTTTCTTTTTGCGGCAGCGAAGAGAAAGTGCCACAATAGTGGCTGTTTATACAGTATTTCAGGTTTTTCGATGGCTTTAACCGCGGCGCTGAAAGCGCAAATTGGCGCATGGTACAAGGCGCTACAACGGCAGATCCCCGACTTTATCCCCCGAGCGCCGCAGCGGCAGATGATTGCTGACGTGGCAAAAACGCTTGCCGGGGACGACGGGCGACATCTGGCGATTGAAGCGCCGACCGGCGTCGGGAAAACCCTGTCATATCTCATTCCCGGCATCGCCATCGCGCGGGAAGAGGACAAAACGCTGGTGGTCAGCACCGCCAACGTGGCCCTGCAGGATCAGATTTTCAGCAAAGATTTGCCGCTGCTGCGCAAAATCATCCCCGACCTGCGCTTTACCGCCGCCTTTGGGCGCGGGCGCTACGTGTGCCCACGTAACCTGGCGGCGCTCGCCAGCAGCGAGCCGAATCAACAGGATCTGCTCGCGTTTCTTGATGACGAGCTGACGCCGAACAATAAGGCCGAGCAGGAGCAGTGTGCAAAACTCAAAGCCGAACTCGACGGCTATAAGTGGGACGGCCTTCGGGATCACACCAGCCAGGCCATCAGCGACGACTTATGGCGCAGGCTCAGCACCGACAAAGCAAGCTGTCTGAACCGCAACTGCCACTACTACCGCGAGTGCCCGTTCTTTGTCGCCCGGCGCGAAATTCAGGAGGCGGAGGTGGTTGTCGCCAACCACGCGCTGGTGATGGCCGCGCTGGAGAGTGAGGCGGTGCTACCGGAGCCCAAAAATCTGCTGCTGGTGCTCGACGAAGGCCACCATCTGCCCGACGTGGCTCGGGACGCGCTGGAGATGAGCGCCGAGATCACCGCGCCCTGGTTCCGCCTGCAGCTGGATCTGTTCTGCAAGCTGGTGGCAACCTGCATGGAGCAGTTCCGCCCGAAAACCACGCCGCCGCTGGCGGTGCCGGAACGGCTAAGCGAGCATTGTGAAGAGGTTTACGGCCTGATCTCCTCGCTCAATAACATCCTCAACCTTTATCTTCCCGCAGCCCAGGAGGCGGAACATCGCTTTGCGATGGGCGAACTGCCGGAAGAGGCGATGGAAATTTGTCAGCAGCTGGCAAAGCACCTTGAAAAGCTGCGCGGGCTGGCGGAGATGTTCTTAAACGATCTGAGCGAGAAAACCGGCACGCATGACGTGGTGCGTCTGCACCGTATTCTGCTACAGATGAACCGCGCGCTGGGCATGTTCGAAGCGCAGAGCAAACTCTGGCGGCTGGCCTCGATGGCGCAGGCATCAGGCGCGCCGGTCACCAAATGGGCCACCCGCGACGTGCGGGACGGGCAGGTGCATCTCTTCTTCCACTGCGTGGGCATCCGCGTGGCCGATCAGCTGGAAAAGCTGATCTGGCGCAGCGTGCCGCACGTGGTGGTGACCTCTGCCACGCTGCGTTCTCTGAACAGTTTTTCTCGTTTGCAGGAGATGAGCGGGCTTAAAGAAAAAGCGGGTGACCGCTTTGTGGCGCTGGACTCGCCGTTTAACCACTGCGAGCAGGGCAAGCTGGTCATTCCGCGCATGACGTTTGAGCCGCTGATCGACAACGAAGAACAGCACATTGCGGAAATGGCGGCCTATTTCCGCGAACAGGTCGAGAGTAAAAAATACCCTGGCATGCTGGTGTTATTTGCCAGTGGACGCGCCATGCAGCGTTTTCTGGAACACGTCACCGATCTGCGTTTACTCCTACTGGTGCAAGGTGACCAGCCGCGTTACAGGCTGGTGGAAACCCACCGTAAACGCATTGATAACGGCGAGCGTAGCGTGCTGGTGGGATTGCAGTCTTTCGCGGAAGGTCTTGACCTGAAAGGCGACTACCTGACGCAGGTCCACATTCATAAAATTGCCTTCCCCCCCATCGACAGCCCGGTGGTGATCACCGAGGGCGAATGGCTGAAAAGCCTTAACCGCTATCCGTTTGAGGTGCAGAGTCTGCCTGCGGCATCGTTTAACCTGATTCAGCAGGTGGGGCGTTTGATTCGAAGCCACGGCTGCTGGGGCGAAGTGGTGATCTACGATAAACGTCTGCTGACCAAAAATTATGGACAGCGGCTGCTCAACGCGCTTCCGGTCTTCCCGATTGAACAGCCGTCGGTACCGGAGATAAAAAAACGCCCGGCAAAACAGGCTGCCGGGCGTCGAAAAAGCATCCGTGCTAAGGGGCGCGGTCCTACTGGTAAGTGAAGGTCACCTGAACGACGCTGCTGAACGTGCCTGCGGTAACAGGCATAGCGGTGGCGTAATAGCGTGCGGCCAGCGGGAAGGTAGCCGTATGGTCGTTCTGGTCAATCAGCGCGTTAAAGCTGGCCTGCGGTGCGATGAGGATATGGTCCTGGCTGTCCGCCAGCTCCAGCGCCAGCCCCTTCGCGCTGCCCGTGTTGGCAAATTTGGTTGGGTGGGTAGCATCCGCCTGACCGTAAAAGAAGGCGGTCGCCAGGGCGAGGGATTTCGGACAATGCGTCACCTTCAGGCTGAAGGTTTTCCACGCGCCGGTATCCCCCACGTCGTGGAATTCACTGGAAGCCGCCTGGCCTAAATCAACGGTTAAATCCTTGCTGGCGATGTCCACGAGGCAGGTGTTGGCATAAATGTTACCGACCATTTGCAGCTGAATATCGTCAGCCCGGGCCAGACAGGTGAGCGTGCTGGCCAGTGCGGCCAGCACAAAGAGACGTTTCTTCATTTTCATCACTTATAGGCCAGAGTAATGGTGGCGACGGCGTTCGCCGGGCCAGGGGTGACTTCATCTGCCACCTGCAAATAGTTCAGCTTGACCGGGATATCCATCGTCTGGTTGGCATAGGCCAGGGTTTCAGTTGGGGTGTAGGTATCGAACGTTGCCAGCTCGTTGTCGATCACCATTTCAATCCCGACCCCCGTTGCCACGCCATCCTCCGGCGTGAGCTTAAGCACCCCCTGATAACCGGGTACGTAGCCGTCGCTGCTGGTGACCTTAAATTCCGGCTGAACGGTGGAGTTACAGTTCACCGTGATGTTGAACTCCTTTGCGGGCATCGCCAGCGTGCCGACCATATTGAAATCGCTGACCGGGAAATCGCCCATGTTGACGGTCAGGCTTTTTGGCAGTACGGAGCAGGTGACGTTTTCAAGGTTTACGTTACCGGCATAGCTAACATTGTTGGGTGAACCGATGCCTTCGTGACCAAAAACGCCAATGCCAAAAACGGTCTGGCTTTGATTTAGCGTACCGGATTCTACTGCGGTATCCGTTTTTACCAGCTCCAGCGTGACGTTAAAATCGAACGTCTGGTTGCCGTCAGTTGAGACATAGCCAATAGGCGTGCCGCGGGAGTCGCAGGTGACCCCGCCCGCACCGCTGATGCGCTGACCTTTGTCGTTCATCAGCGCAATGCCAACCCCCTTCACTCCGGATTCATAGACCCCGGAAAGGCCGGGAATTTCCGTGCCGTAGCCGTAGTAGCAGGAGACGATCTCCAGACCCTTATCTGCAGCACTATCGCAGTGGCCCGCGACGTGTACCGTCTGTTCGGTGCCGGGGATGGTCGCGCCGACGGGAAGCGTGGTGGAGACGGAAACCGTGGCCAGGTTAATGGTTTTTGGCATATCCGGTGACGTACAGGTGGCCTTTGCATGCGGCATAAACAGCGATGCGGTTGCCAGTATGAGTAAGAAAAAGCATTGTTTTACAAGCTGCATAGGTGAACCTGCTCGGTTGATTACTGACACTGCGCGGCAGCGTTAATAATGTCTGTTTTCTCTTTTTCATCCGTGAGCGTGTATTCCGCAACGCAGTGGTCGCTGGCTTCCTGTCCCCATGAGACGGAAAGCTTGCCGCGATCGGGCATTCCGGAAAGATAGGTTTGGCCATCAGTGCCGACGATAAATTCGCTGTCCTTATCCTCGGTGGTGACCGTTGCGCCGAAGGGCAGCGGCTTCCCGTTGTGCGTCAGCGTCATCAGGACGCGATGACCCACGCGGGTATTGAAGCTTGCCCGCACCACCGCACCGCGGGTTGGCGTGACGATCTTCGAAGCGTGCGTCACGTCAGCCTCGTCAGGCAGCGTTTCGGTATCCAGCGAAATCGTGTTGTGGCGATAGGCGGTGACAAAGGGCACCACGGTATAGCCGCGGAAGTCAGTTTCCACGCCCGTCTGGTTGGCGATGTGCGTGCCGCTGGCTCCGGGCGCTTTCACCAGCGCGATGGTCTCGCCCAGCGGCTGGCTCAGCGTCAGGCCGTTAGCGTGGGCTATCATGCCCCCCTGCAGACCGACGTTGGTGGTCCGCTGGTATTTGTCCTGGCTGAAACCGCCACTCACTTCCCCGTAGGTGGCTTTATAATCGGCGTTCAGACTGGTAGAGGTACCGTTCTCTGATGAGTCATAGCCTTCCTGCACGTTCCAGTTAAGGTTGTTCTCCTCCAGCGCCGTCCCGTTCAGGCCCAGCGTGTGCGTGGTGCCGTCTTTATTGTTATTCATGTTGTAGGAGGCCCAGGTGTTGCTCATCCAGCGATCCAGCGGTACCGACACGCTCAGCGCGAACAGGTTATCGTTACTGACCGAATCGCCCTCGTCATCGCGGCTGTTGGTGTTTTTGTTGAGGCTATAGCTCATGCTGTAGGTGATTCCCTTCCAGCTGTTGTTATAGCTGACGCTCATCGAGGTCATGTCCTGACCCTGGTTCCAGTAGGTCTCTTTGACCAGGCTCAGCGTAAACGATCCCCAGCCTTCGCCGAGGGTTTGATCGATGGTGGCCTCGGTACGCGCGCGGCGCTGCTGCGGTGCTGACCAGTCATCGGCGCGGGTATAGGACTCCATGGTGTCTTCGAGGGTGTAAAACCCTTTACTGTTGTAGCGATAGCCAGCCAGAGCGAAGTTTGTGCCCGTACCCGCGAAATCTTTGCTGTAGCGCAGACGCCAGGATTGCCCCTTGCTGGCCTGCTGTTTTTTGAGCAGCGCTTTGGCGCGCGTCACGTCGACAGAAAACGCGCCAAGATCGCCAAAGTTTTTACCGGTGCCCAGCGCCTGTGACTGATAATGGCTGCTTTGCTGTACGCCACCGTAGGCGGTGAATCCGTACGGCAGGCCATAAATGGCACTTCCCTGAGCGAAGGGCGTTTTTTCCACGTCTTTGTCATAAGAGCGGTAGCGCCCGGCAGTGACGCTGTATTTCAGGTGCTTTTCGCGCTGGAGGACCGGAACGGAGGCGTAGGGCACCACAAAGTGACGTTCGCTGCCGTCCGTCTCTTTCACGGTGACCTGGAGATCGCCGCTGCTGCCGGTGGGATACAGGTCATTGATTTCAAATGCACCCGGCGCAACGGTATTTTGATAAATCACGTAGCCGTTCTGACGTACCACCACCAGCGCATTACTGTGGGCCGTACCGCGGATGATCGGGGCATAGCCTTTTTCGCTGTCCGGCAGCATATCGTTGTCGGAGTTTAGCTGCGCGCCGGTATACGGAACGCTGTCAAATACGTCTGCCGGGGAGCTGCTTTGGCCTACGGTCAGATCGCTTTTTAACGCCACGATATCGCGCTGGGCATAGGTGTAGACCGAGTTAAAGGATTGCTCTTCTTCGTGACCGCTGGTGCTGCGACTCCAGGTGGAGTAGTTGCGCAGGCGCCACGCGCCGACGTTCAGGCCCGGACGCAGGTTAACGTACTGGCTGCTGTTGTCCTGCATGCCCTGCTGACGGGCGTGGCTCTGGCTGGCGCTGGCGCTGTAGTTGAGGATGCCCGCCGTGATCCCCTCATCAAATTCTGTTGGGTCAATATAGCCACGGGGAACCTGACCGAGCGCGGACTGCGGAATGCTCAACAGAAGCTGCTGGTTGCTGACGCGAAATGTCGCCATCGCCGCCGGTATGGCGTGCAAATCCGCGCATGAGCCTTTCACGGCAAGCTGAGGATAGTCGTCAGTTTTAATACCCAGGCTTTTTAAATCGGACAGAGTAAAGCAGGGCTGAAGGGAATTTTCTCCATTATCCTGCTTTTGCAATATAAAGGTCACGTCGCGGGTATCAATTTTATTATTATTGATAAAGATCGTGACCTGATATTTCCCTGGCGCCTGTCCCGGGCCTTTTTCATAAATGGAGAGATCGGTTTTTCCCTGCTGTGGATTATCCACATCCAACAACGCTGGATTAAAATAATCATCCGCCCGCGTTTGCTGCGAAAAACCCACGGCCGCTAACCCGCATAGCAGGGTCAGCAGCGTAAGCATCCGATAAACGGAAGGCAATTGCCTTCTTGGGGTTGAAGAATAGGTAATCATAAGGTGCGTTATTGGGTACGGTATTAATGCACGGATGCAGAGAGCGTTTTGCTGATGCTGCCGTAATCAGTAATAATTGACCAAGACACGGTTGAACCGCCGGTATGTGCAGGCAACGCAAAATGGGTTTCGGTTTTTGGTACGGCCCAGGTCGCTTTATCGACCTTATGACCGTTAAGGGTGACCGACTGGAAATTCATATAAAACGGCGTCGGGTTGTTAACCACTAAATCATTGCCCTCGCGGTGCCACTCAAGCTGATCCGCGACCGTTTCCGGTTTACCCTTGACGGAGGCCGGGCGGTACATCAGCTTAATGCGCGTGTTAACCGCAATTTGCAGGGTATTGACCCCTGCCACCTTTTTTGAGGAGGGGATGGCTTTTATATTCAGCCAGAACATCGACTCGCGATCTTCAGGCAAATTTCCGCCGGTACGTACGACGCGCAGAACGTTTTCCTGCTTCGCATCAAGACGAAACAGTGGCGGCGTAATCAGAAAGGGAGCTTTGGCCAGGTCTTTACCGCCAGAATCCGCCCAGGATTGCACCAGATAATCCGTTGCATCTGGGTTTGAAATACCGATAGAGGATTCCTTTTTGCCTCCCTGGTAGACCAGGCGCGTGCCGTTAATAATAACGCCTGCATGTGCCGTTGCAGCTACCAGTAAAAGGGTGCTGAGTAAATAACCGTGACGCATAGTTTTTCTCAAAATAAGGCGGGACTATCTCTTTTTTGCAAAAGGAAATAGTCCCTGGTGAACAATATCAGTTATAAATAACCGTGAATGTTGAAACAGAGTTTGCCGGACCCGCGGTAATAGTCGCACCGGTTTGAATATATCGCGCGGCAAACTGCAGATCGTTTACTGCGGTGCCGGAGGCCAGCGGATACTCTTTTGACGGAGTATATAAACTGACGGGCTGTTCAGAAGAGTCGATCAGCTGAATGGCTACGCCGGTTGCGGCATCTGCATCGGGGGTTAACGCCAGGGTGCTGTTGTTATTGGCATCCGGGGTTCCACCGAAGTTGATTGCCGCCGCCGTAACGGTTTCCGGGCAGTTTTTTAACTCAATATCAAACTTCGTGGCGGTGCTGGTGGAGCCGGCACCGGTAAAGACCGTCTTGGAGACTTTGCCTAATGTCACGTTCAACGGGTTACTTAAACCATTCACAACCTGACAGGCGGAATCGATGATTTCGCCCGTAAAGTTGATCTGTCCTTCACCGTCTGTTGCTGCAAAAGCGGATGCCGAGCAGCCAATCACCGACGCGATAAAAAGACCTAACGCAATCTTGTTCATAATAGTTCCTGGTGTGTGGGTAAAAACGTGCCTAAGGTTTTTGCCCGTTGTCCTCAATGATTTCCGTTCGTTATTTAATCAAAGAATGGATGGACAAGAATCTTCTATAGGCATCACAAATAATTGAATCAGTGCTTGCATAATTTTTTTCTTCGGTAAAACAGATGGCTCTGGCGGTGGGGATAAAAAGCTACCTGGCAGGTTTCATCGGGGATATAGTGTTAACAAGGTGACGTTTTCAGGAGAGATGCCGTGGATTATCGTAAAATTATCAAAGAGGTAGGGCGTGGAAAAAACCATGCCCGCGACCTGGATCATGAGACAGCGCGTGCGCTTTACACCCGTATGCTCAACGGTGAGGTTCCCGATCTCGAACTCGGCGGCATTCTTATCGCCCTGCGCATTAAGGGAGAAGGTGAAGCGGAGATGCGCGGCTTTTATGAGGCGATGCAGGCGCAAACGCTGCGTCTGACGCCACCGGTGGCAAAACCGATGCCGATCGTCATTCCCAGCTATAACGGCGCGCGCAAGCAGGCTAACCTGACGCCGCTGTTGGCTATTCTGTTACATAAGCTGGGTTTTCCGGTGGTGGTGCATGGGGTGAGTGAAGATCCGACCCGCGTGCTGACAGAAACGATTTTTGAACTGCTGGGGATCGAACCCACTCTCCACGCCGGGCAGGCGCAGGCGAAGCTCGATAGCCATCAGCCGGTCTATATTCCCGTTAAGGCGCTCTGCCCGCCGCTGGAAAAGCAGCTCGCAATGCGCTGGCGAATGGGCGTGCGTAACAGCGCGCATACGCTGGCGAAGCTGGCCACGCCGTTTGCCGAAAATGCCGCGCTGCGCCTTTCCAGCGTTTCGCACCCGGAATACGTGGGGCGCGTGGGGAAATTCTTTGAAGAGATTGGCGGCAACGCGTTGCTGATGCATGGGACGGAAGGCGAGGTGTACGCTAATCCGCAGCGCTGCCCGCAAATAATGCTGATCGACGCGGCTGGGACGCGTATCGCGCTTGAACGTGGGGAAGAGAACAGCGGCGTTATTCTGCCGGAGGCGAAAGATCCCTACATCACCGCGAAGTGGATTGAACAGTGCCTTGCCGGAAATGTGCCGGTGCCGCAGTCCATCAGGTTACAGATGGCCTGCTGCCTGCTGGCGACCGGGGAAGTTGACACGGTCGAGGCTGGCATGAAACGGGTTGAGGCGGCATTTTAGGCAAAAAAAAGCCCGTCCAGTGGCGGACGGGCAAGCAAGGGTAACAAACAACAGGGTCAATGAGGGTTGGAGCAGCTCACCAGAGGGTTTGGTGAGGGTACAGCATTCATTCAGGCGATTATTTGTAGATAACCGCAGTACCGCTCAGCTTGTTGTTGGTGTTAGCGGAGGTGATGGTGTATCCGCTTGCACCGGCAGCAGCCGCTTTCTCAGCCAGTTTGGCTTCCAGGCCGTCCAGCGTGGTCGCGCCTTCTGCACTCACCACACCGATTTTATTCATGCTCTGCGCCTGAGTAGATGAAACAGGCTCTACAGCGAATGCGCCAAAAGACAGAGCGGACAGGGCAACAGCAGCAACAGCATATTTGATGGTTTTCATAATTAATCTCTCGCAGGTTATTCTGTTAAGGGGACGATGTTCCGTCGATGTGATAAGTATCACGTTTTTTCTGCAGAGATAAAATCGAAGAGAATTGACGTGGTTAATCAAAAAAATTGAATGACAAATAACTTATTGATTATTAATAAATTCAAATTACGGCTTTACACTTCTTGTTGATACGCTTTACAGAAGAAAGTTGAATGGCACATTTTGCTACGCGGTTCGCTAAAAAGCGTGAGCGTAAAGGTAAGCATTCGGGCGGTTAACTTAGGTAAAGGAAAGTCAGCGTAACTGGCTGTCTTTCGATCCTCTGCGATTATATCCCGAATGTGAAGCGTTTTTTGAATCTTTATCCTGCTGGCAGGTTATGCATAACCTTACGCCGGGAATGGCTTTTTGCCGCGCCTCAGGAATGGGCTCTCCGCACTCTTCGCATTCCGTTAAACTTTCGCCGCGCGGAATTTCGCCGCGAGCGCGCGCAACCGCATCTTCAATCGTACTGTTGATCTGTTCGTTCACGGCATCATCATTTGCCCAACCGGAAGCCATCTTGCCCTCCTGATATCGGTTTAAGCCATAGCGTTAATATGGGGTTAAAAAATGCACAATCAAGGTGAGAGGGGAGACAAACTGCATCTGGCAGGCAGATGCAGTCGGGTGAAAGGAAACACGTTATTTATAGATAGTCGCTGTGCCGTACATATGGTTATCTCCACCTGCGGAGTTCACCACGAAGCCTTTAGCGCCTTCCTGGCGAGCTTTTTCAGCCAGTTTATCCTGAAGATCGTCAAGGTTGCTTGCGCGGCTTACCGAGACGGTACCGGCCGGGCGCAGCTGGCTGGTGTCCGTGCTTTGGGTCAGGGACTGAACGGCCATAGCGGAGAAAGAGGCGCTCGCCAGGGTACCGGCGAGAAGAGCAAGGGTCAGATACTTTTTCATAATCACATCCTCATGAGGAAACAACAGGTGATTCCCTATAAGTTTAGAAGCCTGACGAGTGTGATTTAGCGCAAATATTTGATGATGATCTGCTTATTTTTTGAACGATAAAAGCTGACAATCTGCTGACAGATCATAGACATAAAGGTGTTTGATTTATGGCGGTTTTTTAAGGGTTGCAGAGAAAGATTTACCGTAGAGCCAGCACAAGGTATCTTACGCCGCTGTTTAAAGGAGAATGCCATGACTTCCCAAAAGCCGGGATTGCACCCACGAAATCGCCATCGCAGCCGCTACGACATGAACGCACTGTGCCAGAGTTGTCCGGCGCTGCAGGACTATATTGTCGAGACCCCCGCGGGTGAACCGTCGGTTAACTTTGCCGATCCGCTGGCGGTGAAAACCCTGAACAAGGCGCTGCTGGCGCATTTTTACGGTGTGGCGCACTGGGATATCCCGGAAGGCTTTCTCTGTCCTCCTGTTCCGGGCCGTGCTGATTACGTTCATCACCTTGCCGATCTTCTCGCCGACGATCGTGACGGCGCGATCCCCCAGCAGGCTTCCGTCCTGGATATTGGTACCGGGGCAAACCTGATTTACCCCCTGATTGGCGTGCATGAGTACCACTGGCGCTTTACCGGGAGCGAAATCGGTGCCGAGGCGTTTGCCAGCGCCCAGGCGATAATCAGCGCTAACGCTGGCCTGAGTCGTTCCATTCGTTTGCGTCGCCAGAAGGAGGCGACGTCAATCTTCAACGGCATCATTCACAAAAACGAAAGCTATGACGCCACGATGTGTAATCCGCCATTCCATGATTCGGCGGCAGCGGCCCGTGCAGGCAGCGAGCGCAAACGCCGCAACCTGGGTCAGGCCGAAGATGCCGCGCTGAACTTTGGTGGGCAGCAGCAGGAGCTGTGGTGCGAGGGCGGTGAAGTCGCCTTCATCCTGCGGATGATTGCCGAAAGCAAACAGTTTGGTCGCCAGGTGAAATGGTTCACCACGCTGGTTTCCCGCGGAGATAACCTGCCGCCACTCTACCGGGCCCTCACCGAAGCGGGCGCGGTAAAAGTGGTGAAAAAAGAGATGGCGCAGGGCCAGAAGCAGAGCCGCTTTATTGCCTGGTCGTTTATGGATGACAACAAACGCCGCAAATAAGGTGTCCCGCAGGCCGGGTCAGGCGAAGCCGCCACCCGGCAACACGGCTACAATGTCGGCTCCTGCGGTGGTGGCATCGATGCCGGTGAAGGCAGTACCTGATACGTCTGCACCGGCATCCGCACGTTAGCCAGATCAAAATGTTTTTTCACCATGCTGTCGAGCGCAAAGCGCACCGTCCACTGCTTCAGCGGCTGGGTGGTGAACGACACGCGAAGCGTAAATGCCGTATTCGTCAGCCCGACGATCCCGGCAAATGACGGCTCGCCAATGACCAGGCCGCGAATATCCTCCATCTGCATTAACTCTTCAACGGCGTCCCGCAGCGCCTGCTTCGCTTTGTCCGCATCCTCATGACGATCCACATCGTAGTTCGCCACAACGGAGCCAATGCCGCGCACAAAGTTGGCGAAGGTGGTGATCGATGACCACGGAATAATGTGGTATGCCCCGGTATCCTGACGCACGCCCACCGAACGAATCGACATCCGCTCGACCGTGCCGGTCAGCGGCCCGATGGTTACCAGATCGCCGGTGTTCATTCCGTTCTCAAACTGGATAAAAATGCCGGTAATAATATCCTTCACCAGCGTTTGTGACCCGAAGGAGATCGCCAGTCCCAGCGCACCGGCACCTGCCAGCAGCGGAGCGATGTTTACGCCGATTTCCGACAGCACAATCATGATGGTGATGGTACTGATGATCACCGCCAGCGCATTGCGGAAAAGGGTCAACAGCGTGCGCGCACGGGCGCTGGGGAGCGGTCTGCCGTGAATATCGGACACCAGACGGTTCTCGATAAGGCTCGCCAGCAGCGTCCACCCAACGGCGGAGAAAAACAGAATCAGTGCGATACGAATTAAAATATCAACGGTCTTCTCGCCTGCGCCGTTATGCAGCCAGTTCCAGAAATCAAACAGGTTCCACGCATTCAGCAGCAGCATAATCGCCACGCAGACGGTCAGAATGCGCGCCACCTTGAGGGAGACTGACATCCAGCCGTTCACGCGTTTTTGCAGTTCCGGATAATTACGCTGTACGTGCGGGGACAGGGTGATGGTTTTCGAAATCCAGCGCGACAACAGCCCCGACACAAATGCCGCGATGCCGATAATCGCCAGGCTTTTGAACGTCGCCCCCATCATAAATTTCAGGCTATTACCCGGGTCGAACAGCGAGAAGAAGCACAGCACGATGAAATAAGCGCTTGCCAGCCAGTGCCACACCAGCGCGAAGGCGCGAATGAAGAGGCTGAAGAACGACAAAGAACGATCGGCCAGATGCAGCAGACTCTCCGTGATCGCCTTTTTATTGTGGAAGATAAGGTACAGCGACCAGACGGTAATACAGAGCATGATCAACACGTTCGCCAGCGCGCCAAACTGCACGTTGACCTGGTTGGAGATGATCGGCACCGCAACCAGCAGGCCGTAGCCAATCAGGCCGCTGAGCACGCTGAGCCGAACGGCCCAGTATTTCGCACTGTCGTTACCGATCGTAAACGGGCGGAGTTCAGGCACGCGCGGGCAAAAGATGACGCGCAGTACCGCTTTAAAAAATTCGATGAGGGCAAAGGCATTCAGAAAGAGCGCCTGCTGGAAGGCAATGGTTTTGTTGCCCGTATTGAGACGGTCCGCCAGCACCTGACCCACAAACAGCGTCAACGCCAGCAGCAGTAAATCAATAATAAAGGCTCCGGCGATCATGGCGGGGAGGTGCAGCCAGCTGTTTTTATGCTGGTTCTTTTTTCGGCCCCAGTAGCCCATCTTGCGGTACAGCGGCCAGGCACAGAGGCGTACCAGCCAGTAAAAAAGAAATACCGCGCCCGCCAGCATCAAAAACTGGGTGGCGGCGGCGCTAAAGGTTTGCGGGTTAAATGCCTTATGCGGTGATCCCATCAGGTTGCGAAAGAGCTGGGCAAAGCGTGTGGAGAGCGCTTCACCAAAGCGTCGGCTCACGTCGGTGACGTTTTCCAGCACGGTTTTTTGTTCCTCTACCTGCGGCGGGGTGAGGGTAGGAACGGTCTCCTTTGGCGGCGTGGCGGCGGCTTTACGCAGCTGATCGATTAACTCTTTTCGGGAGGCATCGTTTTCAAGCACGTCGGCAAGTGCGCCGTAAGCCGCTTTTTTTTGTTCAACATCCGGTTCCGGGGGCGGCGTACTTTGCTGGGACGCGGTCGTTCCGGTGGTCACGCCGGGGATCGCCACGGCGAGGGATGGCGCACTAAACAGGCTTATCAACAGCAGCAGGAACCACGGCACGGCGTCCTCCGACAAAATATCGTGCAAAATGATAAGTATAGAGGGCGCGGGGAGGAGGGGAGTTTTTGGGAACAATCTGGCGTAAAAAAGCCGGGCAAGCCCGGCTCAGCGTGAAGCGTAAGATCAGGAGACGTGCTGCAGGAACTCCTGCAAACGCTGGCTCGGCGGATTAGCAATCAGTTCCTGCGGGTTACCGTCTTCCGCGATACGACCTTTATCGATAAAGATCAGGCGGGACGCGACTTTCTCCGCAAAGCCGATTTCGTGGGTCACGATAACCATCGTCATCCCTTCCTCTGCCAGGTCCTGCATGACTTTCAGCACTTCGTGGCGCAGCTCCGGGTCGAGTGCGGACGTTGGCTCATCAAACAGCATCATCTTCGGCTTCACTGCCAGCGCGCGGGCAATCGCGACGCGCTGCTGTTGACCACCGGAGAGCTCGGAAGGGTAGTGGTGCGCACGTTCTGCCAGACCCACTTTTGCCAGCAGATCTTTTGCCAGCGCTTCCGCCGCCGCTTTGCTGACACCGCGCACGCGCAGCGGGCCGAACATCACGTTTTCCAGCGCCGTCAGGTGCGGGAACAGGTAGAACTGCTGGAACACCATGCCCGCTTCCTGACGAATCAGGCGCTCGTCCACTTTCGGGTCATTGACCTTCAGACCGTCGACAATCAGATCGCCGCTGGTGACCTCTTCCAGTTTGTTGATACAGCGCAGCAGAGTGGATTTACCGGAACCGGACGGTCCGATAATGACCACCACTTCACCCTGCGTAATATTCAGATCAATATTGTGCAGCACCTGGGTTGGGCCAAAGTGCTTGGAAACGTTTTTAAATTCAATCACAGGATTTTCATCCTTCTTTCAAGACGACGCAGAACGAAGCTCAGAACCAGAGTAATGATCAGGTAGACAACGGCTACCGCACTCCAGATTTCCAGCGCGCGGAAGTTGCCAGCAATGATCTCCTGCCCCTGACGGGTCAGCTCAGCCACGCCGATAACGATGAACAGCGACGTATCTTTAATACTGATGATCCACTGGTTACCCAGCGGTGGCAGCATGCGACGCAGCGCCAGCGGAAGAATGACGTGGCGGATCGTTTCGCGACGCGAAAGGCCCAGCGCCAGACCCGCTTCACTGAAACCTTTATGAATCGACAGCACCGCACCGCGGGTGATTTCCGCAATGTAGGCGCCCGAGTTGATCATAATGGTCACGACGGCTGCGCTGAACGGATCGATACGCAGGTCGGTGAAGGCCATTGGCAGGGCGAAGTAGATGAACATGACCTGCACGACAATCGGGGTGCCGCGGATCACTTCGATGAAAACCAGTGCGATGTGGTTTGCAATCCAGCCGCCGTAGGTGCGGGCGAAACCGGCGACAAGACCGATAATCAACCCGCCCACCAGACCCAGGACCGAAATCCACAGGGTCATTTTAGCGCCTTCAAGCAAGAGTGGAATGGCAGGCCAGATGGCGCTCCAGTCAAACTGCATGATGTATTCCTGTATACCGTGGTGAAAAACGAAAAATGTAGGCCCGGTAAACGTCAGCGCCACCGGGCGTTACAAACCTGATTTCAGGTGAAATTATTTAGGCTCAGTACCGAACCATTTTTTGTAGATTTCGTTATACGTGCCGTTCTCTTTCAGCGTTTTCAGCGCGCCGTTCACTTTCGTGCGCAGATCGTCGCTGCCTTTCGGGAATGCGATACCGTACTGCTGTGCTTCCAGAGAGTCGCCTACCGCTTTGAACTTGCCGTTACCTGCGGTTTTGATGAAGTACAGGATGTTCGGTGTGTCGTGCAGAACAGCGTCAGCACGGTTGGTGCCGAGTTCCATGTACGCGTTGTCGATGTTCGGGAACTGACGCAGGTCTTTGGTTTTAATGTTCGCTTTTGCGTAATCCACGGAACCGGTACCGCCCTTCACTGCGACAACTTTACCGTCGAGGTCTTTCACGCTTTTGACGTCATTGTTATCGGCTTTGACCATGACCAGCAGACCACTTTTGTAGTAACCGTCAGAGAAGTCGATCGCTTTTTTACGCTCTTCGGTGATGGTGATACCCGCCAGGGCCAGATCAACGTTTTTGGTTTGCAGTGCCGGGATGATGCCGCTGAAGTCCATTGGCTTCAGGGTGTAATCCAGTTTGAGTTCTTTTGCGATAGCGGCCCACAAATCAACATCGAAACCAACGTATTTATCACCCTGTTTGAATTCAAACGGAACGAACGCCGTGTCGGTCGCCACAACCAGTTTGTCGGCAGCCTGAGAGGACACCGCAAAAGCCAGGGTAAGTGCAGCCAGTGAAACTTTTAATACAGACTTCATAGCATTTCCTTTTATATCCACGGGGCGATCCCCTGAGAGAACGACAGGCACAATGAAAAAATCGTGCCAACTTTACAAGCTGTTGTTTTGCAAAGGGGATGGAGTCATGCATTGCACAAAAAACGGGGCAATGATGTTGTGTTGCGCCATGATGGAGCACCATTTTGGTGCGCGTCGTTTGGCTCAACTGACGGGGAGATATTTAGCGTAAATTCTGACGAAAAAACAATCTTCCATTAACGGTTGTGTGAGGTGATTATTACAATTTCTTCACTTTTGCACCGTATCAGGCCAAAAGTGTGCACCATAGATGTGCAAAACCCTCACCGGAAGGCGAGGGTTCGATAGAAAAACCGTATGGATTACTCGATGTTAGATTCGATAAACCACAGGAACTGATCCAGATCGCGGGAGGCGGCGGTGAAGATATCTGCCGTATCCTCATCTTTGGCTTCGCTAATCGCTTTGCGCACGTCATTGGCCACAATCGCGTAACGGTCTGCCAGCTCTTTCAGGTGATCCTGCACGGTATGGATATCCAGCGGGTAGCTTTTCAGTGGCGTTTTACTGTTAATCACCTGCGTGGTACCCAGCGCAACACCACCCAACTGTACGGCACGTTCAGCCATCGTATCGAGGTGTGTCACCAGTGCTGTGCGGAAGCCATCCAGCATTTCATGAACGGCAATAAAGTTTGCACCGCGCATATTCCAGTGGGCCTGTTTGGTGATCAGCGAAAGATCGATGTACTGGATCACCTGGCGATTCAGCAACTCAATGGTCGCTTTTTTGTCGCTATCCGATACATCGTTACGGGTATAAAGCAGATTAGACGCTTTCGTTTTCACCAGTTTAGCGGTACTCATAATCTCATATCCTCTTGATGTTAATGTCCCAGGTAATTACGGAACTAAGTATAGCACCGGATTTTTTCTCTGCGGTCTGGCTGTGCCTATCGGTTTAATAGCAAGAAGGAGGTTGATAATATAATTTACTGATATAAATAGATTATTTCAGAATTGATACAGATCAATCTTAATTGAGGACAGAGAAAACAGGCCTGGCAGGATATTTCGATAATATGACAAAGTATGTAAGAAATTATAACGCCTGACGATCTGGCCTTTATTCTGCATGGCCAGAAAGCCATGCAGAATATATGGCATCAGTTGATGTCGATTTTCTCAACTTTGGGTTCCGGGCGCATGGTGAGCGTTGACCCCATTGAGGCTGCAATAATAGAGCAGAGTGCCAGCGTCTGGGTAAACGTCAGCGTTTCGCCAAGGAATACCATTCCGGAGATTGCCGCCAGGGCAGGCTCCATGCTCATCAGGGTGCCAAAAATGCGTGTCGGCAGACGCGTCAGGGCGATCATCTCCAGAGAATAGGGGAGCGCCGTTGAGAGCACTGCGACCGCCAGCCCAATGGGCATAACTGACCATTGCCAGATAGACGCCGTGGCCTGCGCCATACCGATCGGCACAAAAACGATAGCCGCAATCACGGAACCCAGGGCGACCGTTGCCGGGCCATGTTCTTCGCCAGCGCGCTGCCCGGTGAGGATATAAACGGCCCAGCAGGCACCGGCTCCGAGAGCCAGCGCGGCACCCGTAAGATCAATCTCAGTGACATTCTGGCCGAGCGGCAACAGGAACCATAAGCCCAGCACCGCTAATACGACCCAGATAAAATCCACCGGACGACGGGAAGAGAAAAGTGCCACCGCCAGCGGACCGGTAAACTCCAGTGCGACGGCGATCCCGAGGGGGATGGTCTGGATGGAGAGGTAGAACATATAGTTCATCGCCCCAAGGGACAGACCATAAAACAGCAGGGGGAGACGTTGCTCTTTTTTGAAGCGCAGACGCCAGGGTTTGAAAATGGCAACCAGTATCGCCGTGCCCAGCACGATACGCAGGGCCGTCACCCCGGGTGCCCCTACCAGTGGAAAGAGCGATTTTGCCAGCGAGGCACCGCTTTGAATGGACAACATGGCAATGAGTATGACTGCTACCGGCAACCAGACCGACGACGTGCGGGATAACCCAGGCATCCTTTCTCCTGTCAGCTTCTGTCAAATGAAGTAAAGGTTGCAGTGTAAAGGAAATATACAGCGACGGTTGAGACTCTGTTGAAAAAAAAGCCCCATGAAATCCGTAAAATGGTTAACTACTGCTGGATTAATCGTCTTAAAGATTAGGAATAATCTGGATGAATGTAACAGCACAGACGCGCAATATGGGCGTTTTGTAGGAAAAATCGCATGTGATTTGAAAGAGTTAGCTGAGGTTGGAAACGTTCTGTTACAGGAAAGACCTCGTTAGACATCACGAATCACAAAGAGTTTCGCAAAATTTTTTGATATATTTAAAACTTACGGACTTACTTGAAGCACATTTGAGGTGGTTATGAAAAAAATTGCATGTCTTTCAGCACTGGCCGCTGTACTGGCTGTTTCCGCAGGTACCGCTGTAGCGGCTACTTCTACTGTAACCGGTGGTTACGCTCAGAGCGATATGCAGGGCGTAATGAACAAAACTAACGGTTTCAACCTGAAGTATCGTTACGAGCAGGATAACAACCCGCTGGGCGTGATCGGTTCTTTCACCTACACCGAGAAAGATCGTACTGAAAACGGCGCGTACAACAAAGGCCAGTACTACGGTATCACTGCTGGTCCAGCTTACCGTCTGAATGACTGGGCAAGCATCTACGGTGTTGTAGGTGTTGGCTACGGTAAATTCCAGCAGACCGAAAACCAGGGTCTGAACCGCACTGCAAGCACCAGCGACTACGGCTTCTCCTATGGCGCAGGCCTGCAGATCAACCCAATCCAGGACGTTGCTCTGGACTTCTCCTATGAGCAGAGCCGTATCCGCAACGTTGACGTTGGCACCTGGATCGCGGGCGTAGGTTACCGCTTCTAATCACTCCGGTGATCGAATAAAAAATCCGCCCAATGTGGCGGATTTTTTTTTGTTTGTTCCCTCTCCATGTGGGAGAGGGTGAGGGTGAGGGCATCAGTCTGACGGCAGAAATCACTTACTCTTAATATCAAAAATATCCGTACCCAGATGGTTATAGTCAACTTTCTGTAACTTGAAGTTGGTAACGTACACTGGGGGCGCTTTCTTGTTGGAGATAAACGGATACGCATTTTTTATCTCTTCGGCTTTAATCCCCGTCCACTGAGAGAAGAACTGCAGGAAATCATTCGCCGAACGGCGCGCTTTAATCACGCGATGCGTTTTATCATCACTCGACAGCACCATAAACGGTACCTGGAAGTTCTGCTGGAACTTGTCGTCATGGGCCAGGTATTGCACTTCTTTGCCACGCTCTTTAAACGCCAGCCCGTGATCCGAGAAATAGACCACAGAGAAACTGTCGCCCGTATTGCGCAGCTGATCGTACAGCTTGCTGAGCAGGTCGTCGGTTTGCGTCATGGTGTAGAGATAACAAGAGGTCTCTTTGGACTGCACGAAATCCGCGTATTTCCCGTCAGTGCGATCGCAGGCCTGGGGGTGTGAGCCCATCAGGTGAAGGACAATCAGCTGAGGCTGGGTGCGTGGGGTGGCAAACACCTGCGCCGTCATTTTCAGCAACGCTTCGTCTTTCGTATTTTTGTCGGCCTCAAAGTCACCGCTCTTCAGGAACTGCACTTCGTCAGCACGCTTCGCGATACTGGCGATGGCCGTATCGTATTCGCCAATTTGCCCCTGATTAGAGAACCACCATGTCTGGAAACCTGCGCGGTTTGCCAGGGTAACAAAGTTATCCTGGTACTGGGGTTTGCCCTCTACCACACGGTTTAGCGTCAGACCCAGCGATTTCTGCGTCGAGCCACTGGCCGCGACATAATCAGTAAACAGGGTGCCATTGACCGAGCTGGCAAACGGCGTGTTATTCCAGTGTCCGCCGAATGCGCCCATTGCGTCGCGACGGGCACTCTCGCCGATCACTACCACGTAGGTATGGTATTTCGGCTTCACCGCCAGCACGTTCCAGGTGTCTTTCTTATTGGAAAGTTCAGCCATGCGGGCCTGCTCGTCGAGCACTTCTCTGTTATTCACGACAACGTCTTTCACGAAGCGGAAAACCGGATAGCCTACGTTAATGAGCCTTAACTTACCGTCCCAGGGAATATTCTGGATGGGGGCGACGAACGCCACGGCAATACTGAATACCAGACAGAGAATTTCGATCTTGCCCCAGGATTTTTCCTCAACTGACTGACGGCGGAGGGCAATAATCCCCAGCGCGAAGATAAAGAGCCCTACCACGTAACTGTACCACGGGAAGATGGTCAGGATCTCCGTCGACTCTTCCATATTGGTCGAGTGTAGCGCGAGCAGGGTATTAAAGTTTGGCGAGCCATAAGCCTGGCCAAACGGGAAATAGAGGGCAGCGACCAGCGAACAGATTCCAATCAGCGTTTTTTGCACGCGCGGAGCGGCCCGCCACAGCACATGCAGAATGCAGGTGAACGCCACCGCATACAGCAGGCTGAAGGGATAGCCGAGTGCAAAGTTAATCAGCAATGACTGCAAAAAATAAAACGCCGTCCACGGGCTTAAGGCCCGGCTACGGGTAACGACAGAATCTATCAGGGTTAAATTCATAGGTCACTATCATGGATAAAAACGCCATGTGCTCACCCTGGCGTCAAGGGTCATAACCTGCCTGACAGTGCGTAGAAAGGGAATGAGGGTCCGCTTCAGCGAGCCGCAAATAGTGCAGGGCTGCAAGAAGATAGTGCGAGCGCAAAATAATAGCAACAGTTGCTCAACAGATGTTTTGCGAAGAGGATTGCAAATCCGTAAAAAAGATCGGGAATAGGGCGGCCGGAAGCCAGTTTACAGCAGGAATGTGACGCAGAGATGAAGCGGCGTACCGCAACGCCGCTTAGTGGGAAGGTTTGTCGTCCTGATGCGGTTTGTTGTTAAACATATCGCACAGCATGTTCAACAGCATCAAGCGCACTTTAAAGGGAGAGTGGGTAAACACGGTCATACACCTCTTGAATTCGTTCATAAGACCTCCTGATTTTTGATCCCTTCGATCCGTGAAGGGTGACTGCATTACATACAGATATAGCACAGGCTATATTGTATAGCTATGGCTATTTCGTTAATTTTTTGTGCTTGCAGAGGGATGGTTTACAATGTGCGCTCTCGATACCGGGCGCTGGAAGCGTCACCCCACTGAGGAAGTACAATGAACCGTCGCGCAGGTAAGCCAACAATCAGAAAAACGACGCAGCTGGTGAATGTTGAAGAACATGTCGAAGGGTTTCGCCAGGTCCGTGAAGCGCACCGTCGTGAACTGATTGATGACTATGTTGAGCTGATTTCCGATCTGATCCGTGAAGTCGGGGAAGCGCGGCAGGTCGATATGGCCGCCAGACTGGGGGTATCACAGCCGACAGTGGCTAAAATGTTAAAACGTCTGGCTTCGGTGGGCTTAATTGAAATGATCCCCTGGCGCGGTGTATTTCTGACGCCGGAAGGGGAGAAGCTTGCGCAGGAGAGCCGCGAGCGTCACCAGTTGGTCGAGAACTTTTTACTGGTACTGGGCGTTAGCCCGGAGATTGCCCGCCGGGATGCGGAAGGAATGGAGCACCACGTAAGTGAAGAGACGCTGGTGAAGTTTCGTGAATTTACCCTTAAATACGGTCCCTCCGCTGAATGAAAATCCCCGGACTGCATGCCCTGGCACGCGATCGTTTCTTCCATCTCTTATTAATCATTGGCGCAGGGTTAAGCCTCTTTGTGCCGTTTGCGCCCCGCGCCTGGGTTGCCGCCATTGACTGGCGCACCATCATTACCCTGAGTGGGTTAATGATGCTGACCAAAGGGGTTGAGCTGAGCGGCTATTTTGACGTGCTGGGCCGTAAAATGGTGCGCCGTTTTGCCACCGAGCGCAGGCTGGCGCTGTTTATGGTCTTCTCCGCTGCGGTGCTGTCGACGTTTCTGACCAACGATGTGGCACTGTTTATCATCGTGCCCCTCACGCTGACGCTACGCAGGCTTTGCGAGATCCCGGTCAGCCGGCTGATCATCTTTGAAGCGCTGGCCGTGAACGCCGGTTCTCTGTTGACCCCTATCGGCAACCCGCAAAATATCCTGCTCTGGGGGCGGTCCGGCCTGTCGTTTGCCGCCTTTACCTGGCAGATGGCCCCGCTGGCACTGGTGATGATGCTGTCGCTACTGGCGGTATGCTGGTTTGCTTTTCCGGATAAAAAACTGCAGTACCATAGCGGAACCGCGGGCCCGCAGTGGCAGCCGCGTCTGGTCTGGAGCTGCCTCGGGTTGTACATCGTCTTTCTCATCGCGCTGGAACTGAAGGTTGAGCTGGCGGGTGTGCTGCTGGTCGCCGCAGGCTTTGTCGTGCTGGCACGCCGGGTGCTGGTGAGCGTGGACTGGACGCTGCTGCTGGTCTTTATGGCGATGTTTATTGATGTGCATCTTCTTATCCAGCTTCCGGTGCTGCAAAACGTGTTGCACAGCGTCAGCACGCTGTCTCAGCCGGGTCTGTGGCTGACGGCCATTGGCCTGTCGCAGTTTATCAGCAACGTGCCTTCCACCATTCTGCTGCTCAACTATGTTCCGCCTGACACCCTTCTGGCCTGGGCGGTGAACATTGGCGGGTTTGGGCTGCTGCCCGGCTCGCTGGCAAACCTCATTGCCCTGCGTATGGCCAGCGATCGTCGTATCTGGTGGCGCTTCCATCTCTGGTCCCTCCCCATGCTGGTGTGGGCTGCGGCGATCGGTTTCGGATTATTCCTTCTCATATAGTGCGCAATTTGTCAGTTTTTCCTGGCAAACGTATAGCAACGTCCTAGCTTTAGTGAACGGCATAGTGTGATGCCGCTCACTGACAGGACCGTTGCTGAACTATGGCTGAAGATCAAAAAACGCCTGCTGACGAGCAGGAAAACAACAATAATGAACGTAAGCGACCGGGCAAAAAACCGTTAATTATCCTCGGCATTGTCGTGGTAGTGATGGTTGTCGTGGCGCTGGTCTGGTGGTTTTTAACCCGTAACGAAGAGACAACTGACGACGCCTTTACCGATGGCGATGTGGTGACGATTGCCCCCAAAACGGCGGGCTATGTCACCGGGCTGCACGTGCGCGATAACCAGCGCGTTAAAAAAGGCGATCTGCTGGTGGTTATCGATCCACGCGATACCACCGCCCAGCGCGATCAGGCTCAGGCTCAGCTTGGACTGGCTATCGCGCAGCTCCATCAGGCCCAGGCGCAGCTGGCGCTCTCAAAAGTGCAGTATCCTGCCCAGCGTGACGAAGCGAAAGCGCAGGTACTGAAAGCGCAGGCCGATCTGGCGAACGCGCAGGCGGAGTACCGTCGTCAACGCGGCGTCGACCCGCGGGCGACCACGCAACAAAGTATTGATTCTGCGAACGCACAGCTGCGCAGCGCGCAGGCTGCACTGGCCAGCGCCCAGGCGCAGCTGGAAGTGGCGGAGCAGGTTCAACTGCAAATTCGCCAGCAGGAAACCAACGTTGAAGCACGTGAGCGTCAGGTCGAGCAGGCGAAAGCGCAGCTCGAAACGGCCAATCTGAATCTCTCCTACACCGAAGTCCGTGCCCCGTTCGACGGCTTTGTCACCAAACGCAACGTGCAGCCCGGGACGCTGGTGCAGGCGGGCACCGCGCTGTTCTCACTGGTTTCCCCTAACGTATGGGTGGTGGCGAACTTTAAAGAGTCCCAGCTTGAACGCATGAAGCCCGGCGATAAGGTCACCGTCTCCGTGGATGCGTGGCCGGATATGGAACTTGAGGGCCACGTCGACAGTATTCAGCAGGGCAGTGGCTCACGCTTCTCCGCTTTCCCGGCAGAAAATGCCACCGGCAACTTCGTCAAAATTGTGCAGCGCGTGCCGGTGAAAATCGTGATTGATAAGGGACTCGACCCGAATAAACCGCTGCCGCTGGGGCTGTCGGTGGCGCCGAAGGTGACAGTGGAATGACGGATCATAGCCACGACAGCTGGAAACCCGCCAGTAACCCGTGGGCGGTGGCGATTGTGGTCACCCTGGCGGTGTTTATGGAAATTCTGGACACCACCATCGTTAACGTGGCGCTGCCGCACGTCGCGGGTTCGCTCTCCTCCAGCTATGACGAATCGACCTGGGTTTTAACCAGCTATCTGGTGGCGAACGGCATCGTGCTGCCCATCTCGGCGTTTCTGAGCCGGGTGTTTGGCCGCAAGCAGTTCTTCTTAATCTGCATTGTGATGTTCACCGTCTGTTCGTTCCTGTGCGGGATCGCCACCGAGCTGTGGCAGATCATCCTGTTCCGCGTGATGCAGGGCTTCTTTGGCGGCGGGTTGCAGCCTACCCAGCAGTCGGTGCTGCTCGACTACTTCAAGCCGGAGGACCGGGGCAAAGCGTTTGGTCTCTCCTCTATTGCGATTATCGTTGCGCCGGTGCTCGGCCCCACGCTCGGCGGCTGGATCACCGACAACTACTCCTGGCGCTGGGTGTTCTTTATCAACATCCCGGTGGGGATCGTCACGGTACTGGCGATCTATCAGCTGCTGGAAGATCCGCCGTGGGAGAGTAAATCGAAAGAGAAGCTAACCATCGACTGGACGGGGATCGGGCTGATCGCCTTAGGGCTCGGTTGTTTGCAGGTGATGCTGGACCGGGGAGAGGATGAAGACTGGTTCTACTCAAACTTTATCCGCACTTTCGCCGTGCTGACGCTGATCGGTATCATCGGCGCGATCTACTGGCTGGTGTATGCCAGAAAGCCGGTGGTGGATCTGTACTGCCTGAAAGACCGCAACTTCGCGATCTCCAGCCTGTTAATGGCTGGGATGGCGATGATTTTATACGGCAGCTCGGTGGTGATCCCGCAGCTGGCGCAGCAGGATCTGGGCTATACCGCCACCTGGTCCGGGCTGGTGCTGTCGCCCGGCGCGGTGCTGATTGTACTCACCATCCCGCTGGTGCTGAAGCTCATGCCGGTGGTGCAGACGCGCTGGATTATCGCCTTTGGCTTTACCTGCCTGGCGGTCTCGTTCTTCTGGTCACGTACGCTGACGCCGGATATCGACTTCGAAACTCTGGTGCTGTTCCGCAGCGCTCAGTCGATTGGGCTGGGGTTCCTGTTTGTGCCGCTCACCACGATTGCCTTCATCTCGATACCGAGACGGCTCAACGCCGACGCGGCGGCGCTGTTTACCATGTTCCGCAACGTGGCGGGCTCGATTGGGATTTCGCTCTCGACGGCGGCCATTACCGAGCGCTCGCAGGCCCATAGCGCGCATCTGGCGTATCACGCTTCGCCGTTTAACGAGCAGTTTCAGCAGGCGATACGCGAAAGCGCCCAGGCGATCCAGAACTTCACGACTCAGGTGGGTGACCCAACCGGCATTGCCACCGGGCGGATGTACCAGACCATGATCGAGCAGTCGCGCTTCCTGGCCTACATCGACGTCTTCACCCTGCTGAGCGTGGTGGCCTTGTTACTGATTCCGTTTTGTTTGTTGCTCTCGCCGGTTAAGAGCGAGGGGAGTGCAGGAGCACATTGATGATACACAGACGTTTACACCCTCTGATGATAATGCTGCTGCTGGCTGGCTGTGCCGTGGGACCGGATTACCAGCCACCCGCGCCGCCGGCCGTCACGCACTGGAACGATAAGGGCGACAGCGGCGTGAAATCGCAAACCATCTCCGCTGCGACCAACCCGCGCTGGTGGAAAACCTTCGGCTCGCCGCAGCTCGATAGCCTCGTTGAACGGGCTATTGCCGGAAACCTGACCCTGCAGCAAACGGTGCTACGCATTGCCGGGGCACGTGAACAGATTAATCAGGCAGGCGGAGCATTTTTCCCGTCGGTTAATGGCAATCTACAGGCGACGCGCCAACAGCTCGGGCTGGAAGGCGAGCTGAAATCCCACGGCGTGTATGACCAGCTGGATAATGTCGATCCAGCCCTGCGGGGCGCGTTAGGCCCGCTGACGCAGCCGATCAACCTCTACCAGGGCAGTTTCGACGCCCAGTGGGAAATTGACCTGTGGGGCAAGGTGCGCCGTCAGGTGGAAGCCGCGGAAGCCCAGCAGAAGGCGGCTATCGAGCAGCGTAACGACGCGCTGGTGTCGCTGGAAGCGGAAGTGGCGCGGGCGTGGCTACAGCTGCGCGGCGCGCAGAGTATTATCGCCACCCTGAATACCCAGATTGAGAGCGCGCAGCAGACGCTGGATCTCACTGAAAGCCGCCAGCGCGGCGGGCTCTCGCCACAGATGGACGTAGAAAATGCCCGGGCGCAGCTGGGAAATCTGGAAGCGCAACTGCCGCAATATCAGGCGCAGGCGCGGCAGGCGATGAACGGCCTGGCAATCCTCCTCGGCAAGCCGCCGGGCGCTTTGGATGCCGAACTCCAGTCAGCGCAGCCAATGCCTGCGCTGCCGGATATCGTGCAAACGGGCATTCCGTCCACGCTGGCGCGCCGTCGTCCGGACGTGCGTGAGGCGGAGGCGAATCTTCATGCCGCCACGGCGCAAATCGGCGTCTCGGTGGCCGAGCTGTTCCCGAGCTTTACCCTCTCCGGGCAGTTTGGCCTGCGTAATAGCGAAACCAACTGGCTGACCGACTGGAGCAGCCATTTCTACAGCTTCGGTCCACAGGTTTCTATTCCGATTTTCCAGGGCGGACGACTGGTCTCCAGCGTGAAGGTGGCGCGCGCGCAGCAGGGGGCTGCGGTGCTGGACTATCGGCAGACGGTGCTCACCGCGCTCGGCGATGTTGAAAATGCGCTGGTCAGCTACCGCACCGACCAGCAACGTGAAGCGGGCCTCGCAAAAACGATCGACGCCCTGCAAAACGCCTTTGACTTAGCCAGCGACAGCTATCGACAGGGCATCGCCAGCTTTATCGACGTACTGGATGCCCAGCGTCAGCTCGCCCAGGCTCAGCAGCAGCGCGCTCAGGCGCAGGTGCAAAGCGCGCTCGATCTGGTGGCGCTCTACAAGGCGCTTGGCGGCGGCTGGGAGCCGTATCAGCAGGTGCAGCTCCCGGATTACAGCGTCTTTGGCGAAGCCCCGCGCGGATAAATTCAGAGGATTGGGCAAGAAACGGACAGGAACGCCACATTCGCGATGACAGAGGGGCGGGTATAACTAACTGGCACCCATTCGACATGTGAGGAATGACTTATGCGTTATCAAAAACTGGGCAACACCGGTCTGTTTGTTTCTGAACTCTGCCTCGGGACCATGACCTTCGGCGGGGAAGGCGGCATGTGGGGCAAGATTGGCCAGCTGCAGCAGAGCGAAGCCGAACAGCTGGTGGGCCGCGCGCTGGATGCCGGGATCAACTTTATCGACACCGCCGACGTTTACTCGGAAGGGCGCTCGGAGGAGATCACCGGCCAGGCGCTGAAGAACCTGAAAATTCCGCGGGAGAACGTGGTGGTCGCGACCAAAGTGTTCGGTGAAACCGGCACCGCGGGCGTGAACTCGCGCGGCAGCTCGCGATATCACATCATCGGCAGCGTGAAGGAGAGTCTGCGCCGCCTGCAGCTGGATCATATCGATCTCTACCAGCTGCACGGCTTTGACCCTGCCACCCCCATTGAAGAGACGCTCCGTGCGCTGGATACCCTGGTACAGCACGGCCACGTGCGCTATATCGGCGTCTCGAACTGGGCAGCGTGGCAGATTGCCAAAGCGCTTGGCATCTCCGAGCGTCTGGGGCTGGCACGCTTCGCGTCGTTGCAGGCGTATTACACCATCGCCGGGCGCGATCTTGAGCGCGAGCTGGTGCCGATGATGCAGAGCGAAGGCGTCGGGCTGATGGTCTGGAGCCCGCTGGCGGGCGGTCTGCTGAGCGGGAAATACGATCGCAACGGGCAGAGTGAATCGGGCGGGCGCCGTCTGGAGTTTGACTTCCCGCCGGTCAATAAAGATCGCGCCTTCGACTGCGTGGATGTAATGCGCACGATTGCCGAAAGCAAAGGCGTCTCCGTCGCGCAGATCGCGCTGGCGTGGCTGCTTCACCAGAAAGCGGTAACCAGCGTGATCGTGGGCGCGAAACGCGTCGATCAGTTGAATGACAATATCGCCGCAACCGGGATCCGCTTAAGCGAAGACGAGCTTAAACAGCTTGATGCCGTCAGCGCGTTGCCAGGGGAATACCCGGGCTGGATGCTTGAGCGCCAGGGGGAATATCGTCGTAACCAGTTAGTGCAGCTTTAACCGTCCTCTCCCCGGTGGCGCTTCGCTTACCGGGGCTACTTTCCGTAGGCATTATTTCAATCCATCTCACAAAAAACGATCCTCCCCTTTGATCCCCTTTTCATCTTCGCCTATATGACTAGTCATGAAATTTAAAATGACTAGTCATATAGGGAGAGAGCATGAATACATCGCTGCCAGCCAATTTTTTATGGGGCAACTCGGTCTCCAGCATGCAGACGGAAGGGGCATGGAACGAGGGCGGAAAGGGCATGTCGGTCTACGACATTCGTGAAGCCGGAGAAAATATCTCCGACTGGAAAGTGGCGACCGACTCCTACCACCGCTACAGGGAAGATTTCGACCTGATGCAGGATCTGGGCATGAACTGCTACCGCTTTCAGATCTCATGGAGCCGTGTCTGCCCGCAGGGCGATGGCGCGTTCAACGACGAGGGGATCGCCTTTTACGACCGCTTTATTGACGATCTTATCGCGCGCGGCATCGAGCCGATGATCTGCCTCTATCACTTCGATATGCCGTTGGCGCTGGCGCAGGAGTACAACGGATTTAACGATCGCCGCGTGATGGAGGCCTTTATCCGCTACGGCAAGAAGATGATCGACTGCTTTGGCGACCGGGTGAAGTACTGGCTGACCTTCAACGAGCAGAACATTTTCCATATGCCGGAAGCCTTCCGCATTTCCGGTTACCTGAAAGGGGAGCAAACCCTTCGCGAGCTCTATGAGTTACAGCACCATGCGATGGTGGCGCATATGTCGCTGACCGAGTATCTGCACCAGACCAAACCGGGCCAGCTGATGGGCGGCATGCTGGCGCACCAGCTGATTTACCCGGCCACCTGCAAACCGCGCGATATCTTCTGCGCCCAGCAGTACGATGAATTCCTCAACCAGAACCTGCTGCGCGTTTTTGCGGGTCAGGGTTACAGCCCGGCGGTGATGGCGGTGGTGGAGCAGGAAGGCTTTGGCAATATCTACCGCGACGAAGATTTAGCGCTGCTGGCGCGTACCAAAAACGACTTTATGGCCTTCAGCTATTACGCCAGCAAAACGCTGGACAGCGATGCCATCCCGGAAGGCACGCCGGTCAACTATTACCTGCTACACGGTGAGAAAA
Source organism: Enterobacter cloacae complex sp. IR53030 (assembly GCF_049238365.1). Lineage (NCBI taxonomy): Bacteria > Pseudomonadati > Pseudomonadota > Gammaproteobacteria > Enterobacterales > Enterobacteriaceae > Enterobacter > Enterobacter cloacae complex sp. IR53030. The sequence goes on from NZ_JBMKHA010000001.1 coordinate 235,116, forward strand.
ATAACCCGTACCTGAAAGCCACCGAGTGGAACTGGCAGATCGACCCTATGGGCTTTCGCACCATCATCACCCGCTACGCCAACGACTGGCGGATGCCGGTCTTCCCGATTGAAAACGGTATTGGCGTGATTGAGTCCTGGGACGGCGTCAACCCGATTGAGGACACCTACCGCATCGACTACCACCGGGCGCATATCGACTCAATGAAAGCGGCGATGTTCGAAGATGGCGCAGAGGTCATCGGCTACCTCGGCTGGGGGTTAATCGACATTCTCAGCTCCCAGGGCGACATGCGTAAGCGCTACGGCGTGGTCTACGTCAACCGAGAAAACCACGACCTGAAAGACCTGAAGCGCGTGCCGAAGAAAAGCTACGCCTGGCTGAAACAGGTCATTCATACCAACGGACGCGAGATGTAAGCCGTACGCTGCCGGGCCGTTTTTGTGACTGATTGATGGGAACTATCCGCTATGTCTGAAACAAAAATCACACCGCATATGCAGTCCTTTGTCGATAAATTTGTTGAGTTCTCGGCGCGCCTGGCAAACCAGGTGCACCTGCGCTCCCTGCGCGATGCCTTCGCCACGGTGATGCCGATTTTCATCCTCGCCGGTCTGGCGGTGCTGGTGAACAACGTGGTGTTCCCGTGGATTTTTGACGGCGACACGCTCACGCAGTTTAAGGTCTGGGGGGAGGCGATAATCAACGGCACGCTGAATATCGCCGCGCTGCTGCTGGCCCCGATGATTGCCTGGTCGCTGGCGCGCAATAAAGATTTCGACAATCCGGTCTCGGCAGTGGTTATCGCCGTCAGCAGTTTTATCATCATGATGCCGATGCGCCTGCAGTTGACGCCCGTCGGCAGCGAGACCACGGTGAACGTCACTCAGGTACTGACGTTCGCCAATATCGGCTCTACCGGGATTTTTGCCGGAGTGCTGATCGGGCTACTCTCAACGGAGCTGTTTATTGCCATTTCGCGGCTCAAGGCGCTGCACATTTCGCTGGGGGAAAATGTGCCTCCGGCGGTGAGTAAATCCTTTACAGCGCTGATCCCAACCATTCTGACATTGTCAGTATTTGCCGTGCTGGCAGCACTGCTGGCAAACGTGCTGCACACGGACCTGATCCATCTCATCACGACCTTTATCCAGCAGCCGCTGCGGCTGATCAACACCAGCTTGCCGGGAACGATTTTTATCTACAGCTTCGGTAACTTCCTGTTCACGCTCGGGATTCATCAGTCGGTGGTCAACAGCGTGGTACTGGAACCGTTCCTGCTGATCAACACCAACGAGAACATGCTGGCCTTTGCCAATGGCCAGCCCATCCCGCATATCATCAACAACATCTTCGTACCGACGTTTGGCATGGTGGGCGGGACGGGCAGCACCATTTCGCTGCTGATCGCCATCTTTATCTTCTCCCGGCAGAAGTCGGCGAAGCAGGTGGCGCGCCTGTCGCTGGCGCCCGGTTTATTCAACATCAACGAGCCGGTGATTTTTGGCCTGCCGATTGTCTTTAACCTGCCGCTGATGATCCCGTTTGTGCTGTTGCCCGCGATTGGCATTTACGTTGCCTGGCTCTGCACCACGCTGGGGTTAATGTCGCGCTGCGTGGTGATGATCCCGTGGACCACGCCGCCGATTCTGAGCGCCTGGCTGGCCACGGCAGGGGACTGGCGGGCGGTGGTGGTGCAGTTGGCAATCATTGTTTTTGGTGTATTCTTCTACCTGCCTTTCCTCAAGATTGCCGAGCGAGTGGCGTTGAAAAACAGCGGGATAGAAAACTAACTGAAAGGAAGGACGATGGCGGCGAAGTACATCACCATAGCGCGGGAAATTAAAAAACGCATTATCAGCCAGCAGTACGCCGCCAATGAACCACTTCCGGACCAGTTTGCGCTGGCGGCGGAGTTCAGCACCAGCCGGATGACCATCCAGCAGGCGATGCGCCAGCTGATTGTCGAAGGTCTGGTTTATACCCGTCAGGGGCAGGGCACCTTTATCCGCAAAAACTTCCTTCAGCTTTCCCAGTGGGATCTCTCCGGCAGCGACTATTTTGGTGCCACCAAAACCTGGGAACATCTGGGTACGGTCACGAGCCAGGTGGTGCATTTTGAACTGCGCTTCCCGAACGAGAAAGAGCAGGCGTCGCTGATGATTAATGCCGATGCGCCGGTCTATGATTTTATTCGCCTGCGTTTATTAAACGGTGAACCGATGTCGCTGGATTCAACGGTAATGCCGATGACCCTGGTGCCCGGCCTGACGAAAAGCCATCTTGACGGTTCGGTGTTTCAGTATGTTCAGGAGACGCTGGGGCTGAAAATTATGGGGTCATACAGGGTGGTGCGGGCGCTAAAACCCAATGCGCTGGACAGGCAACATCTGGTCTGCGAGGAAACCGATCCGGTGCTGGAGGTGGAGCAGGTCATTTATCTGGAAGATGGCACGCCGCTGGAATATGCCCACTGCCACTATCGGTACGACCACGGCGGGATAGTTATCGTGAATAACGGGTAAAAAAAAGCGGGCATCGAAGCCCGCTTTTTTAATGCTCGTTATTAGTTCAAACGCACCGGCATACCGGAGCGGTTCTGCACGGCCTGGTCAACGATGGTCGTTTCCACGTCAGGCTGAGAGGTCACCGCCTGCACCGCGCTGTTCAGCGTCACAGGGACGACTTCGTTGTTGTTGATCTGGTCTTCGCTGGTAGACAGCGGGTTGTGCACTTCAATGTAACGGCTACCGTCTGGCTCAGTGGTCGCTTTTACCGGTTCGTTAATGAACTGCACGCGCGTACCGACCGGCACGTTTTCGAACAGGAACTTGATGTCGTCGTTACGCAGACGCACGCAGCCGTGGCTTACGCGCAGGCCGATACCGAAGTTGGCGTTGGTGCCATGAATGGCGTACAGACGGCCAATGTACAGCGCGTACAGACCCATCGGGTTATCCGGGCCGGCTGGCACAACGGCTGGCAGCGGTTCGCCGGCAGCGATGTATTCTGCGTGCATTTTGGCGGTAGGGGTCCAGGTTGGGCCCGCTTTCTTACGCTCAACTTTGGTGGTCCAGTTCATTGGGGTGTCTTTACCCAGCTGGCCGATGCCGATTGGCAGCACGATAACGGTGTTGGTGCCTTTCGGGTAGTAATACAGACGCATTTCGGCGCTGTTAATGACGATACCTTCATGAACGGTATCCGGCAGGATCAGCTGCTGAGGAATATTCAGTACGGTACCCGCTTTTGGCAGATACGGGTCAACGCCCGGGTTTGCTTCCAGCATGTTAGACAGGCCCAGCTGGTACTGTGCGGCGAAATACTCCAGCGGCTGAGAGTTACCTTCTGGTACCGTCACCACCTGGTTTTCGCCCACCAGACGGCTTCCGTCTGTCGGCAGGGGATACGTCACCGCAGACGCGGTCTTACAAAAACCTACTACGGCTAACGCCGCCGCAAAAAGCGTTGTTAATTTCATGTTCATGTTGTGCGAGGTATCTAAGCCATTCAGGCGATGAGTTGATAAGTCTGAATCTATGATGGGAGCGCATTATATGTGCATTCCCGCTCGCAGGGAATTCAGATGTGTACGAAATCACATTTTTTTCGATTTTGTTAAAGTTTAGTGGATTGCCGCAACACGGGATCTCAATTCGGAATTGTGGCATAATGCCGTGTTTATCACACTTTTCGCAGGAATCTCCCCGTGTTAGTTACCAGCAACGTCACTATGCAGTTTGGCAGTAAGCCGCTGTTCGAAAACATTTCCGTCAAATTTGGCGGCGGCAACCGTTACGGCCTGATTGGTGCCAACGGTAGCGGAAAATCCACCTTTATGAAGATCCTCGGCGGCGACCTGGAGCCGACGCTTGGCAACGTGTCGCTCGATCCGAACGAGCGCATCGGTAAGCTGCGTCAGGATCAGTTCGCCTTCGAAGAGTTCACCGTGCTGGACACCGTGATCATGGGGCACGCGGAGCTGTGGGAAGTGAAGCAGGAGCGCGATCGCATTTACGCCCTGGCTGAAATGAGCGAAGAGGACGGCTACAAAGTGGCCGAACTGGAAACGCATTACGGCGAGATGGATGGCTATTCAGCTGAAGCGCGTGCGGGCGAGCTGCTGCTGGGCGTGGGCATTCCTGTTGAACAGCATTACGGCCCGATGAGTGAAGTCGCGCCAGGCTGGAAGCTGCGTGTCCTGCTGGCGCAGGCGCTGTTCTCTAACCCGGACATCCTGCTTCTCGACGAACCAACGAACAACCTGGACATCGACACCATCCGCTGGCTGGAGCAGACGCTGAACGACCGCGACAGCACCATGATCATCATTTCGCACGACCGTCACTTCCTGAACATGGTCTGTACGCACATGGCGGATCTGGACTACGGCGAGCTGCGCGTGTACCCGGGCAACTACGACGAATACATGACGGCTGCGACCCAGGCGCGTGAACGCCTGCTGGCCGACAACGCCAAGAAGAAAGCGCAGATTGCGGACCTGCAATCCTTCGTCAGCCGCTTCAGCGCGAACGCCTCTAAGTCTCGTCAGGCGACGTCCCGCGCCCGTCAGATCGACAAAATCAAGCTGGAAGAAGTCAAAGCTTCCAGCCGTCAGAACCCGTTCATCCGCTTCGAGCAGGACAAGAAACTGTTCCGTAACGCGCTGGAAGTGGAAGCCCTTACCAAAGGCTTCGATGAAGGTCCGCTGTTTAAAAACTTCAACCTGCTGCTGGAAGTGGGCGAGAAGATTGCCATTCTGGGGGCCAACGGCGTGGGTAAATCCACCATGCTGAAAACTCTGGTGGGTGAACTGCAGCCGGACAATGGCACCGTGAAGTGGTCAGAAAACGCGCAGATTGGTTACTACGCGCAGGACCATGAATACGAGTTCGAAAACGACCTGACCGTCTTTGACTGGATGAGCCAGTGGAAGCAGGAAGGCGACGACGAGCAGGCGGTGCGTAGCATTCTGGGTCGTCTGCTGTTCAGCCAGGACGACATCAAAAAGCCGGCGAAAGTGCTGTCCGGTGGTGAAAAGGGTCGCATGCTGTTCGGCAAGCTGATGATGGAAAAACCCAATATCCTGGTAATGGACGAACCGACTAACCACCTGGATATGGAATCTATCGAATCGCTGAACATGGCGCTGGAGATGTATCAGGGCACGCTGATCTTCGTCTCTCACGACCGTGAATTCGTCAGCTCGCTGGCGACCCGCGTGATCGAAATTACGCCAGAGCGCGTGGTGGACTTCACCGGTAACTACGAAGATTACCTGCGCAGCAAAGGTATCGAGAGTTAAAAAAAGCCGGGTGGCGGCTTCGCCTTACCCGGCCTATGTTCCATTCCCTCTCCCTGTGGGAGAGGGTCAGGGTGAGGGCATCAGGCCGCACTACACCACCCAATCACACCTTTCTTCACCATTCACCAGCAGCTTACGTTTTTCCCCCGCCGGTAACGACACCTTCAGCGCGTTCCACGCCGGACGATAATCACCGCGTGCACCGATGTTCAGGTTGACGGTTGCCCCGTCGCACACCATTTCCCACGCCACCCACAGCGCATTGCCGTTCTGGTAGCCCCAGGACTCGCCGTCATCTTCAAACAGCAGGCCGGACGTGGTGCCGACGCCTTTCACCGGGAACAGCTTCAGCTCGCGAGTATCGTCTTTTTCGGCGCTCACGTGACGGATGCGCTCGCTGAGCGGCAGACCGGCACCGGCGCGCACCAGCAGCGGCAGTTTCTCCAGCGGCGCGTCGAGGACGATCGCTTGCCCGCCAGCGAACCATTCGTGAGTGTAGAAATCGTACCAGCCGGTTTCGTTATCCGGCAGCCAGACGTGGCGTTTACGCTGCCCGGCCTCGACGACGCTGGCGACAAGGAGGTCGCGGCCCAGCAGGAAGTCATCGCACTCTTCGAAGGTCCGCGCGTCGTGCTCGTGGTCGAGGAAGGTCGGGCGCAGCATCGGTTCGTCGTCGGCGTGCGCCTGCCAGAGCAGGGTGTAGAGATAGGGCAGCAGACGGTAGCGCAGCTCAATCGCATCGCGAATAGCGGGGGTCACGCCCGGGTACATCCACGGCTCGTTGACCGTGTGGTCATCGTTCCACGAGTGAATGGTAAAGCGCGGATGCATCACGCCGTTTTGCACCCAGCGCACGAACAGCTCGGCGTCTGGCTTGTCGCCGGAGAAACCGCCGACGTCGTGGCCGACGTTGAACAGCCCGGAGAGGCTCATGCCCAGCCCCATGCGGATGTTATAGCGCAGGGTATCCCAGTGAGTGCGGTTATCGCCGCTCCAGGTCTGGACGTAGCGCTGCATCCCGGCGCAGCCGGAGCGGGAAATGAGATACGGACGTTTTTCCGGCGCGAAACGCTGCTGCGCTTCCAGCGAGGCGCGCATCATCAGCAGCGGCATCACCGGGCGAATGTGTTTGATGGCAATCTCTTTGCCGAAGCCAAAACAGCGTGCTTCCCCGTCCCATACTTCGTATTCGTTGTTATCGTTCCAGGTCGAGTCGATCCCCATCTCCAGCAGCTGCGTGGTCACGCCGTTCTGCCACCACTGCACCGTTTGCGGGTTGGTGAAATCGAGATGTGATCCTTCGTCATCCCAGAAGCTGGAACGTTCAGGTGCATCAGTTTCTGAGTCGGGAATGAACAGGCCACGTTCCGCCACTTCGTTATAGCGGGGATGATCCTGCAGCAGACAAGGCTTGATGTTGGCAGCCAGCTTTAACCCGGCATCGTGGAACGCCTGGCTCATCACCTTCGGCTGCGGCACTTTGTCATGGTTCCAGTTAAAGACGTAGCGCTTGCCGTTAATGGAGGTATAGCCTGAGGAGAGCTGGAACGAGTCGCATGGAATCGCGTGTTCTTCACACAGGCGGATAAAGTTCATCAGCTGGTTTTGCGCGTCCGGCGCGTCGGTATAGTGCATGGTCGAGCCGCTGTAGCCCAGGCTCCATTTCGGTCCGAACAGCGTTTTCCCGGTCAGGCGCACGAAGGCTTTGGTGACGTCCAGTACGCGCTTGCCGGTAAAGATGTAGTAATCGATATCGCCCGCTTCCGCCTGCCAGCGCCGATAGGCGGTGTGGTAGTTGTCGATCTCGTTGCCCAGATCCAGCCAGCAGCTGCTCAGGTTATCGTAGAACAGGCCGTAGCTCACGTCGTCGCGACGGGTGAGGGTGAACGGAATGTGCTTGTACAGCGGGTCGGTGCTGGCGGCGTTGTAGCCCATCGCATCCAGGTTGCGCATCTCGTAGCGTTTACCGTTGCGCTGTAGATCGCCCGCTTTCTCGCCCAGCCCGTAGAAACGTTCGTCCTTGCGACGGCTCAGATAGTGCGCCACGCCGTCACCGTGGGCGTTCAGCAGGTACGCACTGGTCGGACGGTCATTGACCAGCGGCTGCCACTCGCCCGCGTCGTTGCGGTAGTGCCACTCCAGCCACAGGGGCTGGTGGACGGTCACCCGAAGCTGCTCCGTCGCCACCGTCACGGTATTTTCCTGCCGCGTCAGCGTCCAGGCCGGGCAGGTAAAGCCACTGACATCGTCACGACGGCGACCTTCCCACGGCACGTCTTGCGCCGGGGCGATGCTCCAGGTGCGGTCCAGCGCCAGTTCACCTTTGCGTTTGATCAGCACGCGGAACAGGTTCTCTTCCAGCACATACAGGCACAGGCGGTGCTGGTTATCCACCAGCAGTTCCAGATGGTTTGCCGACTGCGTATCAACGGTCCAGTTTTTCAGGGTTTTCATATGCAATACATCCACTATCAGGCGCGCTTGGCGCGACGTTCAGCAATAAATGCTACCAGGAAGACAGCGCCAATCAGGTCAAAGAAGCCCATGGCAATAAAGAGCGGGTTAAAGCCGATTTTGTCGGCGGTCACACCGATTAACAGCGAGAACAGGAAGCTGGCGATCCACGCCGCCGAGCCGCGCATGCCGTTGACGGTCGCCATCTGGCCCTTATCAAACGACTCCACGACCAGGGCGCTGAGCATGCAGGAGATAATCTGGTGCCCAAAGCCGCCGATGGAGATCAGCACGATGGTGATATACGGGTCGCGGGTAATGGCGACAATGCCCAGAGAAATCATCAGAAACGCGCCGGTGACGGAGCTGGCGACGACGGAGTTAACGCGGGAGCAGCCGAACAGGCGGGTGTACAATCGCGTCAGGTAGCCACTTGCCACGCTGCCGAGGTCAGCAGCGAGGAACGGCAGCCAGGCGAACATCGCAATCTGCTTCAGGTCCATGCCGTGTTCTTTGGCGAGATACAGCGGCACCCAGAAGCTCAACACCGCCCAGGCCGGTTCCGCCATAAAGGCCGGGATGGCGATACCGTAGAAACGTTTGTTTTTCGAGACGGTTTTCAGCGCGGTCAGGAACGGCAGTTTGACCGCAGGCGGTTCGTTATCCTGCTTGATAAATGCCAGCTCATCCTTGCTCAGGTTCGGGTGCTGCTCCGGGTTGTGGTAGAACGCCCACCAGAGGATCACCCACAGCAGCGCCAGCACGCCGGTAAACATAAACGCACCCTGCCAGCCAAACGACGCGTGAGCAAAGTAGATAATTGGCGGGGCCAGCATCGCACCGATGGAGAAGCCCACGCCCGCCCAACCGGCGGCAACAGGGCGTTCCGATTTCGGGAACCATTCACCGATGGTTTTGGCGTTCGCCGGGGTTGCGGCGGCCTCAGAGGCCCCCATAAAGAAGCGCAGGATAGCCAGGTGCAGCCAGCTTCCGGCCCCCGCGTGGAAGATACACATCAGCGCCCAGATCCCGGCGCAGACCATAAAGCCAATCTTCAGGCCGATGACGTCAATCAGCCAGCCGCACAGGGGCTGGAAAATGGTGTAGGCGATCTGGAATGCGCCGACGATCCAGGAGTATTGCTCGGTGGTGATCCCGAGGCTCTCTTTCAGTTCCGGCGCGAGGATCCCCAATGAGTTTCGGGTGATGTAGTTAACGGTGACGCCCAGTAAAAACAGCACCAGCACGTACCAGCGCAGGTTCTTGATGACGCGACGGGTTTTGCTTGTCGCAACGGTGTTATTGATGTCCTGACTCATTTTACTCTCCACAAGACGGACGCTAAGGGGACGGAGGTTCAGGTGTCACACAGATTGTTATGCCTTTGATTTCTATCCGTTTAGAATCCTTAAGCTGCTATACAACTAGTATGGAAGTTGTGTGACAAGTTCACCTTAAGGGAGAAAATGAGTGGGCAATAGTGGATTTTGTGCAAAGTTTCTCATAACGGGCGCAAACCCTCTGGCATGATGGCCGTTATGCCCGTTATTACCTGACGGATACGCTATGAAAATTTTTTCATTTCGCAAATGGAGCCAGATCACAAAATGGACAAAAGGCTAAAAATCACCGAAATCGCGGCCCGTACACAGCTCTCTATCAGTACCGTTTCCCGCGTGCTGGCGGGCAAAGCGAACACCAGCGAAAAAGCGCGTGCAAAGGTGCTGGCGTGCGCACGGGAGCTGGGGGTGATGGATGGCATGGCGGCGGGGCGTCTGCTGCTTAACAGCCTGGTGGTTTTTGCTCCCCAGCGAGCCTTTGACGAGCGGTCCGACATCTTTTACTACCGCGTGATCCAGAGCGTCAGCAAAGGGCTGGCTTCGCACGAGGTTCGGCTACGCTACTGTGCGCTGGAGGAGAACGACAGCGACGCGCAGCTTTTTCTGGCACGCATGAACGAGCCGGACACCCAGGCAGCCATTTTGCTCGGTATTGACGATCCGCATATCCACGATCTGGCGGTGGACGTGGGAAAACCCTGCATGCTGATTAACTGCCGTGACCGCCACATGCGTCTGCCTGCCGTAGCGCCGGACCATCGCGCCATTGGCGAGCGGGCGGCGGAATACCTGTTCGAAATGGGACACCGCGACGTGATGAACGTGCTGTGCCTGCGCCGTTACACCATGGAGCTGCGCCTGGCAGGGATCCGCGACGCGTGGCACGCCCATAACCTGACGTTCAGCGACAAGCGCGATCTGCTGGTGGTGCCGAGCTTTAGCGCGCGCGAAACGGAACAGCTGGTTAGCGAGTGGCTTAACCAGCAGAAGGGAAAAGATCTGCCCACCGCGTTTTTGGTCGGCGGCGACTTTATGGCGGCGGGCACCATCAGCGCTTTGCAGAAACAGGGATTGCGGGTACCGCAGGACGTTTCCGTCATGAGCATCGACGGCTTTAATCTGGCGGCGATTCAGGATGTGCCCCTGACGGCAGTGCATGTCCCGCGTGATGAACTGGGAACGGAAGCGGTGCATATGCTCCAGCAGCGGCTGATGCGCCCGGACGCCCCGGTGGGAACCTTGCTGCTGAACGGCACGCTGACCGTGCGGGAATCGGTACGGCGGATACGCCAGGGGAAACGACGCACCGCCGTTGAGCGGGAAGGGCTGTACGACAGTTAAACCATACCCAGCGCGCGCTTGCCGTGGATGTTGAGATCGTTCACGGTAAAGCGGTCCTGCCAGCTTTTTTCATAATCTTCACGCGGGAAATCTCCCGGTGACGCACCGGTTTCCAGCGCTTCCTTCACCTTTTTCGCGTAGGCGAGGTTCTTCTCGCACATCGGCGCGGCAGGGATGTACATCACGTTGCCCCAGCCCTGCTGATTTTCCACCGGAGCGACGGAGTGGATCACATCGCAGTGCCACCACACGGAATCCCCTGCGTCCAGCGCCGGTATGCTGGTTAATGCTTCGATGAGCAGCGGGTGCCATTTTTCCGAAATCGGCAGCACGCGGCCCGGCGCGACGCCGCAGAGTTCGTCTTCCGGCACGTCGTCCAGCAGCGGACGCAGCAGAATGTACGCCATCGCTTCCGGGATGGGCACCACGTGCAGCAGTCCCTGGCCGGGGATCATGTCCGACAGCGCCGTCCAGCCCTGGAAAGTACGGAACACCGAACACTTGGTGGTGTTATCCACGGTGTACTCTTCCACTTCGGTGCGGTGCGCGGCGTTCCACGGATCGTACTTATCAATATTGCCGTCAAACACGCGGGCAAACACCTGCTGATAGGCAGGCAGCAGCCAGCGCTCCAGCGCGCCAGAATCGGTGTGCGCGCCCAGCCCTTTAGAGGTGGTGCCCGGCGGGCGGCGGCGAATACGATCCGGATAAATCACGCTGACATCCGGGTCGAACCACTGCTTGCCGTTGCTCTCGAATGTCCATAAACGGTTCAGGAACGACTGCACCTGCGCCATCTCTTCGCTCTGACGCGCCTGCATTTGCGCCTGCGACCAGTAGATCGGGTAAATCTCCGGACGAGAGGCGGTTAAGGTGCCGAAGAAGTTATCGCCCGGCCCTTTATACACCTCGTCAAACTTATTGAGATCGAGATAGTCGAGCATCGACTGATCCCACGCCAGCGCCTGTTCGCGCGGAAAATGACCTTTGATCACCGCGCAGCCCCGACGCTTAACCGCCTCGCGCTGTTCAGCGGTGATTGTGCCGTTTTTCACATCCGCGAACGGGATCGTCGGCCAGACGGGTTGGCCTTTATTCTTGAGGGCGTTGATCTCTGCCACGCGGGTGGCAATGTTGTCGCTGAGCTTGTCAAACACCGCCTGAACATCACCGATCTGGGTGCGTAGCTCGCGCTTCATCTGACGAATTGCCGCTTTGTGGTCCGCTGGCAAAGTTTCACTGGTAAAGGTCATAACTGCCTCGCATCTTTCATTCGAAAGTAAAAATATTTACAAGTGATACTTTAAGTTAAAAATAAGTTAATGCAAGTTTAAAAACTTGACGCAAGCCACAGGTCGGAAAAAGAGTGATAGGCCGGAGCGGGGCTCCGGCGGGAGAGAGATTAGGCGTCGAACGGGGAATGGTTATCGAGCACGGCCTGAATGACGTTCAGCGCGCCCTGGTGGTTGTTGTCGTCGGTGCTGTAGCGGGCGATCTGTTTGATGCTTTCTGCCGCGTTGTTCATCGCAAATGAGTATTTCACCAGCTTCAGCATCTCCGCGTCATTGCCGCTGTCGCCAATGGCCACGCACTGCTGTGGGGAGAGCTCCCAGCGCTTCAGCAGGCGGCTGATGCCGTTGGCTTTATGCAGGCCAGGAATGATCAAGTCCACAAACCCAAAGCCGCTGGTGACCGGTTTCATAATGCCGTCGAGAGAAACATGCAGCGCGTCGATCAGGTTCGGGATATCGCTGTCGGGCAGGTTCAGTGAGAACTTGAACAGCACATCGTCAATCTCGTGATAATCGCTGACGCGCGTTAAGCGATGGTAGTGCTTAGACATCAGCGCCACAAATTCGTCCGGGGCTTTATCGCTGACGTAAGCGCTCTGCAGCCCGCAGGCCACGAAGTTCAGCGCGTTATCTTTCAGCAGTTCGCCAATGACGATCTGCGACTCATGGCGAGTCAGTTCGCCGTGGAAAACGTGTTCCCCGTGATCGAACACCAGCGCGCCGTTTTCCGCCACGAAGGAGATTCGATCTTTTAGCTCAGGGAAGAAGGAGATGAGCTGATAATACTGATTGCCGCTGGCGACAACGAATTCAATACCGCGGGCGTTAAGCTGCTCAAACTGTGCCTGGAAGCGGTCACGATCGTACTGCTTGGCATCATCAAGGAAAGTTCCGTCCATATCGGTGACGATAACTTTTACGGTCATACTGTGCTCCTGGGTCACTGCGTTTTGAAACATTCTAATAACAAGGTGACGGGGAGCACAAATTTAATTTCGAATGAAAGTCAGAAAGCCGGGTGGCGGCTTCGCCTTACCCGGCCTGCGGGGGAGACAATGTAGGCCCGGTAAGCGCAGCGCCACCGGGCGTTTTTTTACAGCGTATGCTCGGTACGCGCAATAATATCGTCCTGTGCATCCGGCGACAGGGCGGTGAAGAACGCCGAGTAGCCCGCTACGCGTACCACTAAATCGCGGTACTGGTCAGGGTGTTTCTTCGCTTCCAGCAGCGTTTCGCGCGAGACGATGTTGTACTGAATATGCCAGCCTTTATGCACCTCGAAGAAAGTGCGCAGCAGCACCATCAGCTTCTGGCGATCGCTGTCGTTTTCCAGCGTCGACGGGTTCAGCTTCTGGTTCAGCAGCACGCCGCCCAGAATCGCCTCGGTAGGGAGTTTACCCACGGAGCCGATGACCGCCGTCGGGCCGAGGTGGTCGGTACCGGACGCCGGGCTTGCCCCTTCCGCCAGCGGGGTATGCGCCTTACGTCCGTCCGGAGTCGCCATCGTTGCCGCGCCAAACGGCACGTTTGCGGAAATGGAGGAGGTGCCCGCGTAGTAGTTACCGCCAATCGGACCACGACCATAGCGCGGGTTGTGGTACTGCTTCAGCTCTTCAATGTAGGTCTGGTAAGCACGCGTCAGCAGCATATCCACGCTGTCGTTGTCGTTACCGTACTTCGGCGCGCCGTTGATCAGACGCTGACGCAGCTGCTCGTGGGTCAACCCGTCGAAATCATCCGCCAGCGCCGCCGCCAGCTGCTGTTGACCGATGACGCCCTGTTCAAACACCAGCTTCTTCACCGCCGCCAGACTGTTGCCGAGGTTGGCGATACCCACCTGCAGGCCGGAAACCCAGTCATACTTCGCGCCGCCCTGCTTGATGCTTTTCGCGCGTTCGATGCAGTCGTCCACCAGCGCCGAGCAGAGAATATCGTGCACGTTCTCTTCCAGCATGGTGTCTACCACGTACTCAATTTCGATGGATTTGCGGGTGTAGTAGCGAATCTGCGTATCCCACGCCGCCATCACCTCCTCGAAGTTATCGAAGTTACCGGCAGAGAGCGCTTTTTCCTGCGGCAGGAATACCTTACCGCTGGTGGCGTCGCGGCCGCCTTCCAGCGCGGCGAGCATCACGCGGGCAAAGTTGATAAAGCTCATGCCGGTGCAGCGATAGCCCCACTTGCCGCCCACGGCGGTTTCGATACAGCCGATGGCCGCGTAGTCATAGGCGTCATCACGTTCAACGCCGAGCTTGATAAATTCCGGGATAACGATTTCATCGTTGTTGAACGCCGGCATCCCGAAGCCGCAGCGAATCACCTGTACGCAGGCGTCAAGGAAGTCGTTACTCATGCCTGCGTGGTAACGCACGCTCAGGTTCGGCTGAGTGGAGCGCAGGCGACCGCAGGATTCCAGAATCGCGTAGGAGAGCGGGTTGACCGCGTCCATTGGCTCACCGTTGACCAGCTTCTGGCCGCCGATGGTGACGTTCTGGTACAGCGGGCTACCGGCAGAGGCCTTAGAGTGCGAGCCGGAGCGGATCTTGTTCACTTCCAGCAGCTTCAGCCAGCAGCTGTGCAGCAGCTCAATGGCGTGTTCGCGGTCGAGACTCTGGTTCAGCTCCACGTCGCGGCGGTAGAACGGATAGAGATACTGGTCCATACGGGCGAACGACACGGAGTGACCGTTAGACTCAATCTGCAGGATCAGCTGAATGAAATAGCACAGCTGCAGCGCCTGCCAGAAGGTTTTTGGCGGCTCGTGGGCAATCACGTCGCAGTTTTCCGCCATCGCCAGCAGCTCGTCGCGGCGGTTTTCGCGGGTTTCCGTGGCCGCCATTTCGCGTGCCAGAGCGGCAAAACGTTTGATGTGCAGGCTCACCGCGTCCAGCACGATATCGATCGCTTTCAGGAACTGGTCGCCGTGCAGATCGTCCAGCACCGTCAGGTTGATACGCGAGCGGCGCTCGGCGACTTTAGCGCGCAGGCCGTCGAGACCTTTCTCCAGCACCAGCGGGAAGTTCACCGCCAGGTGCGCGTCGCCGGAGGTCATGTTGCCTTCGGCTTTGATAATACCGGTTTCCAGCAGGCCTTTTTGCTCGTCGGTGAACATGCCGTAGCAGCGATCCTGCACCGTCTGGCCGCGCCACCACGGGCAGATCGCATGCAGGACGCGCTTGTTCTCTTCGCTCACCGCAAAGCCTGCGCCCGGACGGTCCGCCAGATCGTCGATCTCTTTTTCAATCCAGGAGACGGTGTATTCCGGGAAGATAGGTGCGGCGCGAACTTCGCTTGCCTGGTTACCGATAATCAGCTCGTCGTGTTTGATCCAGATGGTACGCTCAGCCAGATGATGCGCCAGCGCCAGGGCGCGACGCAACGGGATCGGCTTGTCCATGTGCTGCTGGTACATTTCGGTGTAATGCTGCGCGCGCTCGGTACAGACCGGCGGCTTAACGATATGGACCAGCGCGGTTTTGTGCGCCTTGATGCGCTCGCTGAGGGTGTTGAGATTTAACGTCGTCATAGGTTTATCCTCGTAAGGTCGCGGTTAACCCTTTCTGGCAGGCGTACTGCTGCGCGAAGTCCAGCAGGGCAGGGTTATCCAGCGGTTTGTCAGGGGCAGAGTAGGGTTGGCCAAGCAGGGTGTATTTGTTCATGCCCAGCGTGTGATACGGCAGAAAATGAATATCATCGACGCCAAGTTCATCGGCGGCGAAGTTGGTAATGGCGGTCACGGACGCTTCATCGGCATTGAAGCCCTGAATCAGCGGTACGCGAATGGTGATTTTTTTCCCGGCAGCGGCAAGGCGCTTCAGGTTATCGAGGATCCGTTTGGCCGAGCCGTCCGTCCACTGTTTGAACACCTCAGGATCGACGTGTTTCAGGTCGGCGAGGAACAGATCGACGTACGGTAATGAAGGCTCGATATAGTGCCACGGCACGTGAAGACAGGTTTCAACGGCGGTGTGGATCCCCTGTTCGTGGCTGGCTTTAAACAGCGCGTGCGCCAGCTCCGGGTTCATAAACGGCTCGCCGCCGGAAAGCGTAATACCGCCGCCGCTGCGGTCGTAAAAGGGCTTATCGCGCAGCACGGTCGCCATGATCTCGCCCACCTGCTGTTCTTCACCGCATACGGTCAGCGCGTGCGTCGGGCAGCAGTCGGTGAGGGCGTTGAGCGTCTCTTCACGCAATTTTTCACGGTGGATGACGAGACCATTCAGCGTGCGTTCGATACAGCCCGGCGCCGCCTGCTGACACAGGTCGCAGCCGTCAAGGCACAGGCGCGCATCAAACAGCACGTCCCGGCTACGGGAACGGCTTTCCGGGTTCTGGCACCAGCGACAGCCCAGCGAGCAGCCTTTCAGGAAAACCACGGTACGAATACCGGGGCCATCGTGGGTGGAGTAACGCTGAATATTGAAGATCATGTTTTTACCCTCAGGTTGCATATGAAGATTAAATGACTTTCGAATGAAAGTTATCTTGATGCAGGTCAACTCCTGAGCAGGTTTTCCTGTGATAGGTTAAGCGCAGGCTAATTTTGAGGGTGACATCATGGAACTTTATCTCGACACATCTGACGTTGCGGCAGTCAAAAAGCTGGCGCGTATCTTCCCGCTGGCGGGCGTGACCACCAACCCAAGCATTGTGGCGGCAGGTAAAACGCCGCTGGATGAGCTTCTGCCCGCGCTGCACGACGCGATGGGCGGTAAAGGCCGTCTGTTCGCGCAGGTGATGGCGACTACCGCTGAAGGTATGGTGGAAGACGCGCGTAAGCTGCGCGCGATGATTAACGACCTGGTGGTGAAAGTGCCGGTAACTGCCGAAGGGCTGGCAGCCATCAAGATGCTGAAAGCGGAAGGCATTCCGACGCTGGGTACGGCGGTGTACGGCGCGGCCCAGGGTATGCTCTGCGCGCTGGCAGGAGCAGAGTATGTCGCGCCATACGTGAACCGCGTGGACGCGCAGGGCGGGGACGGTATCCAGACCGTGGTTGAGCTGCAACAGCTGCTGACGCTGCACGCCCCGCAATCAAAAGTGCTGGCCGCGAGCTTTAAGACCCCACGTCAGGCGCTGGACTGCCTGCTGGCAGGATGCGAGTCCATCACGCTGCCGCTGGACGTGGCGCAGCAGTTTATTACCTCTCCTGCGGTAGACGCAGCGATTGTGAAGTTTGAGCAGGACTGGCAGGGGGCGTTTGGTCGGACGTCGATCTGACGGGTGCGGCCTGATGCCCTCACCCCAACCCTCTCCCACAGGGAGAGGGAGCAAACACTTAAACGGCAACCTGAAGGTTGCCGTTTGCTTTAACCTCCACAAACCTCACACCCCGGATTACGCATCAGCTTCATCTCGCGGAACTGGCAGGTCATCGCGTCATACATCACGATTTTTCCTGCGGCAGGCGTACCGTAATGTGCCAGCACTTTAATCGCTTCCATCGCCTGCAGCGACCCAATCACGCCGACGAGCGGCGCCATCACGCCCGCCTCAACGCAGGTTAGCGCATTCTCACCAAACAGACGGCTCAGGCAGCGGTAGCAGGGGGCCCCCTCCGCATAGGTGAAGACGCTGATCTGCCCCTCCATGCGGATCGCCGCACCGGAGACCAGCGGGGTTTTGTGGGCAAAACAGCCTGCATTAAGCTGGTTACGAACGGCGACGTTATCGGTGCAGTCGAGCACCAGATCGTGCTGCGCAATCTGCGCAAATAACGCCTCGTCATCCAGCATCGCGTCAAGCAGGGTGAACTGAACGTTGGGGTTGATGCGCGCCAGAGCAGCCCGGGCGGATTCCACTTTTGGCTGGCCAATGGTCGCGTCGCTGTGCAGCGTCTGGCGCTGCAGGTTAGACACCGATACGGTATCAAAATCCAGCAGCGTCATCCTGCCCACGCCCGCCGCGGCCAGGTATTGCGCGGCGGCGCAGCCGAGCCCGCCGAGGCCAACAACCAGCACGCTGGCCGCCTTGAGTGCTTCCTGTCCCTCGAAATCAAACCCGCGCAGGACAATCTGGCGGTTGTAGCGCATCATCTCCTGGTCGCTCAGTTCCACCGTCATGTCAGCCTCCGAACAGCTGGTTGAAGCGCTCTACCTCAACCCATTCACCCGCTTCCACGTTGCCGCGCTCGCGCTCCAGCACGATAAAGCAGTTGCCCAGGCTGAAGGAGCTGAAAATGTGCGAACCCTGGTGCCCGGTCGTGCTGACTTCCAGCTCACCCTGCGCGTTATGCGCCAGAATGCCGCGCTGGAAATCAAGCCGACCCGGCGATTTTTTCAGGCGCGTCGCGGCGCGCACGCGCAGGCGTTCCGGCAGCGGGCTGGCGGTGTTGCCGGAAAGCTTCGCCAGCAGCGGGATCACCAGCTGGTAAAAGGTGAGTGCCGCTGAGACCGGATTACCCGGCAGACCGCAGAACCAGCTGTGCGGAAGCTTGCCAAACGCGAACGGTTTGCCCGGTTTGATTGCCAGCTTCCAGAAGGCGATTTCGCCCAGCTCTTCAAGAAGGGTTTTGGTGTAATCCGCTTCCCCCACGGAGACGCCGCCGGAGCTGATGACCACATCGGCGGATTTATCCGCCTCAATAAATGCCGCGCGCAGTTTTTCCGGATCGTCAGGAATGATGCCGAGATTAATCACTTCGCAGCCCAGCTGCTCCAGCATCAGGTGGACTGCCAGCCGGTTGGTGTCGTAAATCTGACCGTCCTGCAGCGGCTGGCCCGGAAGCTGCAGCTCGTCACCGGTGGAGAACACCGCGACGCGCACTTTCCGGATAACGTCAATGTCCGCGATGCCGAGCGAGGCCAGCACCGGCAGCTCCGCCACCGTCAGCTTCTGCCCGGCGGCAAAGACCGTTGCGCCAAGGGTAATGTCCTCGCCGGTACGGCGGATGTTCTGGCCCGCTTTGACGCTGGCGGTAAAACGCACGCCGTCGTCCGTCTGTTCGGTTTCTTCCTGCATCACCACGGCATCGCAGCCTGGCGGAACCGGCGCGCCGGTCATGATGCGCACGCAGGTGCCCACAGGCCATTCACCGCTAAACGGCTGACCGGCAAAGGCTTTACCCGCCACCGGCAGGGCGTTGCCCGTCTGGAGGTCCGCCAGGCGTACCGCATAACCGTCCATCGCGGAATTATCGAACCCCGGCACGTTAAGCGGAGAGACGATATCGCGCGCGGCGATTCGGCCAAAACAGCGCACGAGGGGCAGCGTTTCGACGTCTTGCAGCGGCGAAAGTCGGTCAAGCATCTGCGTGAGTGCCGTCTCAAGCGGCATCAGTCCGGCGGTAAAATCCATGGTGGGCTCCTGAGGAGTAACAACGAAAGCGTCCATTATGGCAGAAAAGTGCGGCTAACTGTATGACCCGATGGGTGTACGCTTTACATCACAGTTGCGTCTTTCTATATTCAAAAATCATCTGAAGTTTCATCGACGATAATGATATTTATAGAAAAAGCCGCGAATCAGGCTAACGGGTGATGTGAATGGTTAATGCGGTAATCGCAATTCATGGTGGCGCAGGGGCAATCACCCGTGCACAGCTCAGTCCTGAGCAGGAAAAGCGTTATATTGACGCGCTGTACGCCATTGTTGAAACAGGTCAAAAAATGCTGGAAGCGGGCGAGAGCGCGCTGGATGTGGTCACCGAGGCGGTGCGTCTGCTGGAGGAGTGTCCGCTCTTTAATGCTGGCATCGGTTCAGTCTTTACCCGGGATGAAACCCACGAGCTTGATGCTTGCGTGATGGACGGCGTCACCCTGAAGGCAGGGGCCGTGGCGGGCGTGAGTCATCTGCGTAATCCGGTGCTGGCGGCGCGTCTGGTGATGGAAGAGAGTCCGCACGTTCTGCTGACGGGCGCCGGGGCGGAGAAATTTGCCCGTGAGCACGGAATGGAACCGGTATCGCCCGATCTTTTTTCCACGGAGGAGCGCTATCAGCAACTGCTGGAAGCCCGTTCAGCGGGTATGACGCAGCTTGATCATGCTGCGCCGCTGGATGAAACCACCAAAATGGGCACAGTCGGCGCGGTGGCGCTGGATAAGGCCGGCAACCTCGCGGCGGCGACCTCAACGGGCGGCATGACCAACAAGCTGCCCGGCCGCGTCGGCGACAGCCCGCTGCCGGGCGCCGGCTGCTATGCCAATAACGCCACGGCGGCGGTGTCGTGTACCGGCACCGGGGAAGTGTTTATTCGCGCCCTCGCGGCCTACGACATCACCGCGCTGATGGATTACGGCGGTTTAAGCCTGAGCGAGGCCTGCGAGCGCGTGGTGATGGAAAAATTGCCTGCTCTGGGCGGCGTTGGCGGCCTAATTGCCGTGGACCGTGAGGGCAACGTGGCCCTGCCGTTTAACAGCGAAGGGATGTATCGCGCCTGGGGTTACGCCGGTGATGAACCGAGCACGGGCATCTATCGTGAATAAGGGGGCCGCGCGTGCCGCACAGTGAAGAGCTGGACAACGGCGAAGTACTGGCTGTCCATCAGCTGAATATTGCGTTTCAGGAAGAGCGGCAGTTCATCCCCGCAGTAGAAAATTTATCGTTCTCGCTCAGACGCGGCGAGACGCTGGCAATTGTTGGCGAATCCGGTTCCGGTAAATCGGTCACCGCGCTGGCGCTGATGCGTCTGCTGGAACAGACGGGCGGGCAAATCAGCAGCGAGAAGATGCTCCTGCGCCGCCGTAATCGTCAGGTCATTGATTTAAACGAGCTGAGCGGCGCGCAGATGCAGGGCGTGCGCGGGGCAGATATTGCGATGATCTTTCAGGAGCCGATGACTTCGCTTAACCCGGTTTTCCCGGTAGGGGAACAGATTGCCGAGTCCATCCGGCTGCATCAGGGGCTAAGTGGCGATGAGGCGCTCAACGAAGCCAGAAGGATGCTGGAGCTGGTGCGCATTCCCGAGGCGCAGGCCATTCTGGGACGTTACCCGCATCAGCTTTCCGGCGGTATGCGCCAGCGGGTGATGATTGCCATGGCGCTCTCCTGCCGTCCGGCGGTACTGATTGCGGATGAACCGACAACGGCGCTGGACGTGACGATTCAGGCGCAGATCCTGCAGCTTATCAAAGTGCTGCAGCAAGAGATGGAGATGGGGGTAATATTTATCACCCACGATATGGGCGTGGTGGCTGACATCGCCGACCGGGTGCTGGTGATGCACAAGGGCAATGCGGTGGAAACCGGCACGGTCGAACAGATTTTTCATGCCCCTGTGCATCCTTATACTAAAGCGCTGCTGGCGGCGGTGCCGCGTCTTGGCGCGATGAACGGCAGCGACCTGCCGCGTCGTTTTCCGCTGATTTCCCTTGAAGCGACAGGGCAGCAGGAGGATGAACGCGAGCAGGATACCGTGGTGCCGGGCAAACCCATTCTTGAAGTGCGCGACCTGGTGACCCGTTTTCCGCTGCGCAGCGGGATTTTCAATCGCCTGAAGCGCGAAGTCCACGCGGTCGAAAACGTCAGTTTCGATTTATGGCCGGGAGAAACGCTGGCGCTGGTGGGGGAGTCCGGCTGCGGGAAATCCACCACCGGACGCGCGCTGCTCCGGCTGGTGGAGACGCAGGAAGGGACAATCACCTTTAACGGCGAACGAATCGACACCCTGCCAGACAACAAATTACAGGCGGTACGCCGGGATATTCAGTTTATTTTCCAGGATCCGTATGCCTCCCTCGACCCGCGCCATACGGTGGGATACTCCATTATGGAGCCGCTGCGGGTGCATAATCTGCTCGACGGCGAAGCAGCGCAGCGTCGCGTGGCCTGGCTGCTGGAGCGTGTCGGCCTCAAGCCGGAACATGCCTGGCGTTATCCGCACGAGTTTTCCGGCGGCCAGCGGCAGCGTATCTGCATTGCCCGTGCGCTGGCGCTGAACCCGAAAGTGGTGATTGCGGATGAATCCGTTTCGGCGCTGGATGTCTCAATCCGGGCGCAAATCATCAACTTATTGCTCGATTTACAGCGGGATATGGGCATCGCTTTCCTGTTTATCTCGCACGATATGGCGGTGGTCGAGCGCATCAGCCATCGCGTGGCGGTGATGTTCATGGGGCAAATCGTGGAGATAGGTCCGCGAAGGGCAGTGTTTGAGAACCCGCAACATCCTTACACTCGCAAGCTTATCGCGGCGGTACCGGTTGCTGACCCCGCGCATCGTCACGGCCAGCGCGTGCTGCTGCAGGATGAAATGCCGAGCAATATTCGCAAACGCGGCGAGGCCGTGGAGCGCGTGACGCTGCGCGAAGTCGGGCCGGGTCATTTCGTCGCTCCCCCGCGTCAGGACAATGCGTTTTCGCGGTTATAACTTACAACAGGCAGGAGAACACAATGGTTACTTTTGTAGCGCGTAGATGGTTGTTAGCCGCGAGCGTGACGGCAGCCCTGGCCGCTGCCCCCGCGTTCGCTGCCAAAGATGTGGTGGTTGCTGTCGGCTCCAACTTCACCACGCTGGATCCGTATGACGCCAACGATACGCTTTCCCAGGCGGTGGCGAAATCGTTCTATCAGGGGCTGTTCGGCCTGGATAACGAGATGAAGCTCAAAAATGTTCTGGCGCAGGGGTATACCGTCTCCGACGACGGTCTGGTCTATACCATCAAGCTTCGTTCCGGCGTGAAGTTCCAGGACGGTACCGATTTCAATGCGGAGGCGGTAAAGGTCAACCTTGACCGTGCCAGCAACCCGGAAAACAGCCTGAAGCGCTATAACCTTTATAAAAACATCGCCAGCACCGAGGCGGTGGATCCGACGACGGTCAAAATCACGCTGAAAGCGCCATTCTCGGCGTTTATCAATATACTGGCGCACCCGGCAACGGCGATGATCTCGCCTGCCGCGTTGAAAAAGTACGGCAAGGAGATTGGCTTCCACCCGGTCGGTACCGGCCCGTACGAGCTGCTCACCTGGAACCAGACCGATTTTGTGAAGGTGAAGAAATTCCCAGGGTACTGGCAGAAAGGGCTGCCGAAGCTGGACACCATCACCTGGCGTCCGGTGGTGGATAACAATACCCGCGCAGCGATGCTGCAAACGGGTGAGGCGCAGTTTGCTTTCCCCATCCCGTATGAGCAGGCCGCTATTCTGCAGAAAAACAGCAAGCTGGAGCTGGTGGCCAGTCCGTCGATCATGCAGCGCTATATCAGCATGAACGTCACGCAGAAGCCGTTTGATAACCCAAAGGTACGTGAAGCCATCAACTATGCGATTAACCGTCAGGCGCTGGTGAAGGTCGCTTTTGCGGGCTATGCCACCACGGCGACCGGCGTGCTGCCTCCGGCCATTGCCTATGCGCAAAGCTATCAGCCGTGGCCGTACGATCCGGCTAAAGCGCGCGAGCTGCTCAAAGAGGCGGGCTTCCCGAACGGTTTCAGCACCACGCTGTGGTCGTCGCATAATCACAGTACCGCCCAGAAGGTGCTGCAGTTCACCCAGCAGCAGCTGGCGCAGGTGGGCATCAAGGTGCAGGTCACCGCGATGGATGCCGGTCAGCGGGCCGCCGAGGTCGAGGGGAAAGGGCAGAAAGAGAGCGGCGTGCGGATGTTCTATACCGGCTGGTCGGCGTCGACCGGTGAAGCCGACTGGGCGCTTGCACCGCTGTTTGCTTCGCAAAACTGGCCGCCAACCCTGTTTAACACCGCGTTTTACAGCAATCCGCAGGTGGACAACGATCTGGCCGATGCCCTGAAAACCACTAAACCGGAAGAGAAAGCGCGCCTCTACAAAGACGCCCAGGACCTTATCTGGAAAGAGTCGCCGTGGGTACCGCTGGTGGTGGAGAAACTGGTTTCAGCCCATAACAAAGCGCTGACCGGGTTCTACATCATGCCGGATACGGGCTTTAGCTTTGACGATGCGGATTTAAAATAACACTCATGCTGAATTATGTTTGTAAACGCTTGCTTGGGCTTATCCCGACGCTGCTGATTGTGGCGATACTGGTATTTTTGTTTGTGCATATGCTGCCGGGCGATCCGGCGCGTCTGGTTGCCGGGCCGGAAGCGGATGCCGCCGTCATTGAGCTGGTGCGTAAACAGCTGGGCCTCGACCAGCCGCTGTATATGCAGTTTCTGCACTATATGTGCAACGTTCTGCAGGGCGACTTTGGCATCTCGATGGTGTCGAGGCGTCCGGTGTCGGAGGAGATTGCCAGCCGCTTTATGCCCACGTTCTGGCTAACGATTTCCAGCATGGGCTGGGCGGTGGCGTTTGGGCTGGGCGCGGGGATTATTGCGGCTGTCTGGCGCAACCGCTGGCCGGACAAGCTCGGCATGGCCTTGGCGGTGACCGGCATCTCCTTCCCGGCGTTCGCGCTGGGGATGCTGCTGATGCAAATTTTCTCCGTTGAACTGGGCTGGCTGCCGACCGTCGGGGCCGATACCTGGAAGCATTACATTCTGCCCTCCATGACGCTGGGCGCTGCCGTGTCGGCGGTGATGGCCCGCTTTACCCGCGCCTCGTTCGTGGACGTGCTGAGCGAAGATTATATCCGCACCGCGCGGGCGAAAGGAGTCAGCGAGAAGTGGGTCATTCTCAAGCACGGGTTCCGCAATGCGATGATCCCGGTGGTGACGATGATGGGGCTGCAGTTTGGTTTCCTGCTGGGTGGCTCTATCGTCGTGGAAAAGGTCTTCAACTGGCCGGGGCTGGGGCGCCTGCTGGTCGATTCGGTCGAGATGCGCGACTACCCGGTGATTCAGGCGGAAGTCCTGCTTTTCTCCCTGGAGTTTATTCTTATCAACTTAGTGGTGGATGTGCTCTACGCCGCCATTAACCCGGCCATCAGGTATAAGTAAGATGCGATTGTTGAACTGGCGACGTCAGGCCGTTTTAAACGCTATGCCGGGGCTGAAACCGGAGCATATCCGCACGCCGTGGTCTGAGTTCTGGCGGCGTTTTCGCCGTCAGCCGGTCGCCATGGCGGCGGGGCTGTTTGTGCTGCTGCTGATTGCGGTGGCGATTGTTGCGCCGTGGGTGGCGCCGTTTGATGCGGAAAACTATTTTGACTACGACCGCCTGAACGATGGGCCGTCCATGCTCCACTGGTTCGGCGTGGATTCCCTTGGGCGCGATATCTTCAGCCGCGTGCTGGTGGGGGCGCAAATCTCGCTTGCCGCCGGGGTGTTTGCGGTACTGATCGGCGCGGCAATCGGTACCGTGCTGGGTCTCGTCGCCGGATATTACGAAGGCTGGTGGGATCGCATCATCATGCGAATCTGCGACGTGCTGTTTGCCTTCCCCGGCATTCTGCTGGCCATTGCCGTGGTGGCCATTATGGGCAGCGGCATGGCGAACGTGATTATTGCCGTCGCGGTATTTTCGATTCCCGCCTTTGCCCGCCTTGTGCGCGGCAACACGCTGGTGCTGAAACAGCAGACGTTTATCGAGTCCGCCCGCAGCATGGGGGCCAGCGATGCCACCATTCTGTTCAGTCATATTCTGCCGGGAACGGTGTCGTCTATTGTGGTCTATTTCACCATGCGCATCGGCGTGTCGATTATTTCTGCGGCCAGCCTGTCGTTTCTGGGGTTAGGCGCACAGCCACCGACGCCGGAGTGGGGCGCGATGCTGAACGAGGCGAGGGCAGATATGGTGATTGCGCCGCACGTGGCGATCTTCCCGAGTCTGGCGATTTTCCTGACCGTGCTGGCGTTTAACCTGCTGGGGGACGGGCTGCGCGACGCGCTGGATCCGAGGATTAAGGGGTAGGGCAGTGGAATGTGCCGGGTGGCGGCTACGCCTTACCCGGCCTGGAAATGAGGTGCAGTACGATTAAACCCGGCTACCCCACAGGTCATATTCGTCCGCGTTTTCAACCTTCACGCGAATAATATCACCCGGCTTAACGCGAGTTTCGCCGTTCAGGTACACCGCGCCGTCGATTTCAGGGGCATCCGCCATGCTGCGGCCAATTGCGCCTTCTTCGTCCACTTCGTCAATGATAACCATGATCTCTCGGCCCACTTTCTCCTGCAGACGTTCAGCAGAGATCTGCTGTTGCAGCTGCATAAAGCGGTTCCAGCGCTCTTCTTTCACCTCTTCCGGCACCTGATCCGCCAGTTCGTTGGCGGTTGCGCCTTCAACCGGGCTGTACTTGAAGCAGCCTACGCGGTCCAGACGCGCTTCTTTCAGGAAATCGAGCAGCATCTGGAAATCTTCTTCGGTTTCACCTGGGAAGCCGACGATGAAGGTTGAGCGCAGGGTCAGATCCGGGCAGATTTCGCGCCACTGTTTAATGCGTGCCAGCTGACGGTCAACGGAGCCAGGACGTTTCATCAGCTTCAGGATACGCGGACTGGCGTGCTGCAGCGGGATGTCCAGATACGGCAGGATTTTGCCTTCCGCCATCAGCGGAATGACGTCGTCAACGTGCGGATATGGGTAGACGTAATGCAGACGCGTCCAGATCCCCAGCTTCGCGAGCTGCTCGCACAGGCCCACCATGCTGGTTTTCACCGGCTCGCCGTTGTGGAAACCGGAACGGTGCTTCACGTCTACGCCGTAAGCAGAGGTATCCTGAGAAATCACCAGCAGTTCTTTCACGCCAGCATCGGCCAGACGTTTAGCTTCCGCCAGCACGTCGCCAATCGGACGGCTCACCAGATCGCCACGCATGGACGGGATGATGCAGAAGGTGCAGCGATGGTTGCAGCCTTCGGAAATTTTCAGGTAAGCGTAGTGACGCGGCGTCAGCTTCACGCCCTGTTCCGGCACCAGGCTCAGGAACGGATTGTGCTTTGGTTTTGGCACGTAGTGATGAACATGTTCCAGCACCTGCTCGTAACTGTGCGGGCCAGTGATCTCCAGCACCTTCGGATGCACTTCGCGGATCTGGTCCTCTTTCGCGCCCAGACAGCCGGTCACAATGACTTTGCCGTTTTCCGTCAGGGCTTCACCGATGGCTTCCAGGGACTCCTGAACCGCGCTGTCAATAAACCCGCAGGTGTTCACAATCACCATATCGGCGTTGTCGTAGCTTGGCACCACGTCATAGCCTTCGGTACGAAGTTCGGTAAGGATGCGTTCGGAATCCACCAGGTTTTTCGGGCAGCCGAGGGAGACGAAGCCGATTTTCGGCGGGTGCGTAACATTGCTCATAGGTTAAAAATTGTTCGATTTTTGGAATGGTCAGGCAGGGATTCTACAGAGGTTGGGGGGAAATTTGTACTGAAGAATTGCGCTCGATGCAGGTTTTCGGTGCCAATCGATTTTTCTGGTTAAGAAACGATGTTTTGCTTAGAACAAATGCTTGTTGAACGTATGGTTATTGCTTGTAAAATGACCGAGAGGAGTGTTTTTTATAATAAGTAGAGTGACTTATGACAAAACGGCTGGCCAAAATGGGGGATAAGACTTCATACGGGAAGATAGTGTCAGCAACATCTGGGTGTATTGATGGTGTAGACCATCTGGTACTGGATGGGGATAAAGCATTTTGCAACCAATGCAAAGGGAGTTTTCCGATACAGGGGAGTGCAAGTGGCTGGCAGAATCCTGGCGCAAAATGTCATGTTGCGCACTGCGATAAGGTTCTATGCAAGTGTCCTGATAATTATGTATTTGCCTCTTCCAACTTTTTCACTGGTGGAGCAGGGTCCCAATCTGCTTCAAACGTCCATTCAGGCTTAACCAGTGTCTTGCAGGAACTAGCTAAGTCTTCTGTTTCCACGATTACTCCTGTTTACGCTAAATCTCGTCAGCGAGGCGAAGGTTGTACCGACGCAGGAACAGATCAGGAATCCGTTGATAATTTCGGTTATGCAGGCTATTTCCGGGCGAGTCCTCAACCGGAACAAACAGAATAGGAACCCGTCCAACACGCGCAGGCTGCAAAGAAACTCAAACCAGCCGAACCGACTCCACCACCAGAAGATAACCGCGCGTGGTATAAGCGCCTTTTCAGTTCCTCGGATGCCCCCAAAGCGTCTGCGACTGCAGGTATGGCAACAGCAAGGGCCGCGACTACAGCAGGGATCGCCACTGATGCAGCAATTGAGGCCGGATACGCAGCAGTGCAGAAAATTGGAGGAAATCTTTCGACGGCTGGTCGCTGGATAGCCCCGAGTCCTCCAACCGTTTTTCTGTTTGGCATGTTCTACTCGCCAAAGCTCAACAGTGGCGAACAGGACTACATTAATAAAATGCGCCTTGAGCAGGCCGCACGGAATAAAGAAGATGTTCCGACCCGTGTTCGCTTTCGCTGGGAGGCTGACCAGTTCGGCATTATGAGGCCGAAAGGCTTCCATGTAAGCGCCGGAGGCGGACAGGACCGAGTGCCAGTGCGCATGCTTCAGAAGAACACCACCACCGGGAACTATGAGTTCTGGGAGGATGGCGCAGATAAGCCGATAGTCGTTTGGACTCCTGACGATCCGGGATATTCTTCCCCGACCAATACCGGCAGCCAG
Source organism: Enterobacter cloacae complex sp. IR53030 (assembly GCF_049238365.1). Taxonomy (NCBI): domain Bacteria; kingdom Pseudomonadati; phylum Pseudomonadota; class Gammaproteobacteria; order Enterobacterales; family Enterobacteriaceae; genus Enterobacter; species Enterobacter cloacae complex sp. IR53030. Next base: position 263,254 of record NZ_JBMKHA010000001.1, read on the forward strand.
GACAACGTCTATATTCCTCCGAATGTACTGGTTTACCCGGAAAGTGAAATCAACAGCCTGTGGTCAACAGTTACCCCAGAACCGGGAGAACGTTCATTCCGGGATTATATTCTGGTGCATCCAGCAGGGACCTTTGATCCGATTTATGTCTATCTGAATGCGGATCACAAATACCACACTGCACCAAAAGGGACCCCACCATTACCAGCATTCCCTGATGCGAAAAGAGCACCACGTAAGACAGCTATTCAAGGTGGCGGACAACTTCGGGCAAGATGGAAAGATGCCAAAGGTAAAATTTATGAATGGGATTCTCAACATGGCACAGTCGAAGTTTATGACCGTTCTGGCCGCAACCATTTAGGAGAGTTCAATCACATAACAGGTGAGCAAACCAAGCCAGCAGATCCAACCAGAAAGGTAGAAAAGTGATGGTAATCTATTCTGTGGAAGTCTTTGATAAAAAAAGCGAAGAATTGGTTTTAGAGGTTGAGATCCCTAAGAGCAAACTGAAAGGAGTTGCTGCTGTCATGGGGTGGGGGCCGGATGACGAAGATGCATTTGTCAAAGGCATCGCAGGGTTCAATGTTAGCCAAAAACAGGCATTAGATTTAGAAAATTTACTCGGCGAAAAATTCTATTCGGAAGACGTTATCGTGCAAATCGCTGGCGGGGAAACATCTTGAAGCGGTCATTTCGTGGCTACACAGAAAGTGAATTCTTGGAGTTTGTTCGTTCAGTCTAAAATGTTGCGGATACTTCAAAATGTGAAGATATCAACAACATACTGGAGTTTAAGCGCCTGACCCAACATCCTGACGGCTCTGACATCATCTTTTATCCCCGAGATGACCGCGAAGATAGTCCTAAAGGAGTTGTTCAAGAGGTCTAAGGATGACGCAAAGCCAATGTTAAACCGGGCTTTCTTGAGAAATGAGCCTTTGACACTAAGCATTAAATGTTGATTAAAAGCGCCGGGTTTTTATCCCGGCGTTTTTGCGTCAGGGTCAGAACTACCGGGGTTTAGAGCAAAGGCAGCAACGTATTATTTTCGCCCTTTAGGCAGCCGAGGGAGACGAAGCTGATTTTCGGCGGGTGCGTAACATTGCTTATAGGTTAAAAATTCATCAATTATGGAGTTATCAGGGCGGGATTTTACAGCGTATCGCGTGGGATTTATACACTCTTTGCAAGCGGGATGTGTCGGGCAGGGGTTGTAACATTGTAAATAATGTTAATTAGTTAAGAATAATTGATCTCAGGCATTAAACTGTACAAAAAATGAACTTATTCTGACTGTGCAACATGGCTGACAGAGGAGGAAATAGCATGTCCGTTGACAGACTGAAACGCGATCTGCTTAACAAGCTGATCAACGCCCGAATCGACCTGGCCGCTTATCTGCAGCTCAGGAAGGCCAAAGGCTATATGTCAGTCAGCGAAAGCGAACATCTGCGTGATAATCTGTTTGAACTTTGCAATTTCATGCGTGAAAAAGCACCGATCCTGAGGGCGGAATACGATGAATGCGAGTTAATGGCGCTGCGTCGTGCCGCTGAGGTGCTCTCCATTGCTGGGGTATGTTTGATGAACGGACGCCACGACTGCCCGAATTTTATCGCTGTGAACGCGGAGAAGCTTGAAAACTGCCTGACAACGCTCTCTCTATGCATCATGTGTCTGTCCGAGCATGAGAAGCTTGAACAACACTGAGCCCGGGGGAGGCAACTCCCCCTTCTGATTAAGCTTTTGTAAAAGTGGTAACGCGCCCGGAGGTACTGGCTAATCTTTATGCCATATGCCGAAAAAGGAGCGCGTCATGCCACGGTCCTGGTTGATTTTCCTTCCTGCGTTGTGCTTTTCCTTTTCACTTCTTGCGGCGCCAGAGGCGGTGAAGGTCGAGGTGCTGCAAAACCGACTCGATCACCCCTGGTCGATGGCGTTCCTGCCGGACAATAAAGGGCTTCTGGTCACCCTCAAGGGCGGGCAGCTCAAACACTGGCAGGCCGGAAAAGGGCTTTCCGATACCATTGTCGGCGTTCCGAAGGTCTGGGCGAACGGTCAGGGAGGATTGCTGGACGTGGTGCTGGCGCCGGATTTTGCAACGTCGCGCCGCGTCTGGCTGAGTTACGCCGAAGCAGGGCATGACGGCAAAGCCGGAACGACGGTGGGTTATGGCCGCTTAAGCGACGATCTTTCCCGCATCGAGGCATTCCAGGTCGTGTTCCGCCAGATGCCGAAACTCTCGACCGGTAACCATTTTGGCGGACGGCTGGTGTTTGACGGCAAAGGCTACCTCTTTATCGGACTCGGCGATAACAACCAGCGCCCGACGGCGCAGGACCTGGACAAGCTGCAGGGGAAAGTGGTGCGCCTGACCGAGGACGGTAAAGTCCCTGCGGATAACCCCTTTGTGAACACCGCCGGCGCACGGCCGGAAATCTGGTCTTATGGCATTCGCAACCCGCAGGGAATGGCGATGAATCCGTGGAGCGACACGCTCTGGCTGAACGAACATGGCCCGCGCGGCGGGGATGAAATCAATATCCCGGAGAAAGGCAAAAATTACGGCTGGCCGCTGGCAACACACGGCATTAATTACAGTGGCCTGAAAATCCCCGAAGCCAAAGGTGAACACGTCGAGGGAACCGAGAAGCCGCTGTTTGTCTGGAAAGTCTCGCCCGCGGTCAGCGGCATGGCGTTCTACAACAGCGACGTTTTTCCGCAGTGGAAAAACAAACTGTTTATTGGGGCGCTGAAGGAGAAAGACGTTATCGTCCTGAGCGTAGAGGGCAACAAGGTCACGGAGGACGGGCGCATCCTGGGCGATCGGGATCAACGTATTCGCGATGTGCGGGTGGGGCCGGACGGGTATCTGTATGTGCTCACCGATGAAACGGACGGGCAACTGCTAAAAGTCAGCCCGTCCGGTGCGTAATCAGGTGACCGGGGTCATCACGACGTTACGGTACGCCGGACGCTCGCTCAGTTGCTTGAGCCAGCGTTCAAGGTGAGGGCGCGGCGTCCAGTTCAGCCCCATATTGGTCAGGTTCCAGACAAACGGCGCCACGGCAATATCCCCCACGCCGAACGTCTCGCCGGAGAACCAGGCGTGCTTCGCCAGTTCGTCATCCATCATGGCAAACAGGTTTTCACAGGCATCCTGAGCGGCATGAATAGCGGGATAGTCGCGCTCGGCCTCGGGGGTTCTCACTAGCCCCATCAGGATCACCCGGTGAACAGGAGAGAACGTCTGGTTTGCCCAGTCCATCCACTTTTCACCCTGGGCGCGCTGCGCCGGGTTTTCAACCCACAGACGGCCAAGGCCGTACTGGGCGGCGAGGTAGCGCACAATAGTGTTAGATTCCCAAAGCGTCGCGTCTGTTTCGTCATCGCGCAGCAGCGGCACCAGGCCGTTCGGGTTCATCGCCAGATAGTCGGCCTCTCTGTTTACCCCGAATGCCATGCCAGCCATGATTTGATTAAACGGTAAATCCAGCTCTTCCAGCGTCCAGAGCACTTTCTTCACGTTGGTCGAATTGTTCCTGCCCCACAGCGTAATCATATTTACTCCTGATGAGTTGTGAATCCGGGTCACCTTTTTCGCCATGGTGAGATAAACCTAACAATTACGCAACAGAAGACAAAAAAATCGCCTGAATCAAAGCGTAAATGAATGTTATTGCATAAACTTTAATAACTTTACCCTCGCTGGGTTTCTTTCACCGTTTTAGTGCGCTATTACTCATCGCTTCTTGCGACACGGTGATGTGACGTAATTTTTGAATGGACACTCGGGTGGCATTTATGACGCGAAAAATGACTTCTCTGCGCAGCCTGGCGGCAGGCTCTGCGCTCCTTTTCCTGTTTGCACCAACTCTCTACGCAGCAGAACAGGCTGCGCCCGAAGCGCCACCGGTGGATGCGCGCGCCTGGATCCTGATGGACTATGCCAGCGGGAAAGTGCTGGCGGAAGGCAATGCCGATGAGAAACTCGATCCGGCCAGCCTGACCAAGATCATGACCAGCTATGTGGTCGGCCAGGCCTTGAAAGCCGGTAAGATCAAGCTGGACGATATGGTCACCATCGGAAAGGACGCCTGGGCGACCGGCAACCCCGCGCTGCGCGGGTCATCGGTGATGTTCCTGAAGCCAGGGGATCAGGTGTCCGTTTCCGATCTGAACAAAGGGGTAATTATTCAGTCGGGAAATGACGCGTGTATCGCGCTGGCCGATTATGTGGCCGGCAGTCAGGATTCTTTCATTGGTTTGATGAATGGCTATGCGCAGAAACTCGGCTTAACCAACACGACATTCAAAACGGTTCACGGCCTGGATGCGCCGGGACAGTTCAGTACCGCGCGCGACATGGCGCTGTTGGGGAAAGCGCTGATCCACGACGTACCGGATGAATACGCGATCCACAAAGAGAAAGAGTTTACCTTCAACAAAATTCGTCAGCCGAACCGTAACCGTCTCCTGTGGAGCAGCAACGTTAACGTGGACGGCATGAAGACCGGCACCACGGCGGGCGCGGGCTATAACCTGGTGGCCTCTGCGACGCAGGGCGACATGCGTTTGATCTCGGTTGTGCTGGGCACCAAAACCGACCGCATCCGGTTTAACGAATCAGAAAAACTGCTGACCTGGGGCTTCCGTTTCTATGAAACCGTGACGCCGATTAAACCGGATGCCACGTTCGTCAGCCAGCGCGTCTGGTTTGGGGATAAGAGTGAAGTGAATCTCGGGGCGGGAGAAGCCGGTTCCGTGACCATTCCACGCGGTCAGCTGAAAAACCTGAAAGCCAGCTATACCCTGACCGACCCGCAGCTCACCGCGCCGTTGAAAAAAGGCCAGGTGGTCGGGACGATTGATTTCCAGTTAAACGGTAAGTCAATTGAACAGCGTCCGCTGATCGTGATGGAAGCGGTAGAAGAGGGTGGCTTCTTCAGCCGGATGTGGGATTTCGTATTGATGAAATTCCACAGCTGGTTTGGCAGCTGGTTCAGCTAATTCATCATGCTTTTCTCCCTCTCCCTGTGGGAGAGGGGCGGGGTGAGGGCATCAGACCGCCCCCCTCTCAATACATCAACTTCACCTGCTGCGCCTTCGCATGGGCCACAATTTCCTCATCCGGGCGGCAATCACTGACGATGGCGTCAAACTGCGCCAGCTCGCCCATTCTTGCAGAACGCACTTTGCCAAATTTACTGTGATCGACCACCAGCACATGGTATTGCGCGGCGCTTAATGCCCAGTGCTTTACCGGCAGCTCCTCCAGGTTAAAGCAGGTCGCCCCCTGACGCACATTCACGCCCGCGGCGGAATAGAAAGCGATGTCCGGACATAAGTTGCTGAGCGTGTCCTGCAGGTTGAGCGGCTTAAAGATAGCGTTGCTGGCGTGAAACTCACCGCCGCAGAGGATCACCCGGCACTCGGGTTTCTCCTGCAGCGCCAGAAAGGTGTTCAGGGAGTAACACACGGCGGTAAAAGGAATACTGCTGTCGATGGCTTCGATAATCCACGGCGTGGTGGTGCCGCAGTCAAAAAACAGCGTCTGGTGCGGCTGTACCAGCGTGGCGGCCAGGCGCGCGGCTTTGCGTTTCTCTTCCACCAGACGCGTTTTCTGATCGCTTATCAGATAATGGCTGGCGCTACGCGGCTCAAGCACAATGTACCCACCCAGCAGTACCACGGGAGCGCTGTCGCTGTTCAGATCACGACGAATGGTCATCTCTGAGACGCCGAGGAGGTTGGCGGCTTCCTTAAGATGCAGCTTATCACTACGCTTCAGCGCCTGAAGCAGCTGAGCTATGCGGTCATCGCGTCGTGTTTCCATAGTTCCTCAGGATAAAAAAAATGAGCCCCCGCAGGGCGGGGGCTCAGTGTAACCTGTCCGGTTGGGGTTAGTCACGTATCCAGCCTTTGCGGATCGGGAGGGCAAAAATGGCGCGATAAAGGGAAGAGAGCCCCCGGTAGAGCGCTTCACCGAAGAGATTCCACAGGATTGCCGCGCTCACGCAGCCAATCAGTCCTACCAGGAAACCGCCGACCATATCCAGCGGCCAGTGGACGCCAAGATACACGCGGGACCAGGCAATCGCCGCGGCTGCCACCATCAGCACCGCACCAGACCATAGGCGATGCCAGAACAGGAAAGCCAGCGCGAAGGTGAAGATAACCGTACCGTGATCGCTCGGGAAGGAGTCATCCGGCGCGTGGTGCAGGAAGGTATAACCGACATGGTCGACAAAAGGACGATCGTGCGGGAACGCATGGCCGAGAATATAACTAACCAGTACGCTGACCCCGAGCGCCATCGCGACTTTGATCACCAGCTGGCGCTGTGCCTTCACCTGGCTGCGAGGGCCCCAGAGCCAGAGGACAGCGGCCAGCACAGGCACGATACTAATCAGATCTTTTGCCAGGAAGGTGGCGAAATCAATCATCCACTCTGGCGAGGCCGGTGTGGCGTTGATCAGATAAAACAGCTGATAATTCAGATTCTCTAGCATAGCGTTATCACTCTTTTGCAAACCGGGTGGAAACCAGCCCGTAGACGGCCACCTGGGAAAACCAAACCCACCACCCGGCCCACAGGTTGTGAGAGAAAAAATGTGCCCCGCGCATCACCTGACCGAAGCCCATCGCCAGACCCAGCAGCACGCCGAGGACAACAAAGCTCCAGGCGAGACGTGGACGCTCGCGCCAGAAGGCAAAAAACAGCCCCATCACCATAAAACCGCTGGAGGCATGGCCGCCGGGGAAACAGCGCCCCGGCCCGCTGTCTGTCGGGACGGCGCTAAACAGGGGGTAAGACATCGCCTTCCCGCCATACTCCACCAGATCCCACGGGCAGCTGTGGTGGCTAATGCTTTTCAGTACGCCCACTACCAGCGCGCCAAGCCCCATCAGCAGCGCCGCCGTAATCAGCCTGGCGTTACGTTTGTAAGCGCCGTAAAGCAGCGCCACGGCACCTAAGGCGATGGCGATGTACTTCGCCAGACGATGGTTGAGCAAATCCAGCAGGTGGTCTTTCTGCAGCGGGAAGCTCTGCGTCGCCGCGTCATACCAAAAACCAGTGATCCATCTGTCGAGCGCTTCATCGCGCGAAAGCCACGTAAACACCACGGCAAGGACTAACAGCACGAAAAGCTGATAACCATAAAAGCGGGAGGGTAAGCGGTAAAGTCGTTTTGTCTTATTTGTCTGTAAGTTAGACAATTCTGAACGGCTGGAAGTGAGTGCCATAATTTGGGATCGTTGACGAGTAATCGGGCTATCATAAATCTGTCAACTTAAGGAAACCTTAAACGAAGACGATATGTGCTTTATTTCTGTTTATCCTCGATAAATCACTATCTCGGGCTGCGGCATTTCATTACACTCGTCGCGATTTTGTCATTTTAAAGAGATTGCATGTTAAACCGTTCTTCTTCTGGTTCACGTCTGGGTCGTCAGGCGTTGCTTTTCCCCCTGTGTCTGGTGCTCTACGAATTCTCCACCTATATCGGCAACGATATGATCCAGCCCGGCATGCTGGCCGTTGTGGAGCAGTACAACGCGGGAATTGAATGGGTGCCGACCTCCATGACCGCCTATCTGGCTGGCGGCATGTTTTTACAGTGGCTGTTAGGGCCGCTGTCGGATCGTATTGGCCGCCGTCCGGTAATGCTGACCGGCGTGGTGTGGTTTATCGTCACCTGTCTCGCTACGCTGCTGGCGCAAAACATTGAGCAATTTACCCTGCTGCGTTTCCTGCAGGGGGTGAGCCTGTGCTTTATCGGTGCCGTAGGGTATGCCGCCATTCAGGAGTCGTTTGAAGAGGCGGTGTGTATCAAAATTACCGCGCTCATGGCAAACGTGGCGCTGATTGCCCCTTTACTCGGGCCGCTGGTGGGCGCCGCGTGGGTACATGTTGCGCCCTGGGAAGGGATGTTTATCCTCTTTGCGGTTCTCGCTGCTATCGCGTTCTTTGGCCTGCACCGCGCAATGCCGGAAACGGCGACCCGTCTGGGTGAAAAACTCTCGCTCAAGGAGCTGGGCCGGGATTACAAAGAAGTGCTGAAGAATGGCCGCTTTCTGGCGGGGGCGCTGGCGACCGGGTTTGTGAGCCTGCCGCTGCTGGCGTGGATTGCGCAGTCTCCGGTCATTATCATCAGCGGTGAAAAGCTCAGCAGCTACGAGTACGGTCTGCTGCAGGTGCCGATTTTTGGCGCGCTGATTATCGGTAACCTGGTGCTGGCACGTCTGACGTCACGCCGCACCGTGCGTTCACTGATTATTATGGGTGGCTGGCCGATTGCAGCAGGGCTGATTCTTGCCGCGGTGGCGACCGTTGCGTCATCCCACGCTTATCTGTGGATGACGGCGGGGCTCAGCCTTTATGCATTCGGGATTGGCGTGGCGAACGCCGGGCTGGTGCGCCTGACGCTGTTTGCCAGCGAGATGAGTAAAGGCACGGTGTCCGCGGCGATGGGTATGCTGCAGATGCTGATTTTTACCGTCGGTATCGAGGTGAGCAAGCACGCTTACGCGATGGGTGGCAACGGTCTGTTCAGTCTGTTTAACCTCGCCAACGGCGTGCTGTGGGTTGGCCTGATGATGGTGTTCCTGAAGGACAAACGCGTCGGCAACGCCCTGCAACCGTAATCTGTTTATTCCCTCTCCCACAGGGAGAGGGTTAGGGTGAAGGCACCAGACCGCACGATATCAATTAAACGGTGCCTCCCCGTTCAACACCTTCTCAATCACATCCAGCACACCTTCCTCGTTATTATGCGGCGCTTCAAACCGCGCCACTGCTTTAATATGCGGTCTGGCATTCGCCATCGCGAAGCTGAACCCGGACTGACGCAACATCTCCACGTCGTTGCCGCTGTCACCGAAGGCAACCACTTCACTGTCCTCTATGCCCCAGCGCTGTTGCAGGATCCGCAGACCGTTGGCTTTGTGCACGCCGGGGATAATCAGGTCGATACTGCCGTGGCCGGTTGTCACGGGCACCATAATGTCGTTAAGCTTTTCATGCAGCATCGCCTGGATGCGCGGAATTTCATGGTCTGACACGTTCAGCCCAAACTTGAAGAAAATGTCGTTCAGGTTGTCGAAATCACTCACCATTTCGAGCCGGTGATAGTACTTCGCGGCGATATCCTTAAAGTTATCGTCATAGCATTTCAGCGTATAGGCGCTGTTTTTTCCGCAGGCGATAATCTCAATGCCCGGAACGTCGTTTAATACATTCGCGACGGTCTCGAAATGGGCTTTCGACAATTCACCGTTAAAGACATCCTCTCCGGCGCTCACGACCCAGCCGCCGTTCTCAGCGACGAACGCAATTTCATGCGCAATCTCCGGGAAAAAGGAGATCAGCTGGTAGTACTGGTTGCCGCTGGCGACCACGAAGCGAATGCCTTGCGCCTTCATGCGGGCGTACTGCGCCAGAAAGCGCGGGCGGTTATAGGTCTTGGCATCGCTCAGGAATGTGCCATCCATGTCGACGGCGATCAGTTTAACGCTCATATCCCTTCTCCAGTGTCGTTTGTTTCGTTTCCGGCTTTGCCACCGCGCGCGCCACCAGCGCGGCGATGATCACCAACCCTAACACCACCAGCATGGCGCTGCGCAGCCCGTAGTGTTCACCCAGGAAGCCGAGCAGCGGCGGCCCCACCAGGAAGGCGAGGTAGCCCGTTGTCGCCACCACGCTGACGCGCGTCGGGGCATCCGGCCCGGTGTCGCTGGCGGCGGAAATGGTCAGCGGGAAGCCGAGTGACGCCCCCAGTCCCCAGAGGATCACCGAGACGCCGGCAATCCAGTCCACGTCCACAAAGATAATCATCGCAATCCCCAGGCCGCCCAGCAGGGCGCTGGCGCGCACCACCGCCACGCGGCTGTAGCGGTCGATAAACCAGCCGCCGGTGAAGCGCCCGACGGTCATCCCCAGCGTAAACCCGGCGTAAATCAGCGAGCCGGAGGTCGGGCTAAAGCCGTGACCGTCCACCATCAGCAGCGGCAGCCAGTCGTTGGCGGAGCCTTCTGCAAACGCCATCGCCAGTACCACCACGCCGATCAGCATCAGCTGGAAATCGCGGTAGAAGGGGAGTCCTTTTTCGGCTGACGAGCGTTCGTCAGCGGAGTTTTTACCGGTGCCGTCCGGGATGGCCCGGATGCCGGTGAGGATCGGAATGATGCACACCAGCGCCGCCAGCAGGATATGCAGATTGGCGGTCACACCCGTGGCCGTCAGCGCCATCCCCACGCCCGCACCGGCCAGCGTACCGAGGCTATAGAAGCCATGCATCATGGGCAGCACGGTTTTGTTCATCTCACGTTCGACCGCCGCCCCTTCAACGTTGATGGCTACCTCCGCAGAACCGAAGCTGCCGCCAAATACCGTCAGCCCCAGCGCGAACAACACCGGCGAGGCAAACCACAGCGCGATGCTCAATACCACCATCCCGAACACCGCGCAGCACATGGTGGTGCGGATCACAGCTCGCGTACCAAAGCGCTTCACCAGCCATGCGGAACAGAGAATGCCGCTCATGGAACCGATCGACAGGCCGAACAGCACGATGCCCATCTCAGCCGTAGAGACAGACAAAATATCGCGAATGGCGGGCGTGCGCGTGGCCCAAGAGGCCATCAGCAGACCGGGAATAAAGAAGAACATAAACAGCGCCCACATGCGGAGCTGCAGGGTTTTACGGGGAGAGGTCAACGTCATTGGGGTAGCACCAGAAGTACAACAATAGCGACAACACTAGCAAGTTTGTGTACATTTGTACACAAACCACGTGAGGAATTTATGAGCAGACCACCGAACGATCCGCATCGCCGGGAGAAGATCCTGCAGGCAACACTCGATACCATTGCCGAGCACGGTATTCACGCCGTCACGCACCGTAAAATCGCTGCCTGCGCGGGCGTGCCGCTGGGGTCGATGACCTACTATTTTGACGGCATGGAGCCGCTGCTGGAGGAAGCGTTCACATGGTTTACGCAACAGATGTCGCAGCAGTATCGGGATTTCTTTGCGGGCGTCACCGGGCCTGAAATGGCGTGCGAGTCCATCACCACCCTGATCCACAGTTCGCAGGTGACGACGCCGCACAACATGGCGCTGATGTACCAGCTTTACGCCTTTATGCACCGCAGCGCGGCGCTCAAAACGGTGATGCAGGACTGGATGAAGATGAGCCAGACTACGCTGGAGCAGTGGTTCGATCCGGTTACCACACGCGCGCTGGATGCGTTTATCGAAGGGATGACGTTGCACTATGTGACCGACCGGGAGCCGTTAACCCGGGACGAGATTCGGGCGATGGTTGGGAGGATTGCGGGTGAGGGAAACGCTTAGACATCGCTCGTTAAGCCTGGCATTACGTATGCCCACGTTTAGAAAAGCTGGATAACGGGCTTTGGTTATTCTTTGTTGGGGTTTATTTAAGGCAACAAAAAACCCATCAACCTTGAACCAAAACGGCGGGGTTGATGGGCTCCACAAATTGGGGACATCAAAGAAAAGCAGTGGCACTAGTTATGACTGCCCCCTGATAAAAAAGTTCTGCGCGTAACAAAAATTTTTTCATTACGCGCAAACTTCAGAGTTATCCGAGTCCTGGCCAGATGATGATGATCAGCGTACCTGCCAGCGTCAGCAGTACGTTGGCGATAGCGTAGGTGCCTGCATAGCCCAGCGCCGGGATGTTGCTGCGCGCGGTGTCGCTGATAATTTCCATGGCCGGCGCACAGGTACGCGCCCCCATCATTGCTCCGAAGAGCAGGGCGCGGTTCATGCGCAGCACGTAGGCACCAAACAGGAAGCAGATCACCACCGGCACCAGGCTGACGATAAGGCCGGAAACCAGCATCTGCCAGCCCACGGCACCCAGGCTGTGTCCAATGCCGCTTCCGGCGCTTAAGCCGACACCCGCCATAAACACCATCAGACCGAACTCTTTCACCATGTTCAGCGCACCTTGCGGTATGTAGCCGAACGTTGGATGGTTCGCTCGCAGGAAGCCCAGCATGATCCCGGCGAACAGCAGACCGGCGGCGTTACCGATTCCGAAACTGAAGTTGCTGAACTGGAAGGTGATCATCCCGATCATCAGGCCCACAATAAAGAAGGCGCAGAAAGCCAGCAGGTCAGTGACCTGGCTGTGAATGGAGATAAAGCCGATGCGGTCGGCAACGGTTTTTACGCGTCGCGCGTCGCCGCTGACCTGCAAAACGTCGCCTTTGTTGAGCACGACGTTGTCGTCGATGGGCATCTCAATCTGGCTGCGGATGACGCGGTTAAGGAAGCAGCCGTGGTCGGTCAGCTTGAGCTGCGCCAGACGACGGCCAACGGCGTTATGGTTTTTCACCACGATCTCTTCGGTGACGATGCGCATGTCGAGCAGATCGCGGTCGAACACTTCTTTGCCGTTTCGGAAGCTTGGGTCGAGACGGGCATGCGCGTCCGGGTAACCCACCAGCGCGATGTCGTCGCCCATCTGCAGCACCGCGTCACCGTCCGGGTTCGCCAGAATGCCGTTACGGCGGATACGTTCGATGTAGCACCCGGTCTGGCGGTAAATCCCCAGCTCGCGAAGATTTTTCCCGTCTGCCCATGCCACCAGCTCAGGTCCGACGCGGTAGGCGCGGATCACCGGGAGGTAGACTTTACGTTTGCTGTCGGTATCCAGCCCGCGCTCACGGGCGATTTGCTGGGCACTGGTCTGCAGATCCTGATGCTGCAGTTTTGGCAGATAGCGCGCGCCGACAATCAGGCTCACCAGACCAATCAGATAGGTCAGGGCATAGCCCAGGCTCAGGTGGTCGAGCGCGGTCGAAAGCTGTGCGCCAGCCATGCCCGAATGGCGCAGGGTATCGCCTGCACCCACCAGCACTGGCGTAGAGGTCATGGAGCCTGCCAGCATACCGGCCGTTAACCCGATATCCCAGCCAAACAGCTTACCCAGTCCTAAGGCGATCAGCAGTGCGCTGCCGACCATCACCAGCGCCAGCATCAGATAATTTTTGCCGTCGCGGAAGAAAATCGAAAAAAAGTTCGGTCCTGCTTCCACGCCAACACAAAAAATAAACAACATAAAACCTAAGTTGAGCGCGTCCGTGTTAATGCTGAAGTGCTGCTGGCCTAATAATAAGGAGACGACTAAAACGCCAATGGAATTACCAAGTTGAACCGATCCCAGGCGCAATTTACCCAGGCAAAGACCCAGCGCCAGTACCACAAATAATAACAGGATGTAATTCCCATTTAACAAGTCTGCGACGTTTATATTCACGGAGGCTAACTTCTTGTTTACCAGTAAGTTGTTGAATGAAAGGACTTTTTGGGCTACTGTTTTCTGGGTCAGGGAAAGGCGTTAACGCTCCCTGTTTCCTGCTTTATTCCCTAAAACATTAGCTGGCGTGTAGTTTAATCGCATTAGCTACTGACAGCTACTGATTATCGCATCACCCTGTGCGTACTTTGGCAAGGATTGCCGCATTGCTTTATCTGACTGGGCGTCTACCCGACGAAAGTGTATTTGATAGAGATAAGTCAGGAGGATTGTTTGAATATGAAACGAAACTGGGCGGGGGTGATCAGCTGCTTTTTGCTGTTCACGGTCGTATGCATGTCGCTCGCATTTAATGTGAAGGGCGCATTCAGGGCGTCCGGGCATCCGGAGCTGGGGTTGCTCTTCTTCACGCTACCGGGAGCCGCCGCCAGTTTTCTCTCCCGTAAAGGGGAAGTGGTGAAACCGTTACTGGGGGCGATACTTGCAGCGCCATTATGTCTGCTGCTAATGCGCCTGCTGTATGTTTCAACGCGGAGTTTCTGGCAGGAGCTGGCGTGGTTGCTAAGTGCCATATTCTGGTGTGCCCTTGGCGCGCTCTGCTACTTATTTGTGCGCAGCCTGATTCAGCACCGACGGCACCACAAATAAAAACGCCCTCAGGGTGAGGGCGTCCTTTCATTACTGCTCGGCAAACAGGCCAAGATGTTCTTTGGCGTAGGCTTCAAAGTCGGTGCAACCGCCGATGTGTTTCTGATCGAGGAAGATCTGTGGGACGGTTTCAACCGGCTTACCGACTGTTTTTTCCAGATCGGCTTTGGTGATGCCTTCCGCGTGGATGTCCACATAGCGGAAATTGAAGTCATCGCGTTCTGCGGTCAGTTTCTCTGCCAGCTCTTTTGCGCGCACACAGTAAGGGCACCCTGGACGACCAAAAATTACTGCAAACATTTCTCTCTCCTCAAAAAACAAGCCTGACGGCGAATGAGACGTATAGTGCCTCATAACCTGTCGTCATTAAAGAAGGTTTCGCCTGTCGTTATAATACCTATGAGCTATGTTTCGCCAATTACACCGCGCAGATCATTGCCTATACTGGCTGCCATACGTTTTAAGCAAGCAAAGAGAGAGAAGATGACACCCACGATTGACCTGCTCCTTTCCCATCGTTCCATTCGCCACTTCACCGATGAGCCAATCACCGAGGCGCAGCGTACCGCCATTATTAACAGCGCAAGGGCGACCTCCAGCTCCAGTTTCCTGCAGTGCAGCTCCATTATTCGCATTACCGACCCGGCGATGCGTGAACAGCTGGTGACGCTGACCGGCGGGCAGAAGCATGTGGCCCAGGCCGCCGAGTTCTGGGTATTTTGTGCCGACTTTAACCGCCATCTGCAGATTTGCCCTGAAGCGCAACTGGGGCTCGCCGAACAACTGCTGCTGGGCGTCGTGGATACCGCGCTGATGGCGCAAAACGCCTTTACTGCGGCGGAATCGTTGGGACTAGGCGGGGTCTATATCGGCGGGTTGCGTAACAACATTGAAAGCGTCACCGAACTGCTGAAGCTGCCAAAACATGTACTGCCGCTGTTTGGCCTCTGCCTCGGCTGGCCGGCGGATAATCCGGACCTGAAACCGCGTATTCCTGCGGCAATGCTGGTGCACGAGAACCACTACCAGCCGGTCGATCGTGATGTCCTCAATCACTATGATGAAGAGCTGGCGAATTACTATCTGACGCGTGACAGCAATAACCGCCGCGATACCTGGAGCGAGCACATTCGCCGCACCATCATTAAAGAAAATCGCCCGTTTATTCTCGATTATCTGCATAAACAGGGCTGGGCGACGCGATAGTCCATTCTGTATGATATGAAGGCTTTTTCCATGTCTTCAGAGAGGTGCAGGGTGAAAATTGCCATATTGTCCCGGGATGGAACGCTCTATTCATGTAAACGCCTGCGAGAAGCGGCGGCAAAACGCGGACATCAGGTTGAGATCCTTGACCCGATGTCCTGCTATATGAACATCGACCCCGCCGCTTCATCTATACACTACAAAGGCCGCAAGCTGCCGCATTTTGATGCGGTGATCCCGCGTATCGGCTCCCAGATCACCTATTACGGCACCGCCGCGCTGCGCCAGTTTGAGATGCTGGGCAGCTATCCGCTCAATGAATCCGTGGCCATTTCCCGCGCCCGCGACAAGTTGCGCTCGCTGCAGCTGCTCGCCCGTCAGGGGATCGATCTCCCCGTTACCGGAATAGCCCATTCGCCGGACGACACCAGCGATCTGATAGACATGGTGGGCGGCGCGCCTTTAGTGATCAAGCTGGTAGAAGGCACGCAGGGTATCGGCGTGGTGCTGGCGGAGACGCGGCAGGCTGCAGAAAGTGTGGTCGACGCCTTTCGGGGACTGAATGCGCACATTCTGGTGCAGGAGTATATCGAAGAGGCGAAAGGGCGTGATATTCGCTGTTTCGTGGTCGGAAATGAAGTGGTGGCGGCCATTGAGCGTCAGGCCAAAGAGGGCGATTTCCGCTCTAACCTTCACCGCGGCGGCATAGCGAGAGTGGCTGATATTAGCGATCGCGAACGGGACATTGCCGTAAAAGCCGCGCAAACGTTGGGGCTGGACGTGGCGGGCGTTGACCTCCTGCGGGCGACGCGCGGGCCGCTGGTCATGGAGGTGAATGCCTCACCGGGGCTGGAAGGCGTGGAAAAAACCACGGGGGTCGATATTGCAGGTAAAATGATCACATGGATCGAGCGTCATGCCACGCCGGGCTACTGTCTGAAAACGGGCGGTTAAATGGCATTGAACGCACTTTTTGCGTAATCTATGCGAAGTTTTTATTAGAGAGGCTGCACCGCGATGGATTTACAGGTCGTACCAACACTGGATACGTTACGTCAATGGCTCGATGATGCCGGTATTACGTTCTTTGAATGTGATTCCTGCCAGGCGCTGCATCTGCCTCATATGCAAAATTTCGACGGTATTTTTGATGCCAAAATCGATCTGATTAACGACGTGATCCTTTTCTCCGCGCTGGCCGAAGTGAAGCCGTCTGCGCTACTGGCGCTGGCCTCCGACCTGTCGGCCATCAATGCCAGTTCTTTGACGGTGAAAGCATTTCTCGATATACAGGATGATAATCTGCCAAAACTGGTCGTTTGCCAGTCTTTATTCTCCGGGGCAGGGCTCTCCTTTAAGCAGTTCGCCTGGTTTATGCGCTTGAGTGAAGAGCAAATTTCCATGGTCATGATGGAAGCCAATGCACACCATCTGCTGTATAGCGCGGAAGATGATGCAGAGAATAATGATGCATCTCCCAATTTTCTTCACTAAGGCTGCCTGACTTTTGCGCAGTCGCTGCCATGGCGGCTGCATTAGGCCATTTTTTCTGCTGCTTTTAACCTTTCTTTAAAGAATTTTTCACCTCACCAAAGGCCGTTTCGGCTTATCACGTAGACTAAACCTGCATAAAAAATTGATAAAAGGCGTTTTTTCGTCTGGGCTATAGCCGGAGACACGGGCTACAGTTATTCTTGCGATGCTTCAAAAAGCGAGCGGATCCTGCCGGGTAAAGAGGTTTCTTTTTATTTTGAGCAGAGCGACAAACTATGCATGATTTTTGCATATATCCAGATTGCACAGTTTTAGTTCGTTTGTTAACGAGCTTTCAGAAGGAATAACACTATGATCGCCTTGAATAAAAAATGGTTATCGGGTCTGGTTGCGGGTGCTCTGATGGCCGTCTCTGCCGGCACGCTCGCTGCGGAACAAAAAACGCTGCACGTTTATAACTGGTCTGACTATATTGCGCCGGACACCGTGGCCAATTTTGAGAAAGAGACCGGCATTAAAGTGGTCTACGACGTTTTCGATTCCAACGAAGTGCTGGAAGGAAAACTGATGGCAGGCAGCACCGGGTTTGACCTGGTGGTGCCTTCCGCGAGCTTCCTGGAGCGTCAGCTGACCGCGGGTGTCTTCCAGCCACTGGACAAAAGCAAATTACCGAACTGGAAAAACCTCGATCCAGAAGTCCTGAAGCTGGTGGCTAAGCATGACCCGGATAACAAATACGCCATGCCTTACCTGTGGGCGACCACCGGTATCGGCTACAACGTGGATAAAGTCAAAGCGGCGCTGGGCCCGGACGTCAAGCTGGACAGCTGGGACGTGGTGCTGAAGCCGGAAAACCTTGAGAAGCTGAAAAGCTGCGGCGTCTCTTTCCTGGACGCGCCAGAAGAGATTTTTGCCACCGTGCTGAACTACCTGGGCAAAGATCCGAACAGCAACAAGGCGGATGACTACACCGGTCCGGCGACCGATCTGCTGCTGAAGCTGCGTCCAAACATTCGCTATTTCCACTCTTCCCAGTACATCAATGACCTGGCGAACGGTGACATCTGCGTTGCGATTGGCTGGGCCGGGGACGTGTGGCAGGCGGCGAACCGCGCGAAAGAGGCGAAAAACGGCGTGAATGTGTCCTACTTCATCCCGAAAGAGGGGGCGCTGGCCTTCTTCGACGTCTTCGCGATGCCAGCTGATGCGAAAAACAAAGACGAAGCGTATCAGTTCCTTAACTACCTGATGCGTCCGGACGTGATCGCCCACATCAGCGACCACGTTTATTACGCCAACGGTAACAAGGCTTCCGTGCCGCTGGTGAGTGAAGCGATCCGCAGTAATCCGGCAATTTATCCGCCAGCGGACGTGTTCGCCAAGCTCTTCACCCTGAAAGTACAGGATCCAAAAATTGACCGCGTACGTACCCGTGCGTGGACCAAGGTGAAAAGCGGTAAGTAACCCTTTGTCACAGGCCGGGCAAGCGAAGCGCCCCCGGCAACAGGCGCACCGTTCTGGTGCGCCTGCACCATGATTTGATTTCTGCCGGAGAGCACCCCGTGAATGACGCGATCCCCCGCCCGCAGGCGAAAGTCCGTAAAGCGCTGACCCCGCTTCTTGAAATTCGTAACCTCACCAAATCTTTCGATGGCCAGCATGCCGTGGACGACGTCAGCCTGACTATCTATAAAGGTGAAATATTCGCGCTACTGGGCGCATCGGGCTGTGGCAAATCAACCCTGCTGCGTATGTTAGCCGGTTTTGAACAACCCACGGCCGGGCAAATCATGCTTGATGGCGTGGATCTCTCCAGCGTGCCGCCGTACCAGCGCCCGATTAACATGATGTTCCAGTCCTACGCGCTGTTCCCGCACATGACGGTGGAGCAGAACATCGCCTTTGGCCTGAAGCAGGATAAATTGCCAAAAGCCGAAATCACCGCGCGCGTGGCCGAGATGCTGAGTCTGGTCCATATGCAGGAGTTCGCGAAGCGTAAACCGCACCAGCTTTCAGGCGGCCAGCGCCAGCGCGTGGCGCTCGCCAGAAGCCTGGCAAAACGCCCGAAACTGCTGCTGCTCGACGAGCCGATGGGGGCCCTGGATAAAAAACTGCGTGACCGTATGCAGCTGGAAGTGGTGGATATTCTTGAGCGCGTCGGCGTGACCTGCGTAATGGTGACCCACGACCAGGAAGAAGCCATGACCATGGCCGGACGTATTGCGATCATGAACCGCGGGAAGTTTGTGCAAATTGGCGAGCCGGAGGAGATTTATGAGCATCCAACCACCCGCTACAGCGCCGAGTTCATCGGTTCGGTCAACGTGTTCGAAGGGCTACTGAAAGATCGTCAGGAGGATGGCCTGGTCATTGAATCGCCGGGTCTGCAGCATCCGCTCAAGGTCGATCCTGACAGCGCCGTGGTGGACAACGTGCCGGTCTACGTCGCGCTGCGTCCGGAGAAGATCATGCTTTGTGACGATCCGCCAGCCGATGGCTATAACTTCGCCGTGGGTGAAGTGGTGCACATTGCTTACCTGGGCGATCTGTCTATCTATCATGTGCGTCTGAAAAGCGGTCAGATGCTGAGCGCCCAGCTGCAAAACGAACATCGCTACCGCAAAGGTCAGCCGACCTGGGGCGACGAAGTGCGCCTGTGCTGGGATGCTGACAGTTGTGTCGTGCTGACGGTATAAGGAGCGGCCAATGAGTACACTTGAACCTCCAGCCCGCGCAGCCAGCTGGCTGACGCGCCTTAAGATGAAGCACGGCCGCAAGCTGGTGATTGCCATGCCTTACGTGTGGCTGATCCTGCTGTTCCTGCTGCCATTCCTGATCGTTTTCAAGATCAGCCTGGCGGAGATGGCGCGGGCGATCCCGCCGTATACCGACCTGTGGGAGTGGGCAGACGGGCAGCTGACGCTGACCTTAAACCTCGGTAACTACCTGCAGCTCACCGAGGACCCGCTCTATATTGAAGCCTATCTGCAGTCGCTGCAGGTGGCGGCGATCTCGACGCTCTGCTGTCTGGTGATGGGCTATCCGCTGGCGTGGGCCGTGGCGCACAGTAAACCCTCGACGCGTAATATCCTGCTGCTGCTGGTGATTTTGCCGTCGTGGACCTCATTCCTGATCCGCGTTTACGCCTGGATGGGGATCCTGAAAAACAACGGCGTGCTGAATAACGTCCTGATGTGGCTTGGGGTTATCGATCAGCCGCTGACGATCCTGCACACCAACCTCGCGGTCTATATTGGCATTGTGTATGCCTATCTGCCGTTTATGGTTCTGCCGATCTATACGGCGCTGACGCGGATAGATTACTCGCTGGTGGAAGCCTCGCTTGATCTCGGTGCGCGTCCGCTGAAAACCTTCTTCAGCGTCATTGTCCCGTTGACCAAAGGCGGGATTATCGCCGGGTCGATGCTGGTCTTTATTCCGGCGGTAGGGGAGTTTGTGATCCCGGAGCTGCTCGGCGGGCCGGACAGCATTATGATTGGCCGCGTGCTGTGGCAGGAGTTCTTCAATAACCGCGACTGGCCGGTGGCGTCTGCGGTGGCGATTATCATGCTGCTGCTGTTGATCGTGCCGATCATGTGGTTCCACAAACATCAGCAGAAACAGATGGGAGACCACGGATGAATAACTTACCGGTAGTGCGCTCCCCGTGGCGAATTGCGATCCTGGCGATCGGCTTTACCTTCCTGTATGCGCCGATGCTGATGCTGGTGATCTACTCGTTCAACAGTTCCAAACTGGTGACGGTCTGGGCGGGCTGGTCGACGCGCTGGTACAGTGAGCTGTTCCACGACGATGCAATGATGAGCGCGGTAGGGCTGAGCCTGACCATCGCCGCACTGGCGGCAACGATGGCCTCTGTTCTGGGCACCATCGCCGCGCTGGTGATGGTGCGTTTCGGCCGTTTTCGCGGTTCGAACGGCTTCGCCTTTATGATCACCGCGCCGTTGGTCATGCCGGACGTGATTACCGGCCTTGCGCTGCTGCTGCTGTTCGTGGCGCTGGCGCATGCCATCGGCTGGCCGGCGGATCGCGGCATGCTCACCATCTGGCTGGCGCACGTCACGTTCTGTACCGCCTATGTCGCCGTGGTGATCTCCTCGCGTCTGCGCGAGCTGGATCGCTCGATAGAAGAGGCGGCGATGGATCTCGGCGCGACCCCGCTAAAGGTCTTTTTCATCATTACCCTGCCGATGATCATGCCGGCGGTGATCTCCGGCTGGCTACTGGCATTTACCCTGTCGCTCGACGATCTGGTGATCGCCAGCTTTGTCTCCGGCCCGGGGGCGACAACGCTGCCGATGCTGGTCTTCTCCAGCGTGCGCATGGGGGTTAACCCGGAGATCAACGCCCTGGCCTCTATCATCCTCGGCGTGGTCGGAATTGTCGGATTTATCGCCTGGTATTTGATGGCGCGCGCGGAAAAACAGCGCGTGCGTGATATCCAGCGTGCAAGACGCGGCTGAAGCATTTAAAATTTCCAGTGATGTGCCGCGTATCACGCGGCACTGTTTTTCAGGGAAGTAAAACATTGGGATTATTAAAAAAATCACGGCTTACGCACGCTCGTCCTAACGTTCCTGCGCTGGTACAGGTGGCGGCGCTCGCCATTATTATGATCCGCTGCCTGGACGTGCTGATGATTATGAATACCCTGGGCGTGCGCGGTATCGGTGAATTCATTCACCGCAGCGTGCAGACGTGGAATCTGACGCTGGTTTTTCTGAGCAGCCTGGTGCTGGTGTTCATTGAGATCTACTGTGCGTTTTCGCTGGTCAAAGGGCGCAACTGGGCGCGCTGGGTCTATCTGCTGACGCAGGTGACCGCCGCCAGCTACCTGTGGGCCGCCTCGCTGGGGTATGGCTATCCCGAACTGTTCAGCATTGCGGGCGGATCAAAACGCGAGATTTTGCACGCGCTGTTTTTGCAAAAACTGCCGGATATGCTGGTGCTGTTCTTCCTGTTCGTGCCTGCGTCCAGTCGACGGTTCTTCCAGTTGCAATAATGTGTATAATCGCAGCCCCCGTTATTCTTAAGGTTTTCATATGCAGTGCGCACTCTATGACGCCGGACGCTGCCGCTCCTGTCAGTGGATAGAACAGCCGGTCTCTCAACAACTCACCGCCAAAATGGCCGACCTGCAACAGCTGCTGGCTGAACACGCGGTGGGGGAGTGGTGCGCACCCGTCAGCGGACCGGAGCAGGGCTTTCGCAACAAAGCCAAAATGGTGGTCAGCGGCAGCGTCGAAAAACCGCTGCTGGGGATGCTGCACCGCGACGGCACGCCGGAAGACTTAACCGACTGCCCGCTGTATCCCGCGTCGTTTGAACCCGTCTTTGCCGCACTCAAACCGTTTATTGCGCGGGCAGGGTTAACGCCCTACCACGTCGCCCGCAAGCGCGGCGAGCTGAAATATCTCCTGCTGACGGAAAGCCAGCTAGACGGCGGCATGATGCTGCGTTTTGTGCTGCGCTCGGAAGCGAAGCTGGCGCAGCTTCGCGCGGCGCTGCCGTGGCTGCAGGCGCAACTGCCGCAGCTTAAGGTCATTACGGCAAACATACAGCCGGTGCACATGGCGATTATGGAAGGGGAGAAAGAGATCTTCTTCACCGAACAGCCTGCGCTGGCCGAAAATTTCAACGGCGTACCGCTGTGGATCCGCCCGCAAAGCTTCTTCCAGACCAACCCGACCGTCGCGAGTGCGTTGTATGCCACCGCCCGTGACTGGGTTCGGGCGTTAAACATTCATCATATGTGGGATCTGTTCTGCGGCGTGGGTGGTTTCGGCCTGCACTGCGCCACGTCTGAAATGCAGCTGACCGGGATTGAGATCTCTGCTGAAGCGATTGCCTGCGCGAAACAGTCCGCCGCCGGGCTGGGGTTAACGAATCTCCACTTCCAGGCGCTTGACTCTACCCAGTTCGCCACCGGCCAGGGCAATGTGCCGGAACTGGTGCTGGTCAACCCGCCGCGACGGGGCATCGGAAACGCACTCTGCGATTACCTGAGCCAGATGGCACCGGATTACATCGTCTACTCCAGCTGCAATGCGCAGACCATGGCAAAAGATATCGCCAGCCTGCCGGGCTACCGCATTGAACGCGTTCAGCTTTTCGATATGTTCCCGCATACCGCGCATTACGAAGTGTTGACGTTGTTAACCCGTAGGCCGGGTAAGGCGTAGCCGCCACCCGGCATGAACCCCGCACAATGTTCAACAAAATGTGAACTCTTCCCCCGCTCGAAATCAGGTAAGCTTACGTCATAAGAAATGATTGAAGGCTGACCCATGAAGCACATCCTGCTGGTGGAAGACGACCACGATATCGCGGCGCTTCTGCGACTCAATTTAGAAGACGAAGGCTACGCCATCACCCACGAGCCCGACGGGGGCAGCGCCCTGCAGCGCCTGGAAAAACAGCCGTGGGATGCGGTGATCCTCGACCTGATGCTCCCGAACGTTGACGGGCTGGAGATTTGCCGACGCATCCGTCAGATGACGCGCTACCTGCCGGTCATCATCATCAGCGCCCGCAGCAGCGAAACCGACCGCATTACCGGGCTGGAAACCGGTGCCGATGACTATCTGGCTAAGCCGTTTTCGGTGCAGGAGCTGATTGCCCGCATCAAAGCGCTGTTCCGCCGTCAGCAGGCGATGGGGCAGGCACAAACGGACGGGCAAATTCAGGCGCACGGTTTGACGATCGACCCGCTGGCGCGCAGCGTCCTGCTCCACGGACAGGTGGTGGATCTCACCCCGCGCGAATTCGAACTGCTTTACTTCTTTGCCCGCCACCCTGGCGAGGTGTTTTCCCGTCTGGCGCTGCTGGAGCAGGTCTGGGGTTATCAGCACGAAGGCTATGAGCATACCGTCAACACCCATATCAACCGCCTGCGCATCAAGATTGAGAAGGACGCTGCCGAGCCGGAAATCGTTCGCACCGTCTGGGGTAAGGGATACAAATTTGCGGAGCCAACGCCTGATGCGTCGCTTTAGCCTCAGCCAGCGCCTGACGCTGCTGTTCATTCTGCTGATGATGCTCTGCGCCACCGTCGCCTGCGCGGTACAGCTCTACACCAGTACGCAATACGGCAACGCGATGGTGCAGCGGTTGTCGGGCGGACTGGCGCAGCAGATCGTCCAGCGGGAACCGATTCTCGACGCGCAGGGCAGGGTTGACCGCAGTTCGCTGAAACCGCTCTTTGACCGTCTGATGACCTTTAATCCGAGCGTGGAGCTCTATGTTGTCTCACCCGACGGCGATATCCTGGCCGATGCCGCCCCGCCGGGGCATATTCAGCGGCAAAAAATCGATCTGGCACCGGTTCAGACCTTCCTGAGCGGCACCGCCATCCCGGTACTGGGCGACGATCCGCGCAGCCAGAACAAAAAAGTCTTCAGCGCCACGCCGCTGCGTCAGGACGGCGAGCTTAAGGGCTACCTGTACATTATTTTGCAGGGCGAGGAGTCGAATGCGCTGGCGGACATGGCCTGGCATAAGGCGCTGTGGAGCACGGTGCTCTGGTCATTGCTGTGGGTTGCACTGTTCGGCCTGCTGGCGGGATTACTGGTCTGGTACTGGGTGACGCGTCCGGTTAAACGCCTGACGGAAGAGGTCACCGGGCTTGAGCAGGACAGCATTAGCGCAATCAGGCTGCTGGCAGCAGAGCCGCCGGACGTCGCGGCCAATGACGAAGTGGCACGCCTGCGCAACAGTTTTATCGAGCTGGCGCGCAAAATCACCCGCCAGTGGGATCAACTGGCCGACAGCGATCGCCAGCGCCGGGAGTTTATCGCCAATATTTCGCACGATCTCCGCACGCCGCTGACCTCTCTGCTGGGTTATCTGGAAACGCTGTCGCTGAAATCCACCACGCTGACGCCTCAGGAGCACCAGCAATATCTCGCCACCGCCCTGCGTCAGGGGCAAAAGGTACGCCATCTTTCCCAGCAGTTGTTTGAGCTGGCGCGTCTTGAGCACGGCGGTATTAAACCGCAGCGCGAGCGTTTCGCGATGGCGGAGCTGATTTCCGACGTGGCGCAGAAGTTTGAGCTCACTGCCCGCACGCGAGAGGTCAATCTGCATATTGACGTGCCTGGGCCGTTGCCGCTGGTCAATGCCGATGTATCAATGATCGAGCGCGTGGTGACCAATTTGCTGGATAACGCAATGCGTCATACGCCGACCGGCGGGGAAATTCGTCTGGCGGTCTGGCAGGAGAATGAACAGCTTCAGGTCGAAGTGGCTGACAGCGGTACGGGCGTGGATGCGTCGCTGCGCGACGATCTGTTCCAGCGGCCTTCAGCGTTGAACACTCAGGCCTCGCGGGAGAACCGCGGCGGGTTAGGGCTGTTAATCGTCAAACGGATGCTGGAGCTGCACGGCGGTGGAATACGGCTCATGGAGTCGGTGAGTGGGGCACGATTCAGGTTCTTTGTGCCGTTGTGAGAATTGCCGGGTGGCGCTGTGCTTATCCGGCCTACAAAACCCCCCTCGTAGGCCGGGTAAGGCGAAGCCGTCACCCGGCAAAACACCTTACTGCGGGAACCACTGCTCGCTGATTTTCTGGTACGTACCGTCAGCTTTAATCGCTTTCAGTGCGCCGTTCAGTTTTGCAAGCAAGGCTTTGTTATCCGGACGTACCGCGATGCCGAGGCCGGTACCGAAGTACTGTGGATCGGTCACTTTCTCGGTCGCCGTGCCCAGCTGTGGGTTGGTTTTCAGCCACTCGTTGACCACGGCGGTATCGCCGAAGACGCCATCAATACGGCCATTTTTCAGGTCGATAATCGCATTCTGATAGCTGTCATAGGCCACGGTTTTCACTTCAGGATGTTTGTCCTGCAGGTATTTCTGGTGCGTGGTGCCGTTTTCCATCCCGATGCGTTTGCCTTTCAGCTCGTCGAAGGACTTATACGCCCCTTTCTTCGCAATCACTACCGCCGAGTTGGCGTAGTACGGGTCGGTGAACGCTACCTGCTTGCTGCGCTCTGGGGTGATGTCCATTCCGGAGATTACCGCATCGTATTTTTTGAACTTCAGCGACGGGATCAGGCTGTCAAAGGCGTGGTTGGTAAAGGTGCAGTCGGCCTGCATCTGTTTGCACAGCGCTTTCGCCAGGTCGATATCGAAACCGACGATCTGGTTGCTGGCATCCAGCGATTCAAACGGCGGATAGGTGGCGGACACGCCAAAATTGATTTTATCCGCTGCGGATGCGCCTGCTGCGAACGTTGCCAGTAATGCGGCCAGAACTAACTTTTTCATGGTAATGCTCCCGTCTGTCTTATTTATGCGCCGTGTCTGCGGCCTGGATGTACAATGCCAGTTAATGAATTTATATGCAATAAAAATGATTAAATATTGTTTTTATGGCAAAAAAAAGCGGATAACCAGAAAGTTATCCGCATTGATTAATCACATTTATGCACTTCTTGCCGGGTGGCGCTGCGCTTACCTGGCCTACGATCTGCGCTCAAACGCTAAAGCTTTACGCTCAATCAGGCGCATCATCAGCGTTAACAGGCCGTTCACGACCAGATACACCACGCCCGCCGCGCCGAAGACCATCACGTCATAGGTGCGTCCATACAGCAGCTGTCCGTGGCCCATCACTTCCATCAGGGTGATGGTATAGGCCAGAGAGGTACTCTTGAACACCAGCACCACTTCGTTGGAGTAAGAGGAGAGCGCACGCTTAAAGGCGTACGGCAGCAGGATCGCCAGCGTGTCTTTCTTGCTCATGCCGAGCGCCCCACAGGACTGCCATTGCCCTTCCGGGATGGCACGAATCGCGCCGTAGAACAGCTGGGTGGTATAGGCCGCACTGTTCAGGGAAAGGGCTATCAGGGCGCACAGCCACGGCTCAGAGAGCAGATGCCAGATAACCGGATATTCCTGCAGCGACGGGAACTGTCCCGGGCCGTAGTAAATCAGGAAGATCTGCACCAGCAGCGGCGTACCGGTAAACAGGGTGATGTAGCCGCGCACAATCCATACCAGTACCGGCGTTTTCAGCGTCAGGACGATGGTGAAGATGAGCGCCAGGATCAGCGCCACGATAATGGACGCCACGGTCAGCGTCAGGCTGGTGTGCAGCCCTTTCATGAGCTCCGGGAAATATTCAAGCATCAGCCTGGTCTCCGTTCAAAGCGCGTCGCCCGCAGGTCAATACGCTTGAGGATGTACTGACTGAGCAACGTGATCACCAGGTAGATCGCCGCCGCCACAATGTACCAGGTAAAGGGCTCCTGAGTACGGGTGGCGATGCTTTTGGTTTGCAGCATCAAATCGTTAACGCTGATCAGGCTCACCAGCGCGGTATCTTTCAGCAGCACCAGCCACTGGTTACCAAGGCCCGGCAGGGCATGGCGCCACATCTGCGGCATGACCAGACGGAAGAAGATCGCTGATTTCGACATACCCAACGCCTGACCCGACTCCCACTGCCCCTGCGGCACGGCTTTCAGCGCACCGCGCAGGGTTTGCGACGCGTACGCCGAGTAGAGCAGGGAGAGGGCTATCACGCCGCACAGGAACGGGCTGACGTCGAAGTTTTCAATCTGCATCTGCACCGGGATCTGCGCAAAGCCAAGATTGACAGTGAAGCCATCCGACAGAGTAAGCAGCAGCTGCGAGGAGCCGAAATAGATAAACAGGACCACCAGAATTTCCGGTAGTCCACGCAGCACAGTGACCAGCGCGGAGCCTGTCCAGGCGACGGGGAACCATTTCGCGGACTCCCACACCGCAAAGAACATCGCCAGCACCAGGCCGATAATCAGTGCGCAAACGGCAAGGCCGACGGTCATCCCGGCGGCGCTTGCTAAAGGAAAAATTTCATTCATCAGGAATTACTTCTGGAACCATTTTTTGTAGATGGTTTCGTAGGTGCCGTCTTTCTTCACTTTTTCCAGCGCAGCGTTGAACTTCTGCTGCAGCTCAGTGTTGCCCTGACGAACGGCAATCCCCAGACCGGTACCGAAGTAGTCCTTATCGGTCACTTTGTCGCCTACTGGCGCCAGTTTATCGTTCGCTTTCAGCCACTCGGTCACGACCGCGGTGTCGCCAAAGACGCCGTCAATACGACCATTTTGCAGATCCAGCTTCGCGTTCTGGTAGCTGTCATACGGAACGGTGGTGATTTCCGGATGCTTATCCATGATGAATTTCTGGTGCGTGGTGCCGTTCTGCACGCCCACTTTTTTGCCTTTCAGCTGATCAACAGAGGTGAATTTCCCTTTCTGACCAATGAACAGCGCCGAGTTGTCGTAGTAAGGGGTCGTAAACAGCACCTGCTTTTCACGCTCAGGGGTGATGTCCATACCGGCCATGACGGCATCGATACGGCGGAACTTCAGGCTTGGGATCAGGCTGTCAAACGCCTGGTTGCTGAAAGTGCAGGTCGCATCGATCTCTTTACACAGGGCGTTTGCCAGGTCTACGTCAAAGCCAACAATTTTGTTGTTTGCATCAATGGACTCAAACGGAGGGTAAGACGCTTCCGTGGCAAAACGAATGGTCTGGGCTGCGGTAGCGGAAAGGGTAACGCCAGCAAGCAGCACGGCAAGTAATACTTTTTTCATTATATTTCCCCTGACACAATCAATGAGATAAATAGTTTTTGAAGGCATCGGTTTGCGGGTTAGCGAAGCAGCTCGCATCACCTTGCTCAACGATATACCCATTTTCCATGTAGACCACACGGCTGGCGGTTTTACGCGCCACTTCCACTTCGTGGGTAACGATGACTTGCGTGATATTGGTTTCCGCCAACTCACGAATAATGCTGACGATCTGAGCGGTGATTTCCGGGTCCAGCGCCGCGGTCGGTTCATCAAACAGCAAAACCGCCGGTTCCATCATCAACGCACGGGCAATCGCCACACGCTGCTGCTGACCACCCGAAAGATGCAGCGGATAACGGTCACTGTAAGGCTTAAGGCGCAGACGCTCCAGCAGCTTTTCGGCACGGCCGATGGCCTGATCCTTACTTAACCCCAGCACGCGGCACGGGGCTTCAATCAGGTTTTGCAGCACCGTCAGATGCGGCCAGAGATTATATTGCTGGAAGACCATGCCGACGTTTTGACGCAGCTCGCGAATCGCTTTATCAGACGGCGTTTTCGCGAAATCAAAATGGTTACCGGCAATCGCCAGCGTACCTGAACGGGGCATTTCAAGCAGATTAAGGACACGCAGAAGGGAGCTTTTACCTGCACCGCTTGGGCCAAGCAAAACCAGCGTTTCGCCTTCCGGGCAGTTCAGCGTGATGTCAAACAGCGCCTGGTGTGCGCCGTAGAAGCAGTTAATGCCGTTTAGTTTAATACTCATCGGGGCAGTCTTTACTCATCCAGGCAATCTATAGCAATTGAGGCCGCAGATAGTACCGTTGACAGAATAGTTATGCAATATTTCTGCGTTAAAAGTTAAATATAACCCGTATTTCCTCTTAAACATAGCACAAAATAGCGAAGGGCAAAGGCGGCGAGTATAAATGTCGGCATTCCGCGAGAAATGCCGGACATTTTACGGGGGTAACATTTTTATAACTGATGATTTAGCGGTTCTCAATCGACTGGCGCAGCGTGCCTGCCGGGGCATGAACGCTGCCGCCAATGTAGCGTACGTCGTCGACAGCCCAGCACTGACCTTCACGGATCATCAGTACCTCATCCTGCCAGGACTGGGTCCCCTGGGTCAGCTTGACGCGCAGCGGAATGTTTCGCGCATCGGTGTTGGGAATGGTAGAAGCGCTGGCCACTTCCGCACTGTCCGGCAGCGTGGTACGGCTGGAGAACGGATCGGATTTAAGCAGGGTATTATGCTGCGGATCGCGGGTGGCGTCGTTGAGCAGTTTTGCCAGACCGTCGCTCAGGTAAGGGCGCAGGCCGGTGAGATCGTTGCTGCGGTGCTGAATGCGGTAATCATAGAACTGCTGCGCCACGGTGTCCGGGCCGCCGTCAATGCAGGGGCCGCTGCGGGTACCAATATCCTTAAAGGCTGGCGTGACCGTGGTGGTACAGGCGCTGAGCACCAGCGCGCAGGGCACCAAAAGTGTTAAAGCAGAGTAGCGCATGTTGATTTCCTTATTTATTAACTATCCTTTCAATCATAGCGTAACGAACCGATAATGCTGTGCCTAAGGCATTGAACGCTAAAGAAGGAGAGAAACTATGCAGTTTTCAACAACGCCAACCCTGGAAGGGCAAACAATAACCGAGTATTGCGGCGTGGTGACCGGGGAAGCAATTCTCGGTGCCAATATCTTCCGCGACTTTTTTGCTGGCATCCGTGACATCGTGGGTGGACGATCCGGTGCCTACGAAAAAGAGCTGCGTAAAGCGCGAGAAATTGCCTTTAAGGAGCTGGGCGAGCAGGCCAAGGCGCTGGGTGCGGATGCGGTAGTCGGCATTGATATCGACTACGAAACGGTCGGGAAAGATGCCAGCATGCTGATGGTGAGCGTCAGTGGAACGGCGGTGAAAACCCGTCGATGAAGCGTTCGCTCTCCACTCTCCTGCTGGCGCTGTTGCTGGCAGGATGTACCTCGGAAAAGGGCATTGTTGATAAAGGCGCGTACGAGCTGGATACCCGCCATCAGGCGCAGGCGGCCTACCCGCGAATAAAGGTGCTGGTGATCCACTACACCGCCGATGATTTTGACACGTCGCTGGCGACCCTAACCGATAAAAACGTCAGCTCTCATTATTTGATCCCCGCAAACCCGCCAGCACCAGACGGCAAGCCGCGTATCTGGCAACTGGTACCCGAGAGCGAACTGGCCTGGCATGCTGGTATCAGCTTCTGGCGCGGTACCAACCGAATTAATGATACGTCTGTGGGCATTGAACTTGAAAATCGTGGCTGGCAAACGTCTGCTGGCGTAAAGCGTTTTACGCCTTTCGAACCCGCGCAGATTGCGGCGCTGGTGCCACTCGCCAAAGACATCATTGCCCGCTACAACATCAGACCTGAGAACGTGGTGGCCCATTCGGACATTGCGCCGCAGCGCAAAGACGATCCCGGTCCGTTGTTCCCGTGGCGACAGCTGGCTCAGCAGGGGATAGGCGCATGGCCCGATCCCGCGCGCGTCGCATTTTATATCAACGGACGACCACGCTTTCAGGCGGTGGATACCGCAGCGTTACTCGATTTGCTTGCGCGCTACGGCTATGACGTACCGGCCAACAGCACCCCAGCGCAGCAAAAACGTATCATCATGGTATTCCAGATGCACTTCAGGCCTGACCTGTGGAACGGCGTCGCAGATGTCGAAACGATGGCCATTGCTGAGGCGCTTTTAGAGAAATACGGGCAGGGGTAATCCTTCGGATACCCCCGAAAGCGCCAATTACTCCTGATTTACTTGAGATTAATCTTAGGTACAAACTCAATTCATTTTTAGTTAATTGACTTAAAATTATCCGCATTTAAGATAGACACATAGCTTGCTAATTAATGCGGCAAATAAATATATCTCATTCATCTTTTATTTTTCTCCTTGAGCGTATCATCAGGAAAATATTCTAAGGCCAAGGTTTTTTTGCTTTGGTCTGCATACTAAAAATTAACATCTTAAATCGGGTATAACAATGTTAAGTATTTACGGTAAAAAGTTACGTCCACAGGACGAAATGAATAGTATTATTTCTGCAACCTCAGGTTTTGAAGAGAAAACCTTAAAGAAATGGCAGAAAATATCCACCTCTGATTCACAATATATTCATATTATCGTCAGCGGCGAAGTTGAATTCCGACGTGAATCCGACGAACTGTGTATGTTCACGGTTACCGGCCAGTGCATTTTTGGTCTCTCTTCGATGTACTACGACGCGACCCATATGTACGGCCTCGTTCGGGCCAATACCGTGGTGCGCTCAATTAAAAAAGAGACCTTCGCGCAGCTCATGACGGATAACAATTTGTGGCCTCAACTGACCAAAGTTCTCTCCTGGTATATTTGTATGTTGAGCAAACGTGACGATGTTCTGGTTGCCCGCAGTGCCTATTCAGTCGTACGTGAGTTTTTATACGAGATCAATGACCTGATTGTTCATCAGCAACGCGATATTAACGTTTATGATTATATTCAGGAGTACACCAACCTGGCTCGTAGCACCATCATTAAAATTCTTTCCGATCTGAAAAAAGGTCAATATATTGTTGTGGAAAAGGGAAGACTCCTTAACCTGACAGCCTTGCCTGAAAAATATTAACTACTCCAGCCGGTCTCCTTTCTCACTCAAAGGGGACCGGGCATCCACTTTATGATTCACATCCCTCTGCGAATTATCCTGCGTTTCGTCAACCGGCGGCGCGGGAATTTTGCCTTGCGAATAATCTTGCTCTTGTTCTTTTAACGCCTGCTTAAGTAACTCGCTTATAGAAGCGTCATCACTGCCTGTGCTGGCGGAGGCGGCTTCGTGTGCTTCGGTTCCGGGTAACGTATCCCGGGAAGTATCATGGGGCACGTCACCATCAGGTGCCTGCTGCCAGTCGGCATCATCGCTGTTGATGGGCAGATCCTGCATGGCAGGAACATCCGCTTGCACCGGAGCCGGTTTTGGCTGCGGATGGGGATGCGGGAACGGTTTGCTCACATACACATAGTGCATATCTGAAAGCTGCGTTTCCGGTTTCGCGGCGCTTGCTTTGACCGGTTCCGGCGCCGGATGGCGCAGGTTCCAGTAAACATGCGCGTACAGCCCTGCCATGATCATGGCGCACAGAGCCACCATCCCTAAAAAGGCATGGCTAACGATGTTTCTCAGACGGGGGAGGCGGTATGAAAACCAGACCGCCTCGCCGGTGGTGTAACTGCGCTGAGCCGCAAGACAGATGGTAGACATTAGGAATGCTTCTCCTGCGTGTTGGCGTCGGGTGTGGCATGCGTGGTCTGGAGCAGTACGCTCGGCGCGGTATGGGTTTCACGCATCAACTGCATCAACGTATCTTCGCCAGGAATGCCATCCACATGCAGATGCATTTTTTGCTGGAATTCGCGGGTGCGTTTCATCATCTCCGCCGTCCAGGTCTGCGAATGGGTTTCTGGCTGGCCAAGCGCCAGGCTCAACTGCTGGTCAAGCCAGCCCATGTCTTTCGTGTCGCTGGCAGCACTGATAGCGTCTTTACCTTCCGGCGTCAGGCGGTGCAACTGGGTAAAGTTGCCGGTCGCATGCTGGTTAAACCAGCGGCGGCTTACCTGCCAGGTACGGTTATTCATCAGCAGGTCGAGTGACGTATCTCCGACGCGGGCGACCACGGCATAGTTAAGATGATCGCCGGTTTTCAGCTCGCTCACCCACGGATACCCCTCCTGGGCCAGCGCATCGGGTGAAGCATTCCCCTGTTTACACATCAGGTTCACCTTCGCGGCGTTCTGGCACAGGGCATCATCCGCCGAGGCGTCATACCCCCACATCAGGTAGAGCTGGTGCATGGCATCCGGCTGATTAACCATTTCGTTGTCGATAACCGGCACCACCGGTGCTTCAACTTTTGGCGCCTGCTGTTTCCAGCTGACGGGTACCGGGAGTTGAACCGGAAGTTTTCCGGCGATCGACGACGTTAAATACCAGCCGCAGGCGGCGAACAGCACTGAGGCAAAAAGCCCCACGGTTGCCAGGCGCTTACCGTGTTTTTTCGCCGGGAGGATCTCACCTGCCGCCAGCCGTAAATGACGCGGGCTGACCTCGGCTGCACGTTCGGTCCAGGCAGCCAGCATCGACAGATGCGACAGTTCATTCAGTTTGCTGATATTCCCCTTGGTCAGCGCATGCATTTTACGCACGCGTGCCGGGGATAACGGTGCGTTCTCGCACCCGTGTTCTTCACACTGCGCCTGTACATAGCTGAGATATTCCCGGCAGGTAAGGGGACGCAAAGTGTGGCGGGTGTGCGCATATTCACGCAGCTCAGATTGCTGCATCAGAACAACGTCCCGATCCACCGCGCCCGTCAGCACCACCGACAGGCGAAACGCCAGCTCCTGGGCACGGGTGAGTAACATCGCCAGCACCTCGTGACAGCTCTCTTTCATCGCCTCGCAATGGCTAACGATCAGTACCTTCGCCCGGTTTTTATCCGCCTGCCACTGGTGCAGTACGGCATCCACCGCCTGAATCCGGTTCTTGTTCTCTTTGGTTCCCGGGCTGAGCTTGTACAGCAGGCTACTGGCACTCAGTTTTGGAAACGCATTAATAGCAAGCACGTCGGGGTGGGCAGATTTGAGGGCGTCACTGAACTGCCCCAGCAGAGGGGCATCGTCGGAAAAGAGCCCGATAATTCCCGCCTGTTGGGTTTTCTCCTTCAGCAGGTTGAAAACATCCTGATGATAAGGCACCAGAAAATCGCCGTTTGAGCGGACGATCTTCCGAAAGGGCGGATTTTTAAAATTAAAGTGCTTCTGATACATAACGACTTACCGTCTCTGATTGGGAATAGCAACAGGACGAGAAAGTAAAGCAACGCCAGGGTGTGGTCAATTTACACACAGGGTAAAAATATCCACTGGACGATGCCTAACATCTGGATTTTATACGGTCAATATTTTTCTTTATGAAAGTTAGCGGCAAAGTCAGTGGTCGAATTTACAGCAGCTCATTACTATTTTCTCACATGTTAGCGCAGCACGACGCTGCTTATTTTCGCTTTGCTATAGGCCAGATGAAAAATGAGGTTCTCATTTCTGTCACGGTGGATAACCCCCTGTATTATGTTTGCGCTGTTGCTATTTTGCGGCCAACAAGGGTATCTGACGTTTAAAGATTATAAAAAAGTTACAAATAAGTTGGCTAATTCTGATGTGCAGCCGCTGAAAAAACGTCGCGAAGAAAAATCCTTCACGCTTTTCACGGCTGCTGTTCGCCAGGATAACGTCGAGATAGCGGCAAAAGCGCCGCTGGCAGCGGAGATCGAAGGTATCGTGCGCAGTGATGATGCCTGGCTCTCCTTCGCCGTCATTAAAACCCCCGGAGGGGCGAGAAGCTACCGGGAGGGCGAGCCGTTGACCGGTTTTACCGACGCGTTTGTTCAGGAAATTAATAAAGATAATGTGGTGGTTAATTATGAAGGTGCTACGCAGGTACTCGCATTAAATAAGCCGGATTATTTTAAGGGCGGCGTTGACAGCGGCCCGGTGACGAAATCGACGAAGGATGCAGGCGCGGAAAGCGTGCATCTGGATGATTATCTGGTGTTAAAGCCTCTGATCGAAAAAGGCCAGCTGGAAGGCTACAACATTAATCCAAGGAACGCCTCCGCCTTCTTCAGTCATTCAGGACTGGAAAAGGGGGATGTGGCGGTAAAAGTAAACTCTGTCGATATGACCGATGAAGCAAAGGCAAAAAATATTATTGCCAACTGGTCGAAAATGAAAGAAGCGGAGGTCGTCGTCAGACGTCACGCTCACCTTGAAAATATTCGGATTAATGTTCTAAACAATTAACAAGTGTACAGCCATGAAGAAATTTCCTTGGGCGTGCGTGGCGCTGACCGCATTGTCGTTATATTCAGGTTCGCTGTTCGCGGCGAACTTTAGCGCGAGCTTTAAAAATACCGATATTCGGGAGTTTATCGATACGGTAGGCCGCAATCTTAATAAAACCATTCTTGTCGATCCGTCCGTTCAGGGCACGGTATCCGTAAGAACCTATAACGTGCTGACGGAAGATGAGTATTACCAGTTCTTCCTGAGCGTGCTGGACCTGTACGGCCTGTCGGTGATCCCGATGGACAACGGCATGGTCAAAGTGGTGCGTTCAAGCGTCGCCCGCACCGCCGGGGCGCCGCTGGCGGACAGCAGCAACCCGGGCAAAGGGGATGAAATCATCACCCGCGTCGTGCGCATGGAAAATGTGCCAGTACGCGAGCTTGCTCCGCTGTTGCGCCAGCTCAACGACGCAACCGGCATCGGTAACGTGGTTCACTTTGAGCCGTCCAACGTGCTGCTGTTAACCGGCAAAGCCTCGGTGGTGAACCGCCTGGTGGATCTGGTTCAGCGCGTGGATAAAGACGGTGTTCAGCGCCGTGAAATTGTGCCGCTGCGCTTTGCCTCTGCCAAAGAGCTCTCAGACATGTTGAACAACCTCAACAACGAAGAGCAGAAAGGGCAGAACGCCCCGCAGCTGGCCACGAAAGTGGTTGCGGATGACGAGACCAACAGCCTGGTGATCAGCGGCTCGGAAGCGGCGCGCACCCGCACCCGCTCTCTGATTCATGAGCTGGATCGCGAGCAGAACAACGAAGGGAATACCCGCGTGTTCTATCTCAAATACGCCAGCGCCACCAAGGTGGTGCCGGTGCTGACCGGGATTGGCGAACAGCTGAAAGACAAAGCGGGCGCGCCAAAGGCGAAAACCGCCGCCGCGTCCAGCGATCTGAATATTACCGCCGACGAGTCAACCAACTCTCTGGTGATCACCGCGCAGCCTAACGTGATGAACTCCCTGGAGAAGGTGATCGACAAGCTCGATATCCGCCGTCCGCAGGTGCTGGTGGAAGCCATCATTGCGGAAGTACAGGACGGTAACGGCATGGATCTGGGCGTGCAGTGGACCAGCAAGCACGGCGGCGTCCAGTTCGGATCCACCGGCCTGCCAATCGGGCAGGTCAAAAATGGCACGATGAAAGGGTTGTCGTATACCGGTCTGGCAACCGGCTTCTTTAACGGTGATTTTGGTGCGCTGATGACTGCGCTCTCCACCGGGTCCAAGAACGACAT
Source organism: Enterobacter cloacae complex sp. IR53030 (assembly GCF_049238365.1). NCBI lineage: Bacteria > Pseudomonadati > Pseudomonadota > Gammaproteobacteria > Enterobacterales > Enterobacteriaceae > Enterobacter > Enterobacter cloacae complex sp. IR53030. The sequence continues at coordinate 299,644 of NZ_JBMKHA010000001.1, forward strand.
TCTTTCTACGCCAAGCGTGGTGACGCTGGATAACAAAGAAGCGTCGTTTAACGTCGGTCAGGATGTGCCGGTACTGTCCGGTTCGCAAACGACCAGTGGCGACAACGTCTTTAACTCTGTTGAGCGTAAGACGGTGGGGACCAAGCTGAAAATCGTGCCGCAGATTAACGACGGCGACATGATTCATCTGAAGATTGAACAGGAAGTCTCCAGCGTTGACGCTAACGCGACTGAAGACGCCAGCCTCGGCCCAACCTTCAACACTCGTACCATCAACAACGAAGTGATGGTACACAGCGGCCAGACCGTGGTGTTGGGCGGTCTGATGGAAAACGTCACCAAAGAGACCGTCTCCAAGGTGCCGCTGCTGGGCGATATTCCGCTGGTGGGCCAGCTGTTTCGCTACACCTCTGAGGATACCTCTAAACGTAACCTGATGGTGTTCATCCACACCACGGTGCTGCGCGACGACGACAACTACAGTGCGGCGTCGAAAGAGAAATATGACCAGATCCGTGCTCGCCAGCAGCAGCGCATGGAGGAGAAAAAGCTGGGCATCGTAACGAACAGCAATAACCCGGTGATGCCAGCATATCCGTCCGCGCCTTCTGCAGACGCGGTGCCGGTGAAAACCAGCGCAGCCGCAACGCGCAACCCGTTTAAACAGTAAGGCGGAGGGGCAACGTGGACGAACTGAGTAAAACCCTGTGTAGCAGCAGCTATGCAAAAGATAACGGCGTTTTATTTTACAACAATGACGTCTTTATCCGTGAAGACACCCCGGCATTTGCGCTGCTGGAAGTGCGCCGGGTGCTGGGACGCACGTTCGTCCCGGTGACTCTGACGCCAGAGGCCTTTGACGAGCTGCTGGCGAAAATATGGCAGCAGAGCAGCGGCGTCTCTCAGCAGCTGGTGGACGATATGGACGCGGATATCGATCTGATGGCGTTAACCGAGGAGATCCCGGATAACGAGGATCTGCTCGACAACGACGAAAACTCGCCGGTGATCCGCCTGATAAACGCCATTCTTGGCGAGGCGGTCAAAGATGGCGCGTCGGATATTCATATCGAAACCTTTGAGCGCACGCTGAGCATTCGTTTTCGCGTCGACGGCGTGCTGCGCCCGGTGCTCCAGCCAGCGCGCAAGCTCGCGCCGCTGCTGGTGTCGCGCATCAAGGTGATTTCAAAACTCGACATCGCCGAGAAGCGTTTGCCGCAGGATGGACGTATCTCCCTGCGCATCGGCCGTAAGGCAATCGACGTGCGTGTATCGACCATTCCTTCGCAGTACGGCGAGCGTGTGGTGATGCGTCTGCTCGATAAAAGCAATCTGAAGCCCGACATCAACAAGCTTGGCCTGATTGATGAAGAGCTGGAAAAGTTGAAAGGGCTGATTGACCGCCCGCACGGCATCATCCTGGTCACCGGGCCGACTGGCTCCGGTAAAAGTACCACCCTGTACGCCATTCTTTCGGCGCTGAACGGTCACGAACGCAACATTCTGACCGTAGAAGACCCGATTGAATACGAACTGGAAGGGGTGGGGCAGACGCAGGTTAACCCGCGCGTGGACATGACCTTTGCCCGCGGACTGCGCGCCATTCTGCGTCAGGATCCGGATGTGGTGATGATCGGGGAAATTCGTGACGGTGAAACCGCGCAAATTGCGGTGCAGGCGTCGCTCACCGGTCATCTGGTCATGTCTACGCTGCACACCAACAGCGCCGCGGGGGCGATCACCCGTCTGCGGGATATGGGGCTGGAATCCTTTTTAATTGGTTCATCGTTGCTCGGTGTCATTGCCCAGCGTCTGGTGCGTCGGCTGTGTACGCACTGCCGGACCACCAGTCCGCTGGACGCCAATGAGAAAGCGCTGTTCAGCTTTATGGACACGCCGCCAAAAGCCATCTACCGCGCGGTGGGCTGTGAACACTGCCGCCAGAGCGGCTACCAGGGGCGCGCCGGTATTCATGAGTTTCTGGTGGTGGACAGCACCATGCGCCGCGCCATTCATGAAGATAAAGGCGAAATGTCCATTGAAACGCAGCTCTTTAAGCAGGCCTACAGCCTGCGTGAGAACGGCCTGCTGAAGGTCATTAGCGGCGTGACCTCTCTCGAAGAGGTGATGCGCGTTACCGCCGAGCGTGGAGGAGATGCGTAATGGCCTTCTACGCCTGGACGGCAACGGATGCAGCGGGGAAAACCCAGCGCGGCACGCTGCAGGCTGAGGGGCAAAAGCAGGTTCGCCAGATGTTGCGCGAGCAAAAGCTGATGCCCGTCAGCATCAACGAAACCCGTGAGGCTGCGTCTGCCGGAAAAGCGAAAACCGGCGCAAAGCTCTCTACGCCGGTGCTGTCGATGTTTACCCGCCAGCTTTCCACGCTGGTCAACGCGGCGCTGCCGCTGGAGAGCGCGCTCAAAGCGATTTCCAAACAGACGGAAGACAAAAAGCTGGCGGCGATGGTGGTTGAAATTCGCGAGAAGGTGGTGGAAGGGCATACGCTGTTTGACGCCTTCAGCCAGTTTCCGCGCACCTTCGACAAACTCTACTGCACGCTGGTGATGGCCGGCGAAAAGACCGGTCACCTGGGCGACGTGCTGGAAAAGCTGGCCGAATACAACGAGCAGCGTCAGAAGATGAAAAGCAAGCTGACGCAGGCGATGGTCTACCCGATTACCCTGACGGTAGTGGCCATTGCGGTCATCAGCATTCTGCTGGTCGCGGTGGTGCCGCAGGTGATCGAACAGTTCACCCACATGAAGCAGCAACTGCCGATCACCACCCGCACGCTGATTGCAGTGAGTGATTTCCTGCAGGCTTACGGGATTTATATCGCGGGCGGCATCGGCGGGGGGATTGTCGGTTTCAAAGCCTGGGTCAGAAACGTCAAAAACCGCTTTCGCTGGCACAGCTGGCTGGTGAACGGTTCGCCGATAAAAAAACTGGTTTGCGCCATCAACAGCGCCCGCTATATCCGCACCCTGAGTATTCTGCAGGCCAGTAGCGTGCCGCTGCTGGAGGGGATGTATATCGCGATGGACGGTATCGAAAACCTCTACGCCCGGCAGGTGCTGGAGCAGGCGGCGGATACCGTCCGCCAGGGGGCATCGCTGTATGCCGCACTGGAGCAGGCGAGACTCTTCCCGCCGACCATGCTGTATATGATTGCCTCCGGGGAAGAGAGCGGCGAATTAGGTAATTTAATGGACCGCGCGGCGGAAAACCAGGAATCGGGATTACAGCATCGCATTACGTTAACGCTGTCGGTATTTGAACCGGCGCTGGTGGTATCCATGGCAACGATTGTTTTATTCATCGTGCTGTCAATATTACAACCGCTTCTGCAACTTAATAATATGGTAGGTTAAATCATGGCTTTAAAACGTAAAAACCTGGCTCGCCAGGCGGGCTTCACATTGCTCGAATTAATGGTGGTCATTGTTATTCTCGGCGTACTGGCGAGTATGGTGGTGCCCAATTTAATGGGTAATAAAGAAAAAGCGGATGCCCAAAAGGCGACCAGCGATATTGTCGCGCTCGAAGGTTCGCTGGATATGTATAAGCTGGATAACCACCGTTATCCGACAACCGAACAGGGCCTGCAGGCGCTGGTGACCAAGCCGGAAATCGCGCCAATCCCGAACGGCTACCGCGCGGATGGCTATATTCGCCGTCTGCCGCAGGACCCATGGGGTAATGATTATCTCCTCGTAAGCCCGGGTGAGCACGGTGCGGTTGACGTCTTCTCGTCTGGCCCGGACGGTGAAGCCAATACCGCCGATGATATTACGAACTGGTCTCTGGATAAGAAAGAGAAATAATGAAAAATCAACGCGGCTTTACGTTGCTGGAAATTATTCTGGCGCTGGTGATATTTGCCAGCTGCGCCATGATGGTGGTGTCAACAATACCTTCGCGCAGCGGTGCGGATATATTTGGCCAGCAATTAAAAGCCCTCGTTGATTATGGTTCAGACCGTGCGGTGATGGACGGAAATATCGTCGGGCTGGTGATCACCACGGATAACTATCAGCTGGTGACGCTCGAAGATAAAGAGGGCGAGCGTCGCTGGGTACCGTTATCCGCGGGCCGTATCACCACCAAAGGTGATTTCCCGGAGGAGATGCACGTATCGCTCTCGCCGCAGCGCCTGGCCGCGACGCTGACGTCCGATCCGCAGGTGCTTTTTTTGCCGGACGGCGAAATCAGCCGCTTCACGCTGACGCTGCAAAGCTATGACAAAGAGCACCATTTCCGCGTGGTGTCGCAAGGCGCGGCGCCCGTATCGGTAGAAAACGATGGCTAACGGTAAGAAAAAGCAAACGGGGATGACGCTGCTGGAGGTCATGGTGGCGCTGGTCATCTTCTCCACCGCCGCGCTGGCGCTGATGAACTCGGTGTCTCTGAACGTGCGTTTCACCCACGGCCTGGCCGATACGCTGCAGGCCAGCTGGGTGGCGGAAAACCAGCTGGCGGAAGTGCAACTGACTAAAAGCGACTTTCCCGATGCCGAAGAACGGGGAAGCGAAACCATGGGCGGGCGCGGCTGGACGTGGCGTAAACAGCGCATCAAAACGGCGGACAACCGCTGGGCAAACGCCATCAGCGTTTATGCGGAAGGCGACGACAGCCAGCCCGTGATATCGCTGCAGATTGTGCCGCCGGGAGAGATCAAGTGAACAAAGCCCGACGCCAGCGAGGATTTACCCTGCTGGAGATCATGATTGCGCTGACCATTTTTGCGGTGATCAGCACCCTGGCCTGGCAGATTCTGGACGGCGCGATGCGCACCAGTTCGGCAACCGACGCCAGCGCGGCGAAGCTCAATCAGCTTCAGCGCGCCTGGAGCCTGATGGAGCGCGATTTTTACCAGCTTCAGGCGCGCGCGCCGCGCAACGAGCCGGACCTGTTCCGTCAGGTCGATGATGCGCTGGAACTGACCACGCTCAACGGCGTGAGCGGTACGGTGCAGCTCGAACGCGTGCGCTGGCGGCTGGAAGAGGGGCGTCTTTACCGCGATGTCTGGCCGGTCATTGACAGCCCGGCGGACGTTAAACCGGACGAAGTGCCGATCGTCAGCGAGGTGAAATCCCTGACGTGGCGTTTTTACCGTCAGGGCTGGCAGAAAAGCTGGAGCGACCCGGCGCATCTGCCGGACGGGGTTGAGCTGACGCTGACGATGGAAAACGGTGATACCTGGCGCTGGGTCTTCACGACCCCGGGCGATCTGCCTGCGGTGGCTGCACCGGCACCTGCCACCGGGTCAGAAGCCGCGCCTGCCGCCGCGCCAGAGGCAGGGACTGCGCCGCAACCCGCGCCACAACCTGCTCCGGAGGCGAAACCATGAGTGCCTTACGCAAACAGAAAGGGGTGGCGCTGCTGGTGGTGTTGATCCTGCTGGTGATGATGTCGGCCCTGGCCGCCAAAATCAGCCAGCAGTTCTGCCGCAACCTGCAGAAAACGCATTATCAGGTCAGCCAGCAGCAGCTGCGCTGGGCGATGCAGGCCCAGGAAAAAGTGGTCAAAGACCGTCTGCAGAGTGACGCCAGCGGCGAGAGCAACGCGCTGTCACCGGAAGGGGACTGGCAGCAGCCGCTGGAAACGCAGGGGGAAGATTACACGGTGGTAAGCCAGGTCGAAGATGCCCAGGACTGCTTCAACGTTAATAACCTGCTGGCAGCAGAAAAGCCTGCCCAGGGGCAAGCGCAGACTGCCGTGCCGGAAAAGCCGCGCAACGAGCGAATTGTTGAGCAGATCCTGACTCAGAGCGGGCTAAGCCAGTCCACGGCGGAAGAGGTTTACCTCCAGCTGGTGGACTACCTCGATGGCGACACGACGACGGCCAAAGAAGGCGCAGAGAGTGATGCCTGGGCAGGCGTCGTGCCTGCCCGTCAGCCGGCTAACCAGATGATGCGCACCATTGCGGAGATCAAACTGCTGCCTGCGTTCCCGGCGGCGGCATATCCGAAGGTAAGCAAACTGCTGTGCGCGTTACCGGACACCGCCAGCAAGGTGGATGTGAATACCCTGAAACCGGAGCAGGCCGCCTTACTGGCCGCCCTGTTCCCGGAGAAATTAACTGAAGATGACGCCCTTCGCCTGATTGAATCGCGTCCGGAAAGCGGCTGGGAAAACATGGAGACCTTCAGCAAAGCGCTGGAGCAAACCTTCCCGCAGCTGAAAGATGACCTTCCGCAGGTGGCAGAGCTTCTCTCAATAAATAGCCGGTATTTCCGCGTTAACTACACCGGCAATACCGATGAATTAACGCTTCGTGTGGTAAGCCAGCTTCAGGTTAATAACGAAGCCGGTGAGATCGTGACGTGGCAGCGTCGTTACCGAATGATTGAATAAGAAAAGTAGATCGCTATGAAACAGGTACTTTTTGTTCGTCCCGACAGCGTCGAGGGCGGGAAAATAATGTGGTGTGTCTCCGGCACTCAGCAGGTGGAAACCGTGGCTAGCCTGGAGGCACTGGCGGATCATCCGCTGGCGACGCGCGTATGTCTGCTGTTGCCGGCCAGCAGCATGATCTTCCGCCATTTTACGTTGCCGAAAAAGGTCGCTTCTCTGGCGACGGCGTTCTCGTGGATGGCCGAAGAGACGCTGATTGGTGACGTGGACTCGCTTCACTGGACCGTGCTTAGCAAAAAGGGCGCAGAGGTCGACGCGGTGGCGATCGATGCCGACAGTCTTCAGGCGTGGTTAACCCGCTGTCAGGAGGCGGGTCTGACGGTGGTGCAGGCGCTACCGGATGCCTGGCTGCTGCCCGTGACGGCGGGCGGCAGCACGCTGGTTGCCGAAGGTGAAACCTGGTGGCTGCGGTTATCCCCGCACGTCGCGGGTGAAATGGAGGCCAACCTGCTGCCGCTGCTGATGCAGAAAGCCGGAGAGGGTGAGGTCTGCTGCTACGGTGATGCACCTGCCGGTGTGGATGTCGATGTTGTGCTGCCCTGGCAGCATCCGCTGGTGCTGATTCAGCCCCAGTGGCAGGCCTGCCGCGTCACGCTTCTGCACGGGGCGTTCAGCGCCAAAGCCAGCAATGGCAAAGCCGCCAGACGGTTAAACGTGGCGATGGCCGCCGTAGGGCTGCTCTCCCTTAGCCTGCTACTGGGGCCGCGCATTGCGATGGCCTGGATGCTGGTACAGCAGGAAAATCAGATCCAGCAGGAGATCCAGCAGGTCTACGAACACCATTTCCCGAGCATGCGTCACAAGACCAATATTAAGTACCACTTTGGTCAAAACATGAAGAAGCAGGGCAAAGGGATCTTTCTTCAGTTTGACGATCTGGAGAAAGCCCGACAGGCCGTTCCGGCAATGGAAATCGACCTGCTGGAATACGATGCGCGGCAGAATACGTTGACGCTGAGCGTCAGCGCACAAAACCAGACCGCATTACAGACGTTTGTGAACCAGGCCAGTGAGAAATTTGATTTCACCCTGCAGCCCGTGTCCACGTCAGCACCTTATACCGCCATGATCGCAGGGAAATATAAATGAAACAGCGAATTGCGCAGCTTAAGTCTCGTTACCAGAATTACAGCGCCAGGGAAAAAGTCATTTTAAAAATATGTGCCGCCGCCCTGCTGGGGGCCGCGGTCTATTACGCCGGGGTTATGCCGCTGGATAATATGATTCAAAATAGTGCTTCGACCCTGGCCAGACAAAAAGAAACCCTGAACTGGATGCGCAGTGAAATAGATAAAAACCATTTGCAGGTTCAGGTAACCAAAACAAATAACCCGCGTGCGCTGGTGGAAAATAGCGCCCAGGAGATCCATCTTCCCCTGACGGATGTGCATCAGGATGGACAAACGTTATCGTTCGTGGTCAGCCGCGTGAACGTTTATGAATTAAAGAACTGGCTGCGGGAAATTAACCAGACCTCCGGCGTCAGGCTGCAAAAAATGAACCTTACGCCGGTGGATCATCTCAGCGACGTGAAGGCTGAAGTGCAACTCACGTGGGGTAAAACCGCATGAACAGCGTTGCGCTGATGCGGGACGTCTACCCGGTGGGGTTCGCGATCGCGAGCGCGGTGTTAGGCGGCATGGTGGGCAGTTTTCTCGGCGTTGTCGCCGAACGCGTGCCGGCCATGGTAAGGGAAGAGGAGGGATGCGGAAACCTGCTCTTTCCGTCCTCGCACTGCCCGGTGTGCCAGCACGCGCTGGCGGCCTGGGAGAATATTCCGCTGGTGAGCTGGCTGCTTCTGCGCGGGCGATGCAGCCAGTGCAAAACCGCTATCCCGCTGCGAATCTTTCTGGTTGAGCTGGTTTCCGCCCTGTTTTTTGGCCTGACGGCGTGGTGTATGCCCGACGTTCAGGCGCTGTTTTCTCTGTGGCTGCTGGCCGGCTTTTTACTCCCGCTGACGATGATTGACTGGCGGCATCAATTGCTTCCGGATTGTCTGACCCAGCCGCTGCTCTGGGCGGGACTGTTGCTTCATGCGTTCGATCACCAACTGCCGCTACGCGACGCGCTGCTCGGCGCGGTGGCGGGCTATATGTCTCTTTGGTTGCTGTACTGGGCGTTTCGTCTGGCTACCGGGCGGGAAGGTCTGGGATACGGTGATTTCAAGCTGCTGGCGGCATTAGGTGCCTGGTGCGGCTGGCAGGCTCTGCCCACGATTGAACTCGCAGCCGCACTGAGCGGTATCGTTGGGTATTTTGCTTTAAATAATTCAAATAAAAATAACCTCACTATTTCTTTCGGACCTTACCTTTCTTTTGCTGGAATAGTTGTGTTTATTGGGCAGCAGTTTGCTTTCATATTTTAAATATACAGATCAAGCTTTTTTATAAATTTTTTCGGCGGTGGAAGAGAAGGACGTCTCTTTGCGCTCAGTGTATCGTAAAGGATATAAGCTACACGGAATTTGGGCTTGTATCTTTTTATGGAGGAATACAAAGCAGCAAAACGTTTTTTGTCTCGGTTGTCAGGTTAGTTAAATACGCATTACGCGAAACACGCCATGTTCTCAAGGAAGGCATGGGTATTAACGTTACGAATAAATTTATCAGGAAATAAAAATGAATTTTATGAAGCCTAAATATCTGGCGCTCTTTATTGCGGCGGCAACCAGCTCCGCATTCGCAGCGGCACCAGGCGCACCGTCCATTGGTTCCGGCAATGACAAATTTGCGCTGGTTGAAGTGGATCAGGCCGCTCAGGATTATAACAGTCTGGTTAAAGTCCATAATGACGGCGTAGATGTCAAAGTCGAGTGGAACGTCTGGAGCGGCGATGCGCCAACTTCAGCCAAAGTGCTATTGGACGGTAAAACCGTGTGGACCGGTGCCGGCGGCGCGGCGGGCTCTGCAACGTTCAAAGTGAAAAAAGGCGGACGTTATCAGGAGCAGGTTGAAGTCTGTAACAACAGCGGCTGTACGAAAAGCGCCAGCAAGCTGATCATCGTTGCGGATACCGACGGTAGCCACCTGCTGCCGCTGAACACGACAATGCACGAGAACAACAAATCCTTCGCGCAGCATACCGATAAAGTGGTTGCGGCCTACTTCCCTGAGTGGGGCGTTTACGACCGTAACTTCCCGGTTGACAAAATTCCTGCTGCGAACCTCAACCACATTCTGTATGGCTTCATTCCAATCTGTGGCGGTGACGGCATCAACGACGGCCTGAAAACCGTAGAAGGCGGCAACAGCTACGGCGTGCTGCAGCGCGACTGCCAGGGACGTCCTGACTTTACCGTGGCGATCCACGACCCGTGGGCTGCCCTGCAAAAACCGCAGGCTGGCGTGTCCAACTGGGACGACCCGTACAAAGGTAACTTTGGTCAGCTGATGGCGCTGAAAAAAGCGCATCCGGACCTGAAAGTACTGCCATCTATCGGTGGCTGGACCCTGTCCGATCCGTTCTTCCACATGGGCGATCCGGCTATCCGCGCACGCTTTGTCTCCTCTGTTAAAGATTTCCTGCAGACCTGGAAATTCTTCGACGGTGTGGATATCGACTGGGAATTCCCGGGCGGCGGCGGTGTGACCGAGACGAAAGGCAACCCGCAGCAGGATAAAGCGACCTATACGGCGCTGATGCACGATCTTCGCGCGATGCTGAACGAGCTGTCTGCCCAGACTGGCCGTACCTATGAGCTGACCAGCGCAATCGGTGCCGGTAAAGATAAGATTGAAGACGTGGACTACACCACTGCTCAGCAGTACCTCGACCACATCTTCCTGATGAGCTACGACTTCTACGGCGGCTGGAGCAACACCGAGCTGGGCCACCAGGCTGCGCTGCATGCGCCAGCATGGCGACCAGACACCAACTACACCACGGAAAACGGGGTTGATGCCCTGCTTCAGCAAGGCGTACAGCCTGGCAAGATCGTGGTCGGTGCGGGCATGTATGGCCGCGGCTGGACGGGTGTACACGGCTACACCGGTAACAATCCATTCACCGGTACCGCGACCGGTATGGTGAGAGGTACCTGGGAACCGGGCGTGGTTGACTATCGTCAGATCGTTAACGAGTACAAAGGCAAACCAGGCTGGGAATACGGCTACGACGCGGATGCAGAAGCGCCATACGTGTTCAACAAAACGACGGGTGACCTGATCACCTATGAAGACGCGCGTTCTACTGCTGCAAAAGGCAAATACGTGCTTCAGAAAAACCTGGGTGGTCTGTTCGCATGGTCTATTGACTCCGATACCGGCGACATCCTGAACGCCATGAACGAAAGCCTGCTGGGTGGCGGCTCTACGCCGGTTGATCCTGTTGTGACCAACCATGCGCCAATCGCCTCTTCTGCAGACCAGAACGTTTCTGGCCCGGCAACCGTTACGCTCGATGGTTCCGCGTCCAGCGATCCAGACGGCGATGCAATTACCTACAAATGGACTCAGGTTTCTGGCCCATCGGTCACCCTGACCAACAGCACCAAAGCGAAAGCGACCTTCAACGTTGCGGCTGCGACCAGCGATCAGACCATGGTGTTCCGCCTGACGGTTACCGACGCCAAAGGCCTGAGCAACGCGATTGACGTGCAGGTTGTTAACAAGGCGCCGAAGGCTAACCAGGCACCGGTTGTGAACCCAATGGAAGCGGTGACGCTGCAGGCGGGTGAAACCTATGTTGTGCATGCGCAGGCTGCGGATCCAGATGGTGACAACCTGACCTATACCTGGAGCGTTCCGGCAGATATGCACGCGACCGGTACTGACACCGCGAACGTGACCATCACTGCGCCAGAAGTGGCTTCTACCTCTTCCTACACCCTGAGTGTGGTGGTAGGCGATGGTAAAACCAGCGTGCAGTCTAACGTTCAGGTAACGGTTAATCCGAAACCAGCCGACGTGACGCCGCCAGCTGATGACGTGACTCCGCCGTCTGACGAAGTTACACCACCTGCTGATGACGTGACTCCGCCATCTGACGAAGGCACTGCAACCGGCAGCTGCGACGCACCGGTTGACGCTAACGCCGGCAACTACGCCGCGTGGGATTCCAGCAAAATCTACAACACTGGCGATAACGTAAGCTTCGACCATCTGGTGTGGAAAGCGAAGTACTGGACTCAGGGCAACCAGCCTGGCTTCGGCGTGGACGCATGGGAACTTGCGAGCAACGTGAAGATGAACTGGCGTTCTGATCTGGTGTACAACGGCGGCGAAACCACTACTTACCAGGGCAACGTTTACCGTGCCAAATGGTGGACCCGTGGTGACAACCCAGCGAACAGCGATGTATGGGTCAAAGAAGGCCCAGCGACAGATTGCCAATAATCTGAGCTGATAAAGACTCCCCCCGTATAAGGGGGGAGTAAATCAAAAATGATTTTACAGGATGTTGTTAAGGAGAAATAAACGAAACGGTCAGCAGGTAAAAATGAAAAAGTTAATTTTTTTATTATTAATTATCAGCCAAAGCGCGCTGGCAAACTGTTGGGATAAAGCGGCACATTATTATCACGTCGATCCTTATTTACTGTACGCCATTGCCAATGTGGAGTCGGGAATGAATCCGTATGCGGTCGGCAGAAACCATGACGGTACGCGTGACGTGGGGTTGATGCAAATTAACAGCTCACATTTTTCGGCACTGGAGAGCAGGGGGATAGATGAATATCGGCTAATAACCGAACCCTGTACCTCGATTATGGTTGGCGCATCGATTTTATCCAGCATGATTAAAGTGTATGGCTATAACTGGGAGGCGGTCGGCGCCTATAACGCCGGATTAAAGAAAGAAAATTATCCGCAACGCATGATATACGCCCACAAAGTGTGGAAAAAATATCAGGAACTGAAAGCGACAGCAAACGAATGAGTTTTTTATTTTTGAAGAATTCCTGAGGGTGTTCTTCGAAAAGAGAAAACAGCTGTCTGCGGTTTATTTATTAACGGATTAATACATAAGCCTGGATTGTTATTATTTAACTTAAATAAACAGGAATAGTGAAATGAACAAAAGGACGTTACTGAGTGTTCTCGTTGCCGGCGCATGCGTAGCACCGTTTATGGCGCAGGCTGCCTCGCTGCAAGCGACCACCAGTGAACCATACACCATGAACGCCAGCGATCTGGCGAAGAAAGAGAAAGAGCTGACCAGCTTCCCGCTGATGGATGCCGTAAAGGAAACCATTAAGACGCTGGACAACGCCCAGGTTGAACTGATTGAACCTGGTCGTGCGGCGAACCCGGAGAACGTCAAACGCGTGGAAGGGATCGTGAAAGCCAGCGACTGGGAATATCTCTTCCCGCTGCGCGCGCAGGCGTACACCTACAGCAACTTCCTGAAAGCGGTTGGTAAATTCCCGGCGCTGTGTAAGACCTACAATGACGGTCGCGACAGTGACGCTATCTGCCGTAAAGAGTTGGCAACCATGTTTGCGCACTTTGCTCAGGAAACGGGCGGTCACGAAAGCTGGCGTCCGGAAGCCGAATGGCGTCAGGCCCTGGTTCACGTGCGTGAGATGGGCTGGAGCGAAGGCCAGAAGGGCGGCTATAACGGCGAATGTAACCCGGACGTCTGGCAGGGTCAGACCTGGCCGTGCGGTAAAGATAAAGACGGCGACTTCCTGAGCTACTTCGGTCGCGGTGCGAAGCAGTTGTCCTACAACTACAACTACGGCCCGTTCTCTGAAGCGATGTACGGCGACGTGCGTACGCTGCTCGACAAACCTGAGCTGGTGGCGGATACCTGGCTGAACCTGGCGAGTGCGATCTTCTTCTTCGCCTATCCACAGCCGCCTAAACCAAGCATGCTGCAGGTTATCGACGGTACATGGCAGCCGAACGATCACGATAAAGCCAACGGTCTGGTCCCTGGCTTCGGCGTGACCACCCAGATCATCAACGGTGGCGTTGAGTGCGGTGGTCCAACTGAAATTGCACAGTCTGAAAACCGTATCAAGTACTACAAAGAGTTCGCGAACTACCTGAAGGTCCCTGTTCCGGCGAACGAAGTGCTGGGCTGCGCGAACATGAAGCAGTTCGACGAAGGCGGTGCTGGCGCGCTGAAGATTTACTGGGAGCAGGACTGGGGATGGAGCGCGGATACGCCAAGCGGCGAAACCTACTCTTGCCAGCTCGTTGGTTACCAGACGCCGTTCAGCGCGTTCAAAGAGGGTGATTACAGCAAGTGCGTGCAGAAGTTCTTTAACGTGAACATCGTTAACGACGACGGTTCCGTTACGCCGGATGAAACCCCGGTAACGCCAACGCCTACGCCGTCAGAAGACGAAACGCCGGCGCCAGCGCCAGTTCCGGATGAAACCCCGGCTGAACCTGCTGTGGTGAACCACGCGCCGGTGGCGCATATCGCGGGTCCAATCGGCGCCGTTGAGGCGGGTGCACATGTCTCTCTGAGCGCGGAAGGTTCTACCGATGCCGACGGCAACGCGCTGACCTACACCTGGCGTTCCCAGGACGGTCAGACCGTAACCGGTCAGGATAAAGCGGTTGTCACCTTTACTGCTCCAGAGTCTGCAACGGCTCAGCAGATTGAAATCAGCCTGACCGTGAGCGACGGTGAGTTGAGCAGCACCACCTCTTATCTGCTGAACGTGAAAGCCAAAGCAGCACCGTCTCCGGACGAAGGTACGTCTGGCGATTACGCGGCGTGGAGCGCGAACAGCAAGTACAAGGCAGGCGATATCGTGAACAACCACGGTAAACTGTTCCAGTGCAAACCGTTCCCGTACAGCGGCTGGTGTAACAACGCCCCGGCATACTATGAACCAGGCGCTGGCCTGGCATGGTCTGATGCCTGGACCGCTCTGTAATAGCAAACGGCAACCGAAAGGTTGCCGTTTTAGTTTTTGCACCCTCTCCAGCGGTACGGTGCAGTTGTAGGCCCGGTAAGGCGAAGCCGCCACCGGGCAACAGGCTAGCGGTGCAGTTTCCCGTGATCCCGTAACCACGCCGCCGTGCGCACAATCCCTTCATCTAGCGTCACCACCGGCCGATACCCCAGTTCGTTCTCTGCGCGTGAAATATCCAGCGTGAAATCAAAGTTGAGTTTTGAGACGCCGTAATGCGTCAGCGCAGGTTCTTTGGCCGCTTTACTGCCAAATCGCTCCATGCTGCGGGCAATCATGTCAAGCATGGGGTAGGGGACAGAACGGATGCGGCAGTCGATCTGCAGTTCATCAATCAGCCGCTGCACAATGCTGCGTAGCGTACAGGGTTCGCCGTTGGTGATGTTATAGGCGCGGCCAGAGATCAGCTTATCGCAGTCCGGCTGGCTGGCCAGCCACATGGCGTGGACGGCGTTTTCGTAATAGGTCATATCCACCAGCGCATCGCCACCGCGCGGCAGCAGCACGCTGCCGTAGTGATGCATCATCTGCGCCAGGCGCGGAATAAACACTTTGTCGTGCGGTCCGAACAGGCTCTGCGGACGCAGTACCGTAAAGCGGGTGTGCGGGTTCGACTGCGCCAGCAGGTCGATCACCTCTTCACTGGCCGCCTTGCTGCGCGCAAATTCACAGGCAAAGCGTGCCGGACGGAAATCTTCCTGCACATCGCGATGGTGGTGATAGTCGAAATAGAGCGACGGGGAGGAGATATGAATAAAGTTACGTACCCCCCAGGCAACGGCCCATTCGCCCAGACGGCGGGTGGCCCGCACGTTGGCGAGATCGAAGGCTTCCTGGGTCCCCCACGGAGAGGTAAAACTGGAGCAGTGCCACAGCGTATCGATTCCGGCGAGCATCACCTTCGCCTGCGAGGAGACCAGCTCCGTCAGGTCGGCATGGACGAACTCTGCGCCCATTTTTTGCAGCAGTTTTCCCATCGCCTCGTTGCGACCGGTAGCCCTGACGCTAATGCCCTTGTTGCGCAGAAATTCGACCGCATTTCGGCCTAAGCCGCTGGTCGCCCCGGTAACCAGTACCTTCATATCAATCCACTGTGTTGAAAAAGAATTTCGTGCGCATTCTTTCGTGAATTACGGCGCTATGCAATGGGAAAGGTGAAAGAAAAAGCGTTTTAATGAGTTATTTTCGTTTTTTGTTCTGCCAGTTGCGCAATTCGTTTCGCCATTCCCCGGAAGATAAAAAGATGGGCGGGGATCATGAACAGCCAGTAAAAAAGGCCCGGCATCCCGTGCGGGTGCCACCAGGCGCGGACGTCCAGTTCCCGGCGATCGCCTTTATCCTTGAGGGTGAAGCAGAGTCGCCCCAGCCCCGGCGCTTTCATACCGAACAACAACGCCAGCTGCTTTTCCGGCTCGACAATGATCACTTTCCAGCTGTCCACCGCGTCGCCCACCTCAAGATACGGTCGCGCCGGGCGACCTTTCGCCAGCCTGTGCCCCACCAGCAGATCCATTGTCCCCCGCGTTTGCCAGAGGAGATTGCCGAAGAAATAACGTTCTTTGCCGCCAATTTGGTTCACCACTTCCCACAGCGCCTCAAGGCTGGCAGAGGTTTTTACCGTGCAGCCCGCCTGTTTCGGGTAATAACCGTACTCCGGCCGCCAGCGGGCAAAGGCCTGCGCGTCATAACCCCAGTCGCTGGAGTTCACCAGCTGCTCTTCTTCTTTCAGCGTATTGCGTACCGCGTCGTCAAAACGGATCAGATCCTGAGGGATTAAGGCGCGCAGCTCGCGATCGTCCGCCAGCAGATCGTGTTTTAGCCCCTGAATCAGCGCCTTGGCGGTGGTCGGCGGCACGGAGGTGATCACATTTAAAAACCAGACTGAGATCCAGCGGGTCGGGAAGGGGATGGGGATCAGCCAGCGGCGGCGTCCGCTGACGCGCATGAAATGTTCGAACTGCTGCTGATAGCTCAGCACTTCAGGGCCTGCTGCTTCAAGCACCCGGTGTTGCTCCGCCGGGTGATCGAGCAATGCCACCAGATAGTGGAGCAAGTTCTCCAGCGCAATCGGCGTGGTGCGCGAGCGGACCCAGCGCGGCGGCGTCAGTACCGGCAGGTTGTAGACCATATCGCGCATCACTTCAAAAGCGGCTGAGCCCGCGCCGACGATGATCCCTGCGCGCAGTTCGGTGACGGGGATATTCGCCCCGCGGAGGGTGTCCGCCGTCAGCTGGCGCGCGCGCAGGTGATCGGACTGCTCGCTCTCAGGCGCCTGGAGCGAACTTAAAAAAATCACCTGCTTCACCGGCGTTTGCAGCAGGGCATCGCGGACGTTCAACGCCACCTGTCGCTCGTGGGCGATAAAATCGCCGCCTTCGCCCATGCTGTGGACCAGGTAGTAAAGCGTGTCGACCTCTTCCAGCAGCGCGGGAAGCGCCTTCGGCCAGTTGAGGTCAACGTTGTGGCAGGTGACGCCCGGCAACGCCAGCTTTTGCAGGCGGTCGGTGTTGCGTGCCGCTGCCAGCACCTGATGTCCCCGCTGGCTCAATGCCGTGGTGAGATGCTGACCGATATACCCGCTGGCGCCCAGCACCAGAATGCGTTGCGGCACGTGAGGCTCCTTAGCGCTGTAAAAACGCCTGCCAGTGTTTCACCACCTCTGCCAGCTGTTCGCGGTTCACGTCGAGGTGCATGACCAGACGCACCACTGGAGAGGCGTTGATCAGCACGCCGCGCGCTTTCATAAATTCGCCCAGCGCAGCGGCATGTTCGTCGCCCACGCGAATGAACAGCATGTTGGTGTCGTGGCGCATCACGTCCGCACCGATCTCGCGCAGCTGTGTGGCCATCCATGCGGCGTTATCGTGATCGTCTTTCAGGCGCGCCACGTTATTTTTGAGAGCATACAGACCCGCTGCCGCCAGAATACCGGCCTGGCGCATGCCGCCGCCGGTCATCTTACGCCAGCGGTTGGCGCGCTTGATGTAATCCGCATTGCCGACCAGCAGGGAACCCACCGGCGTACCCAGCCCTTTGGAGAGGCAAATGGTGAACGAGTCGCAATATTGCGTAATCTCTTTCAGCTCGCAGCCGTACGCCACTACGGCGTTAAAAATGCGCGCACCGTCAACGTGCAGGCCGAGCTTGCGCTCGCGGGTGAAGTCCCATGCCGCTTTCAGGTACTCGCGCGGCAGCACTTTACCGTTGTGGGTATTTTCCAGACTGAGCAGTTTCGTGCGGGCGAAATGAATATCGTCGGCTTTGATTTTTGCCGCGACCTTATCGAGCGGGAGTGTACCGTCCGGCGCGGCGTCAATCGGCTGCGGCTGGATGCTGCCGAGCACCGCCGCACCGCCGGCTTCGTAGAGATAGTTATGCGCGCCCTGGCCGACAATATACTCTTCGCCGCGCTCGCAGTGGCTGAGCAGCGCCACGAGGTTCGCCTGCGTGCCGGTCGGCAGGAACAGCGCGGCCTCCTTGCCACTCAGCTCTGCCGCATAGCGCTGTAACGCGTTGACCGTCGGGTCATCGCCGTAGACGTCGTCCCCGACCGGGGCGGCCATCATCTCTTCGAGCATGGCACGGCTCGGGCGGGTAACGGTATCACTACGCAAATCAATCATTTCACATCCCTTTATTTTAAGAGGTCACGTGAAATGTTTTACCTGAGCCAGTTGGTTTTTGCCAGTTCGATCACTTCATCACCGCGGCCGCTGATGATGGCGCGCAGCATATAGAGGCTAAAACCTTTCGCCTGTTCCAGCTTGATTTGCGGTGGAATAGCCAGCTCTTCTTTGGCGACTACCACATCCACCAGCACCGGACCGTCGATAGAGAAGGCGCGCTGCAGGGCTTCATCCACGTCAGACGCTTTTTCCACGCGAATACCGGTGATGCCGCACGCCTCGGCAATGCGCGCGAAGTTGGTGTCATGCAGTTCGGTACCGTCCGTCAGATAACCACCGGCCTTCATCTCCATCGCCACAAAGCCCAGTACGCTGTTGTTGAAGACCACGATTTTGAGCGGCAGCTTCATCTGTACCACGGAGAGGAAATCACCCATGAGCATGCTAAACCCGCCGTCGCCGCACATGGCCACCACCTGACGTTCCGGTGCCGTCGCTTTTGCGCCCAGCGCCTGCGGCATGGCGTTGGCCATCGAGCCGTGGTTGAACGAACCCAGCAGGCGGCGTTTGCCATTCATCTTCAGGTAGCGTGCTGCCCAGACGGTTGGCGTGCCGACGTCGCAGGTAAAAATGGCGTCGTCGTCAGCGAAATGACTGATCTGCTGTGCCAGGTACTGCGGGTGGATGGCTTTGTCGCTTGGTTTGGCGAGATCGTCCAGCCCCTTACGGGCATCGCGGTAGTCACTGAAGGCTTTATCAAGAAACGCGCGATCCGTTTTCTCCTCGAGCAGCGGCAGCAGGGCGGCCAGCGTGGATTTGATATCGCCCACCAGCGCCATATCCACCTTGCTGTGCGCGCCGATGCTGGCCGGATTGATATCGATCTGAATGATTTTGGCATCCGTCGGGTAAAACGCGCGGTAAGGGAACTGGGTACCGAGTAAAATCAGCGTGTCGGCGTTCATCATGGTGTGGAACCCGCTGGAGAAACCGATCAGCCCGGTCATTCCCACATCGTAAGGGTTGTCGTACTCGACGTGCTCTTTGCCGCGCAGGGCGTGAACAATGGGGGCTTTTAGCTTACCCGCGAATTCAAGTAGCTCCTTGTGCGCGCCCGCGCAGCCGCTACCGCACATCAGGGCAATATTGCTGGAGTAACGCAGCAGCTGCGCCAGCTTTTTCAGTTCTTCTTCCGCAGGCGTCACCACAGGCTGCGGGGCGTGATACCAGTGGGTGCTGGCCCCTTCTGGTGCGGCCTTGAGGGCCACATCACCCGGGATAACGACCACCGACACGCCGCGGTTCAGCACCGCCTTGCGCATGGCGATTGCCAGAACCTGCGGGATCTGCTCCGGGGATGAAACCAGTTCGCAATAGTGGCTGCATTCACGGAACAGCTCCTGCGGATGCGTCTCCTGAAAATAGCCGCTACCGATTTCGGAAGAGGGGATATGGGCGGCAATCGCCAGCACCGGCACGTGGTTACGGTGGCAGTCAAACAGACCGTTGATCAGATGCAGGTTACCTGGCCCGCACGAGCCTGCACACACGGCCAGTTCACCGGTGAGCTGCGCTTCGGCTCCCGCGGCAAATGCGGCGACCTCTTCATGGCGGGTCGGCATCCATTCAATGGTTTTCATTTTGTTAAGGCTGTCGCTCAGTCCGTTCAGGGAATCGCCGGTTACGCCCCAGATACGTTTCACGCCAGCCTGTTCCAGGGTTTTCGCTATATATGCAGCCACGGTTTGTTTCATGGGTGTCCTTCTCCTTTTTGTGATATCGCTTACAAGCTTAGAAGAAAGTCGCTGTATTGCCTGCTCAATACCCCTCAATTAACAGGGTTTCCTTGCGCGATAATTCGGCATAATCTGGTGCTGACTCAGGTGAAAACAGGAATCATTTCAAATGGTTAAATCATTGTTAATTGCTGTTAATGAAAAGCTATCGTGCGACGATCTTGGCAAACTCTTGTTACGACTTGCCGTCGGTGGGTTGATGCTCTTTCACGGTTTGCACAAGTTATTCGGCGGCGTGGGCTTTATCAGCGGCATGCTGGTGGAAAAAGGGTTGCCGGGGTTTATCGCTTATGGCGTGTTGATTGGCGAAGTGGTGGCACCGATGTTGATTATTGTCGGGCTCTTTACGCGCCCGGCCGCGCTGATGCTGGCGTTTACGATGATTGTGGCATGGCTGATGGTAGGAATGGGTGAAACGTTCGCCCTCGATAAGGTTGGGGCATGGGCGATTGAAAGCCTGGTGTACTTCTTTATTGGCTCGCTGGCGGTGGCATTTTTAGGGGCAGGGCGGTTTGCGCTGGGGAAAGCACCTGCGTGGCGTTGAGGCTGTTGTCGATCGGGTAAACAATGTGCCGCCCGACAAAAAAGCCCGGTGGCGCTAGCGCTTACCGGGCCTACGACGATCCAGCCCCTACAAGGTAGGCCGGGTAAACGCAGTGCCACCCGGCAAAAACGGGGCACCGCGTCAGATTATGCGAGGACCAGATCCCCCTGCGGATGGCATGAGCACGCCAGCACGTAACCTTCGGCAATTTCCGCGTCGGAGAGCGTCATGGTACTGGTGACAGTGTATTCACCTGAAACCACTTTCGTCTTACAGCAACCGCATACGCCCGCACGGCAGGCGGCCACTACCGGCACCTTATTGCTTTCGAGTGCCTCCAGCAAAGTCGTTCCCACGCGGCCAAAGAAGGTCTGCGCAGGCTGTAGCTTAGTAAACTGAATCCCGCTGGTTGCCGCCTCCGCTACCGGCGTGAAGAATTGCTCCTTGAAGAAGCGGGTCACGCCAAGCGCCTTCACTTCTTTCTCGACGATATCCATGTAAGGCGCCGGGCCGCAGGTCATCACGGTACGGTGCGCAATATCCGGCACGCTTTGCAGCAGCTCGCGGCTCAGACGACCGGGCACAAAACCGTGGACCGCATTGTGTTCTGCCACCAGTGTTACCGGATAATTACGCCACTCCTCGGCAAAAATGACATCTTCCGGAGAGCGAACGCTAAAGATCACCTGCACGTCGGCATGCGGACGGTTTTTCGCCAGCCAGCGGCGCATGGACATAATCGGCGTGACGCCACAGCCCGCCGCCAGCAGGAGGAATTTATCTTCCGCCTTGTCGTCACAGGTGAAATCGCCCTGGGCGTCTGACAGCCAGATATAGTCTCCGCGCTTCACGTCACGGGTCAGCCACTGCGAGCCGGCACCGTCATCAATACGGCGAATGGTAAGCGTGATGTATTCGCTCACGCCCGGCGTTGAGGAGATCGTGTAGGCACGCAGGGTGTCCGCCGAATGGCGGACACTGACCAGCGCATACTGACCGGCACGGTACGGATAGTAATCGTGGCAAATCAGTGAGAGCGTCCACACATCCGGCGTCTCCTGGTGGATGTGATGAACCTGCATCCGCCACGGACATTGTGAGGTTGGCATGGTCATGAATAACTCCTTACGCGCTCAGCAGCTGCTTCATATCATCTTCAACGTTGGTGACGGAGCGCAGGCCGAATTTTTCGTTCAGCACGGCCAGCAGGTCCGGCGTCAGGAAGCCTGGCGCGGTCGGGCCGGTCACGATGTTGGTCACGCCCAGAGAGAGCAGGGTCAGCAGGATGACGATCGCTTTCTGCTCAAACCACGAAAGCACTAGCGACAGCGGCAGGTCGTTCACGCCACAGCCCAGTTTCTCCGCCAGGGTAACCGCCAGAATAATGGCCGAGTAAGCATCGTTACACTGGCCCGCATCGATCAGGCGCGGCAGACCTTCGATATTGCCGAAGTCCAGCTTGTTGAAACGGTATTTACCGCACGCCAGGGTCAGGATCAGGCAATCGTCCGGTACGCTGGTGGCGAAATCGGTGAAGTAGTTACGCTCACCGCGCGCGCCGTCGCAGCCGCCGACGAGGAAGATGTGGCGCAGCTTTTCACGGCTGACGAGATCGATCAGCGAATCTGCGGCGCCGAGCAGGGTTTCTCGGCCGAAGCCGACGGTGATCAGATGCGGAATTTCGCTGTACGGGAAGCCCGCCATTTGCTGCGCCTGGGCAATAACCGGACCGAAATCGTCGCCTTCGAGGTGGCTCACGCCCGGCCAGCCGACGATGCTGCGGGTCCAGATGCGGTCGTCATACGCGCCCACGGTAGGGTCGATGATGCAGTTAGAGGTCATCACGATAGGGCCAGGGAAGCGGGCGAACTCCAACTGCTGGTTCTGCCAGCCGCTGCCGTAGTTACCGATCAGATGTTTGAATTTACGCAGCTCCGGGTAGCCGTGTGCAGGCAGCATTTCGCCGTGAGTATAAACGTTGACGCCAGTGCCTTCAGTCTGCTTCAGCAGGTTGTAGAGATCTTTCAGGTCATGACCGGAGATCAGGATACATTTGCCCTCGGTCGCCTTCACGTTGACCTGCGTTGGCGTCGGGTGGCCGTAGGTACTGGTTTCACCGGCATCCAGAATGCTCATCACGCGGAAGTTCATCTGGCCGATTTCCATTGAGCACTCAAGCAGGGCGTTCATATCGGCAGGCCAGGTACCCAGCCACGCCATGATTTTGTGGTACTGCGCGTAGATATCGTTGTCGTACTGACCGAGAACGTGCGCGTGCTCCATATACGCCGCTGCGCCTTTCAGACCGTACAGGCACAGCAGGCGCAGGCCGAGAATGTTCTCGCCAATCGCCGCTTTGTCTTTATTCGGGGTAAAGTCTGCCGCCTGACGCTGGAGGTCGCCCAGGTCATCACTCGCCAGCTGGAGTTCTGACATCGGGTTGTCCACGCGAGCGTTAGCATCAGCGTTCAGGCACTGCGCTTTCAGCGCTTCACGCAGGGCGATAGCATCACGGGCATAGCCGACGATGCGAGGGGAATCAAAGTTAACGTTGGTCAGCGTAGAGAAGAATGCGCGCGGCGCGAAGCTGTCGACGTAGTGGTCGACGATGCCGTATTCGCGGGCTTTGAATGCCCATGCGGAAAGGCCTTGCAGGGCAGCAATCAGCAGGTCCTGCAGGTCTGATGTTTCTGCGGTTTTGCCGCACATACCCTGCGCGTAAGAGCAGCCATTGCCTGCCGGGGTACGGATGGTTTGTTCACATTGCACACAAAACATAATCACACCTGTTAAAGTTATATTTGATATACATGTTTAAGGTTATGCCTGTGCCAGAACGGTGAAAAGCGCTTTCTGCTACAAAATAGAGGGAGATTGATTTAGCGCAATTTTGGCGGCAGGCACCCTACCGCCAAAGAAGTATCAGGCAGAGAAGAACGCCATCAGAATGGGAACCAGCAAACTCAAAATAAAGCCGTGCACGATGGCCGCGGGTACCATTTCCAGCCCGCCTGAGCGCTGAAGTACCGGTAGCGTAAAGTCCATCGACGTCGCGCCGCACAGACCCAGTGCGGTAGAGCGACTGCGGCGAACCAGCCCCGGGATCAGCATAATGGCAATCAGCTCACGCGCCAGATCGTTAAAGAAGGCGGCGCTGCCGATCACCGGACCGAATGATTCAGTCAGCAGAATACCGGAAAGGGAGTACCAGCCAAATCCGGAGGCCATTGCCAGGCCGGTTTTCAGCGGCAGATCGAGAATAAAAGCATTAATCACACCCGCTACCATTGAGCTGGTGACAACCATTACGGCAATAATCATTCCCCGACGGTTGAGGACAATCTGTTTCAGGGTCATGCCGTTATTTCGCAGCTGGATACCAATCAGGAACAGCAGGAAGATCAGGGTATATTCACTGGCTTCTGTCGCGTGCTGTAAAAATGCCCATCCGGTGAGACCCAGAAGAAAACCGAGCACCACGACGCCGCAGAGTTTTAATGACTCAAGTGCCATCGCAATACGGGAGGGCAGCTTTTCCTGGTGGTGATGATTTTTCCAGGGAATGGTGCGTTCCAGCCACTGCAGTGCGGCAATATTACACAGCAAAATAACCGTAACCGTGACGGCTGAATAATGCAAAATGGAGAGTAAATTCGCGGACAGGTTATCTAGGAAGGCCAGGCTGATCCCCATAAAGAAAAGAATGAGGTAAACAATCCCGCTGAGAAAACGGTTGATAAGCCGTAATGCGGATTCCTGACGCAGCGGAATAAGGTAGCCCGCAATCAGGGGCAGCAGAATAATGAGGAGTCCTGAAAACATGAACAGCCGGTCCTTTTGAGTGTCTGTTGAGCGCCAGAGACACTACCCAATTAAGGCTATTCAGTAAAGCGGCAAAAGAAAGCCGGGTGGCGGCTACGCCTTACCCGGCTTGTATGTGCGGCCTGTTGCCCTCACCCCGGCCCTCTCCCACGGGGAGAGGGAGGGAAAGATTAATCGCGTTTTTCCAGCAGGGTGCGATACAGCACGCCGCCCAGAATACCGCCGATAATTGGCATTACCCAGAACAGCCACAGCTGCTCAAGCGCCCAGCCGCCCTGGAAGATGGCGACGGCGGTACTGCGTGCCGGGTTAACGGAGGTGTTGGTGACCGGAATTGAAATCAGGTGGATAAGCGTCAGCGCCAGACCAATAGCAATAGGGGCAAAGCCAGCAGGCGCGTGTTTGTCGGTGGCGCCGTGGATCACCAGCAGGAAGCCCGCGGTCAGCACAATTTCAATCACGATGGCAGACAGCATGGAGTAACCGCCCGGCGAGTGCTCGCCAAAGCCGTTTGAGGCGAAGCCGCTGGCGGCCGCGTCAAAGCCGGCCTTACCGCTGGCAATAACGTACAGAACGCCAGCCGCAATAATACCGCCCACCACCTGCGCCACGATGTAGCCAATGACGTCTTTAGCAGGGAAACGACCGCCCGCCCATAAACCTAACGTCACAGCCGGGTTAAAATGACCACCGGAAATATGCCCCACGGCGAAGGCCATGGTTAATACGGTTAAGGAGGGTGCGAATAAGTACCCTCCGCAACGAAAATGAAACTTTTAGTCAATTAAATTCAATCACTTACATAGGCGTTTTTTTGCGTTTGGTGACTTATTCGCACCTTCCTTAAGCCAAACGCCAGCGCGACGCCGACAAAACCAATGCCTAATTCCGGGAACGCTGCTGCCAGAACGGCGCTACCGCAGCCACCAAATACCAGCCAGAATGTACCAAAACATTCTGCAGCCAATTTTCTAAACATAACCACCTCAAATAATTTCCGCGCGCTTTCCCGCGGGAGGGATATATCGCCATAAAGGGATGACGACTCAAAGAGCCCGTATTTTAGAAACCAACAACATCCCTTCGCCACTTAAATAAATTCGATAAATTTGATTTAAGGCAATGTGATGTCATTCCTTGTTCAAATGAGCGGTAAATAGAGCATAGACCAATTCTTCTCAGGGTGAATGTTATGCTGTCGTGACAAGATTCCTCCCGCTATACTGCTGATAACTTAAAGGAAAAAGTGTTCATTTCGCGGGGGATTTATGCTTCTCGAACGTGTGGAAATTGTCGGGTTTCGCGGTATTAACCGCCTGTCGCTGCAGCTTGAGCAGAACAACGTCCTGATCGGCGAGAACGCGTGGGGTAAGTCCAGCCTGCTCGATGCGCTGACGTTACTGCTATCCCCCGAAGACGATCTGTATCACTTTGTCCACGACGATTTCTGGTTCCCGCCCGGGGACGTGACGGGACGCGAGAAGCACCTGCATATTATCCTGACGTTCCGTGAATCCGAGCCAGGCCGTCACCGCGTGCGTCGCTTCCGCCCGCTGTCACCCTGTTGGGTGCCCTGTGACGATGATTTCCACCGGATTTTCTATCGCCTGGAAGGCGAGATGGCGGAAAACGAAGGGGTCCTGACCCTGCGCGAGTTTCTTGATGAAAAAGCCAACCCGATCCCACTGGACAACATCGACGATTTGGCTCGCCACCTGACCCGCCTTACGCCGGTATTGCGGTTGCGTGATGCGCGCTTTATGCGGCGTATCCGTAACGGCACGGTACCGAATATGCCGGAGGTGGAAGTCACCGCCCGCGAGCTGGATTTTCTGGCGCGTGAGCTGGTGTCGCGTCCGCAAAACCTGACCGATGGCCAGATTCGCCAGGGGTTGTCCGCGATGGTACAACTGCTGGAGCACTATTTTTCCGAGCAGGGGACATCGGAGTCGCGCCACCGGCTGATGCGCCGTCGCTCTCATGATGAACAACGCAGTTGGCGCTATCTCGACATCATCAACCGGATGATCGACCGGCCCGGCGGTCGTACCCATCGGGTGATTCTGCTGGGGCTGTTTTCAACACTTTTGCAGGCTAAAGGCACCGTGCGTCTTGACCGGGATGCCCGCCCGTTGCTGCTGGTGGAAGATCCTGAAACGCGGCTTCACCCCATCATGCTCTCGGTGGCGTGGCATCTGCTGAATTTGCTGCCGCTCCAGCGTATTACGACCACCAATTCTGGTGAGCTATTATCCATGACGCCGGTTGAGCATATCTGCCGTCTGGTGCGCGAGTCTTCGCGGGTCTCCGCGTACCGTCTCGGGCCTGGCGGTTTAAATGCCGAAGACGGGCGGCGCATCGCGTTTCATATTCGTTTTAATCGCGCGTCGTCACTTTTTGCCCGCTGTTGGCTGCTGGTGGAAGGGGAAACGGAGACCTGGGTCATCAACGAACTGGCGCGTCAGTGTGGGCACCATTTTGATGCGGAAGGCATTAAGGTGATCGAGTTTGCCCAGTCGGGATTAAAACCGCTGATAAAATTTGCCCGCCGGATGGGTATTGAATGGCATGTGCTGGTGGACGGTGACGAGGCGGGTAAAAAGTATGCCTCGACCGTGCGTAGCCTGCTGAATAATGAACGGGAAGAAGAGCGCGACCACTTAACCATGCTCCCTGCGATGGACATGGAGCACTTTATGTATCGTCAGGGGTTTGACGATGTGTTCCACCGCATTGCGATGGTGCCGGTCGATGTTCCGATGAACATGCGCCGCGTGATCGCCAAAGCGATACACCGTTCGTCAAAACCGGATCTCGCCATTGAAGTGGCGACGGAAGCGGGAAGGCGGGGCGTGGAGGCGGTGCCCACTCTGCTGAGGAAGATGTTCTCCCGCGTGCTGTGGCTGGCACGCGGGAGGGCGGATTAATCCCGGGTCGCCTGATTCACCTGCTGAATCAGGCAGTCCAGCAGTTCGTAGCGACGGCGATATTCGGAACGTTTTTTGCTCGCGATCTCTTCCATCGGTTTACGCGGCATGACAAGCGGCAGCATAAAGTTACCGCTATCCTGCTTTTCACCGCCGAGGGAGAGCCAGAAGCTGTCATAATCAGCCAGCAGTTTTCCCTCTTTTTTCTTGCGGTAACGCCAGCTGCGATAAATATGGGTGTCGTTACTGACAGCGACAATCTGTTCGACCGGGAAAGCGGCGCCGAGCGTCATGGCGGTTTCAACCAGCAGACGTTTCGGGAACAGCCCATGGCAGGCCTTCGTCGCTTTCTGGATCCGCTCATGGGGAACATGCGCTTTTGCGCCCTGCAAACCGCCAATGAACAGCGTCGATTTTCCGGCAAGCGGGCAGAGCGTGAAGGTTATCTCCGCCAGGACTGTATTTTGATCGTCACAGAAGACGAGGGTGGCTTCTCCCTCTTTATCCATAAACGCATCAGCACACAGGCGAACGGTAAAGTGCTGTTCATCTTTACCGGTTAAGGTCAGCAGCGTGGCACCCTGCTTCGAAAGATAGCCCTGCAGCAGCGTCGCCGGAAGCTGGCGGCTCATGGTCTGATAGTGCCAGCTTAGAGACTCCAGCGCGTGCTGACGTTCCATATTCACCGTCAGCCACGGGCGGTGCATCCGGCAGGGCAGCCCCGGCTGAGCTTGTAATATCTGCATCAGACGCGGCTGCTTTGCCAGGCGCGTCAACAGGCGAGAGGTGGTGACGGGAGCCGCAAGCGACCGTAATACGAACTTGCGCCGATAAGCCGGATTCTGCCATGCCAGTCCTGGGGTAAGCTTACCCAAAGCCAGGTTTTTGAAAAGCTGCCAGCCGGAGGCAGGCTGCGTCAGGGTGGAATAAGGCGTATCGACGATGGAAGACATGATAAATCCTGAATCTTTTGGAATATCGCTATTTCAACAAGAGGAATATCAACATCTCGTCAACAAATTAGGACGATTTCGGAGAACAGGGGTTTCGTTAAGGAGTCGTTTAGATAGAATCAACATTTATTATTGCCAGAACATTTATTTGGAATATTTATGAACCTCAAGGGAAAACGCAGAACGCTATTTCTGCTGCTGGCGGTCGTGATTTTAGTCGGTGGATTCTGGTTATGGCAGGTGCTTAACGCACCGGTGCCGCAGTACCGGACACTGATCGTTCGCCCCGGCGAACTGCAGCAAAACGTCCTGGCGACGGGCAAGCTTGATGCATTGCGCAAGGTTGACGTCGGCGCTCAGGTCAGCGGCCAGCTGAAAACGCTGTCGGTAGAGATCGGTGATAAGGTAAAAAAAGGCCAGCTGCTGGGTGTTATCGATCCTGAACAGGCCGAGAACCAGATCCGCGAGGTGGAAGCCACGCTGATGGAGCTGCGCGCCCAGCGTGCTCAGGCGCAGGCTGAACGTAATCTGGCCCAGGTCACGCTGACCCGTCAGCAGGCGCTGGCAAAAACCCAGGCCATTTCGAAGCAGGATTTAGATACTGCCACGACGGAGCTGGCGGTCAAGCAGGCGCAGATTGGCACCATCGACGCACAAATCAAACGTAATCAGGCCTCGCTGGACACGGCGAAAACCAACCTCGACTACACGCAAATCGTTGCGCCGATGGCCGGTGAAGTCACCCAGATCACCACGCTGCAGGGGCAGACGGTAATTGCCGCCCAGCAGGCGCCTAACATTCTGACGCTGGCGGATATGAGCACTATGCTGGTCAAAGCGCAGGTTTCCGAGGCGGATGTGATCCATCTGAAACCAGGGCAGAACGCCTGGTTTACCGTGCTTGGCGACCCGCAGACGCGCTATGAAGGCGTGCTGAAAGACATTCTGCCGACGCCGGAAAAGGTTAACGACGCTATCTTTTACTACGCCCGTTTTGAGGTGCCAAACCCACAGGGCGTGCTGCGTCTGGATATGACTGCCCAGGTGCATATCCAGCTGACCGGCGTGAAGAACGTGCTCACCATTCCGCTCTCCGCGCTGGGCGAATCCGCCGGGGACAATCGCTATAAAGTGAAAGTGCTGCGCAACGGCGAGACGCGCGATCGCGAAGTGGTGATTGGCGCGCGTAATGATACCGATGTGGTGGTGGTGAAAGGGCTGGAAGAGGGTGAGGAGGTGGTTGTCAGTGAAAGCCTGCCCGGAGCCGCGAAATGACCGCGCTGCTTGAGCTGAAGGATATCCGTCGCAGCTATCCGTCGGGCGACGGTCCGGTGGAGGTGCTGAAAGGCATCTCCCTGCGCGTGGAAGCGGGCGAGATGGTGGCGATTGTCGGCGCGTCAGGCTCCGGTAAATCGACGCTAATGAACATTCTCGGCTGCCTGGATAAACCCACCAGCGGGACCTATCGCGTGGCCGGGACGGATGTCTCCACGCTCGACGGCGACGCGCTGGCGAAGCTGCGCCGGGAACATTTTGGTTTTATCTTCCAGCGTTACCACCTGCTCTCACACCTGAACGCGGCGCAAAACGTCGAAGTGCCCGCCGTCTATGCAGGCGTGGAGCGGAAGAAACGTCTTGAGCGTGCGAAGACGCTGTTAACGCGTCTCGGGCTGGCTGAACGCGTGGAGTACCAGCCGTCGCAGCTGTCCGGTGGCCAGCAGCAGCGCGTGAGTATTGCCCGCGCGCTGATGAATGGCGGGCAGGTGATCCTCGCGGATGAACCCACCGGGGCGCTCGACAGCCATTCCGGTGAAGAGGTGATGGCGATCCTCCACCAGCTTCGCGATCAGGGGCACACGGTGATCATCGTTACCCACGATCCGCAGGTGGCGGCGCAGGCGGAACGCATTATTGAGATCCACGACGGCGAGCTGGTCAGCAACCCGCCGCCGCGTGCGTCCAGAGCGGCAGCCCCGAAAGAAGCGCTGCCAGCCTCAACCGGCTGGGGACAATTTTCCAGCGGCTTTCGTGAAGCGCTGAACATGGCCTGGCTGGCGATGGCGGCCAACAAAATGCGCACCCTGCTGACCATGCTCGGGATTATCATCGGTATTGCTTCGGTGGTCTCGATTGTGGTGGTGGGCGACGCCGCCAAGCAGCTGGTGCTGGCCGATATTCGCGCCATTGGTACCAATACCATTGATGTCTATCCCGGCAAGGACTTTGGCGACGACGAACCGCAGTATCAGCAGGCGCTAAAGTATGACGATCTGGCAGCGATTCAGAAGCAGCCGTGGGTAAACTCCGCCACGCCAGCCGTTTCGCAAAACCTGCGTCTGCGGGTAGGGAATGTTGACGTTGCCGCCAGCGCCAACGGCGTCAGCGGGGACTACTTCAACGTCTACGGCATGACCTTCAGCGAAGGGGCGACCTTTAATGCCGAACAGCTGGCGGGCAGGGCGCAGGTGGTGGTGCTGGACGCGAACTCGCGCAGGCAACTCTTCCCTAATAAAGCCAGTGTCGTCGGTGAAGTGATCCTGGTCGGCAACATGCCTGCCACGGTCATTGGTGTGGCGGAAGAGAAACAGTCGATGTTTGGTAGCAGCAAGATCCTGCGCGTCTGGTTGCCCTACACAACGATTTCCGGGCGGATCATGGGGCAGTCATGGCTCAACTCCATCACCGTGCGCGTGAAGGAGGGCTACGACAGCGCGCTGGCCGAACAGCAGCTTGAGCGGTTGCTCACGTTGCGCCACGGGAAGAAGGATTTCTTCACCTGGAACATGGACGGCCTCTTGAAAACGGCGGAAAAGACCACACGTACTCTTCAGCTGTTCCTCACGCTGGTGGCGGTGATCTCGCTGGTCGTCGGCGGCATCGGGGTGATGAATATCATGCTGGTGTCGGTCACGGAACGTACCCGGGAGATTGGCATCCGCATGGCGGTCGGGGCCAGAGCCAGCGACGTGCTGCAACAGTTTCTGATTGAGGCTGTGCTGGTGTGCCTGGTCGGCGGGGCGATGGGGATTGCGCTCTCGATGATGATTGCGTTCGCGCTCCAGCTCTTTTTACCCGGGTGGGAGATTGGTTTCTCGCCGGTCGCCATTATTACCGCATTTTTATGTTCGACCTTTACCGGCATTTTGTTTGGCTGGCTCCCCGCCCGCAACGCGGCGCGGCTGGATCCGGTGGATGCGCTGGCTCGGGAATAACCCGAAAATAAAAATGCCAGCCGATCGGGCTGGCATTTTGACTGCGGGATGTACACAATAAAACAGAGCGCTATGCAACCGTCTCTGCTTCAATGGGTACGATAAGGCTTGCATGATTGCCTTTTGGTCCCTGGTGTACATCGAACCGGACGGACTGCCCGGCTTTGAGCGTTCTGTAACCATCCATCTGAATGGTGGAATAGTGAGCGAAGATATCCTCGCCGCCGCCTTCGGGGCAGATGAAGCCAAACCCTTTGGCGTTGTTGAACCACTTAACAGTACCCATTTCCATGCTTCGACATCCTTCGTAAATCTTATAAGTTAAGATGGAATGAACCGGTGGTGGAGTGGGGGCTGTTCAAAACCTCGCCATCTCACGCTTGTACAATTTAGAGAAACGAAAGACGTCGTCAAGCGTTTGGCGCTGGAGATGGGACAATAATCAACCAAAGTTTGAAGCAGTTAACGCTATTGCAACGGTTTGTGACAGACATCGCGGATGACAGTAATAGATGATTGTTATCTAACATCTGAGGTAGATTCAAAGTGGTTATGCAAAATGGGTAAGACCAACGACTGGCTGGATTTTGACCAGCTGGCGGAAGATAAAGTGCGTGACGCGCTAAAACCGCCATCTATGTATAAAGTTATGTTAATGAACGATGATTACACGCCGATGGAATTTGTTATTGACGTGCTACAAAAGTTCTTTTCTTATGATGTAGAACGTGCAACGCAACTGATGCTTACCGTTCATTATCGAGGCAAAGCCATCTGCGGCATCTTTACGGCAGAAGTGGCGGAAACCAAAGTGGCGATGGTGAACGACTATGCGAGGGAGAACGAGCATCCGTTGCTGTGTACGCTGGAAAAGGCCTGATAAGGCATAAAATTGGGGGAGGTGCCTATGCTCAATCAAGAACTGGAACTCAGTTTAAACATGGCTTTCGCCAGAGCGCGTGAGCACCGACATGAGTTTATGACCGTCGAGCATTTACTGCTCGCACTGCTTAGCAACCCATCTGCCCGCGAAGCGCTGGAAGCCTGCTCCGTGGATCTGGTGGCGCTACGTCAGGAACTCGAAGCCTTCATCGAACAAACCACACCGGTGCTGCCAGCCAGTGAAGAGGAGCGCGACACGCAGCCGACGCTCAGCTTCCAGCGCGTGCTGCAGCGCGCGGTATTCCACGTCCAGTCTTCCGGACGTAGCGAAGTGACTGGCGCAAACGTCCTGGTCGCCATCTTCAGCGAGCAGGAGTCACAGGCGGCCTACCTGCTGCGCAAACACGAAGTCAGCCGACTCGACGTGGTGAACTTTATTTCTCACGGAACGCGCAAAGACGAGCCTAACCAGGCATCGGATTCCAGCAATCAGGTCAATAACAATGAAGAGCAAGCAGGCGGGGAGGATCGTATGGAAAACTTCACCACCAATCTTAACCAGCTTGCTCGCGTTGGCGGTATCGACCCGCTGATTGGTCGCGATAAAGAGCTGGAGCGCGCGATCCAGGTGCTGTGCCGTCGCCGCAAAAACAACCCGCTGCTGGTGGGTGAGTCAGGCGTGGGTAAAACCGCGATTGCCGAAGGTCTGGCCTGGCGCATTGTGCAGGGCGACGTGCCGGAAGTGATTGCCGATTGCACCATCTACTCGCTGGATATTGGCTCGCTGCTGGCGGGCACCAAATACCGCGGCGATTTTGAAAAACGCTTCAAGGCGCTGTTAAAACAGCTGGAGCAGGACACCAACAGCATTCTGTTTATCGATGAGATCCACACCATCATCGGCGCAGGTGCGGCGTCCGGTGGCCAGGTGGATGCCGCTAACCTGATCAAACCGCTGCTCTCCAGCGGCAAGATCCGCGTGATTGGCTCCACGACCTACCAGGAGTTCAGCAACATCTTCGAAAAAGACCGTGCGCTGGCGCGCCGCTTCCAGAAAATTGACGTGACCGAACCGTCCGTTGAGGAAACGGTGCAGATTATCAACGGTCTGAAGCCGAAGTATGAAGCGCACCACGACGTGCGTTACACCGCGAAAGCGGTCCGTGCGGCGGTGGAGCTGGCGGTGAAATACATCAACGATCGTCATCTGCCGGATAAGGCAATTGACGTGATTGATGAGGCAGGGGCGCGAGCGCGCCTGATGCCGGCCAGCAAGCGTAAGAAAACGGTTAACGTGGCGGACATTGAGTCCGTGGTGGCCCGCATCGCGCGTATTCCTGAGAAGAGCGTCTCTCAGAGTGACCGCGACACGCTGCGCACCCTCGGCAATCGCCTGAAAATGCTGGTCTTTGGTCAGGATAAAGCCATTGAGGCCTTAACCGAAGCGATCAAGATGGCCCGCGCCGGGCTGGGGCATGAGCACAAGCCTGTCGGGTCCTTCCTGTTCGCTGGCCCAACCGGCGTCGGGAAAACCGAGGTGACGGTTCAGCTCTCCAAAGCGCTGGGCATTGAGCTGCTGCGCTTTGATATGTCCGAGTATATGGAGCGCCACACCGTCAGCCGTTTGATTGGTGCGCCTCCGGGCTACGTCGGCTTTGACCAGGGCGGCCTGCTCACCGACGCGGTGATCAAGCATCCGCACGCGGTACTGCTGCTCGATGAAATCGAGAAAGCGCACCCGGATGTGTTCAACATCCTGCTGCAGGTGATGGACAACGGGACGCTGACCGACAACAACGGGCGCAAGGCGGACTTCCGCAACGTGGTGCTGGTGATGACCACCAACGCCGGTGTGCGTGAAACCGAGCGTAAATCCATCGGCCTGATCCATCAGGACAACAGCACCGATGCGATGGAAGAGATCAAGAAGATCTTTACGCCGGAGTTCCGTAACCGTCTGGACAACATTATCTGGTTCGATCACCTGTCTACCGAGGTGATCCATCAGGTGGTGGATAAGTTCATCGTCGAGTTGCAGGTACAGCTTGACCAGAAAGGCGTATCGCTGGAAGTGAGCCAGGAGGCCCGCAACTGGCTGGCTGAAAAAGGCTACGACCGTGCGATGGGGGCCCGTCCGATGGCGCGTGTGATTCAGGACAACCTGAAGAAACCGCTGGCGAACGAGCTGCTGTTTGGCTCGCTGGTGGACGGCGGTCAGGTGACCGTGGCGCTGGATCAGGCGAAGAACGAGCTGACGTACGACTTCCAGAGTGCGGCGAAGCACAAGCCGGAAGCGGCTCACTGAGTTTTTTGAGTTTAAAAGCCGGGTTTTTTAACCCGGCTTTTTTATGCCCGCTTTTCTCCCTCTCCCTGTGGGAGAGGGCCGGGGTGAGGGCAACAGGCAGCAGAGGAATTTTGCGAGGCGCTTTCCAGTTTCTTTCGATGTCTGTTGCTGGATGAATCCACAGTAATAAAATGGCGGCGCACCTGCAAAATCAGGTGTCGGGATTGGCGTCCTGAAAGCGTGTGCACAGACAATCTTGCGTGCATAAAGGATCACATATGACTGATATTAATGGCTTCACCCAACTCTACACCGAACTCTCCCTCAATCCCGATCTTCCAACCCTTGCTGAGCGCTGCAAACTACTCACCGAAATCCTCCTCGACTGCAAATCACTCCCGCAGACGCAGCCCGTGTGCCGTTGCCTTGGTGCATACCTGGAAGAAATGAAAACCGGCCTCACAGAATCAATGCGTGACTTTCAGGTGGTGGAATTTGAGCACGAAGCGGAAGAACCGCGACAAAAAGAGTGGCTGCTGGAAGATACAGAAACGAAATGCGACTACTGCCGGGCATTAAACCATGTGCTGCTGGTATCGCATTTTGACCGCGATATGTTGCCGCACCTGACGGGATTACTGCATGATATGGTTCATTCTATGGCGGTGGATTTAATCACTACTGTACAGCCGTGGATGACAATACATCTTCCGGTACAGCAACACTAGAGCCATAAATAAAAAAGGCCGGGATGATCCCGACCTTTTAAATATTCATCTGCCATTACAGGCGAAAACAATTAGCGACTACGGAAGACAATGCGGCCTTTGCTCAGGTCGTACGGGGTCAGTTCAACAGTCACTTTGTCGCCCGTTAAAATGCGGATATAGTTTTTGCGCATTTTACCGGAGATGTGCGCAGTTACCACGTGACCGTTTTCCAGCTCTACGCGAAACATGGTGTTAGGCAACGTATCAAGTACGGTACCCTGCATTTCAATATTGTCTTCTTTGGCCATCTAATCCTCTGGGGTATCACTACCAAGTTTTGAACCGGCAAGATAATGCCGAAATTCATCAATTAAGTAAAGAATTGCGCGTTTAAAACGCAGCAAAACAGTTTCGGCGCATTGCCCAAGCGTCACGGTACAACCGAACGGAAAGCGCATTCGTAAAGGGGATACAACAGGATAAACGTCAGGACGTTATCTGAAGCGAAGGTCCCAAACGGCGGCGGGGCAACAGGCAGAAGCTACTCTGCGGCATAATTATAACACCCTCACAAAAAATATGCGGAAAACATTTAGGCATTGGGCATAAAGAGCGTTCTCGGTATCCAGAAGTCGCGCGGGAGCTTCTGCTGGCGGCTGGCATCCAGATGTTCGATGTACTGGCGTCGCGGGATCTCAATGGCGCCGAGGGAGGCCGTATGCTCATTGAGGACCTGACAATCGATCAGGTTTCCGCCGCGTTGCGCGAATTCCTGGCAGAAAATGAGCAGCGCGGTTTTCGAGGCGTTCACCGCGCGAGAGAACATCGACTCGCCGCAAAACAGCGTTCCTTGCGCCACGCCGTACATGCCGCCGACGAGTATGCCGTCTTCCCATACTTCGATGGAGTGAGCGTAGCCAAGCTCATGAAGCTGGTGGTAGGCGGTAATAATATCGCGGGTTATCCACGTCCCTTCATGGCGGTCTTGCGCACAGCCTTCAATGACCTGACCAAACGCGTGATTGAGGGTGACGCGGTATGGAGATTTGGCATGGAAACGCTTCATGCTGCGGCTGAGGTGAAACTGCGCTGGCCACAGCACGGCGCGCGGATCGGGCGACCACCATAAAATCGGGTCGCCGGGCGAAAACCACGGGAAGATGCCGCGCTGGTAAGCCATCAAGAGCCGTGCAGGGCTGAGATCCCCACCCAGGGCCAGCAGCCCATTGGGCTCACGTAGCGCTCCCTCCGGCGACGGGAACGCAATGTTATGACGAGAAAGCTGGACCAGGCGCATGACAGCAAAACTCCAGTACGCGAGTGAGGACGCTACAAATATAGTCTACAGACGCTGTTTAAACTGGTAGTAGCGACCCTGTTTCGTCAACAGCTCTGCGTGACTACCTTGCTCAATAATGTGTCCGTTGTCCATCACAATTATCCGATCAAAACTTGCCAGTCCACGCAGGCGGTGTGTGACCATCAGCACGGTTTTCCCTGCCATCACATTCGTCAGTAAATCAAGGATTTGACTCTCAGTCGTCGCATCCAGTCCTTCAGTCGGTTCGTCGAGCAGCATCAGCGGTGCATCATGCAGCAGCGCACGCGCAATCGCCAGACGGCGCAGTTCTCCACCGGAGAGCTGACGACCACCTTCACCCAGCCAGCTGTTCAGCCCGTCGTCCTCAAGCAGTTTTTGCAGCCCGACCTGTTCCAGCGTGTCGCGAAGCGCGTCGTCCGAAGCCTCCGGCGCGGCCAGTAACAGGTTATCGCGCAGGGTGGCGCTAAACAGATGCACACGCTGTGGAACGACGCTGACGGTCTTACGTAGCGCCTGCTCGCTGAAATCTGTCAGCAACGTATTATTGAAGCGAATCTGGCCGCGCTGCGGATCCCAGGCGCGGGTCAACAACTGTAGCAGCGTCGATTTACCGCAGCCGGTGCGGCCAAGGATCGCAATCCGCTGCCCCGCATCAACTGACAGAGTGATACCTTCCAGCGCATTCTGCGCCTGTTTGTCATAGGCGAAGGTCACGTCATCAAGCGTCAGCGTCACCTGCTCAGGCACCGCGGTCTGCGCTGCGCTGAACGTTACCTCAGGCTCCTGCTCGGCAATCTGGGTGATGCGCAGGGCAGAGGCGATCACCTGACCAAGATGCTGGAAAGCGCCCGTTACCGGTGCCAGCGCTTCAAAAGCGGCCAGTGCGCAGAAAACGAAGAGGGCAATAAGCGGACCTGGCTGAGGATTACCGCCAACTCCGCCGGAAGCCAGCCACAGCATGGCAATCACCGCCACGCCGCCGATCAACATCATCAGCGCCTGAGAGAAGGCCGTCAGTTCCGACTGACGGCGCTGGGCTTCGTGCCAGTTCAGCTCCGTACTTTCCATCCGGGCGCGATAGCGCTTGCTGGCGCCAAAAATGGTCAGCTCTGCCTGCCCCTGAAGCCAGGAGGTCAGCTGCTGGCGGTAATCGCCGCGCAGACGCGTCAGGTTTTCCCCCGTGGATTTTCCGGCGCGGTAAAACAGCGGCGGCAGAATAATGAGCGTTAACAGCATGATCCCGCCGAGCGTTAGCGCAACGGGAACATCCAGAACAGCCAGCCCCAGCGTGACCACCACAATCACCACAAACGCGCCCACGATCGGGGAGATCACGCGCAGGTAAAGGTGATCCAGCGTATCGACATCCGCAACGACACGGTTCAGTAATTCACCCTGACGAAAACGCGCCAGCCCGGCAGGGGAGAGGGGCAGCAGTTTGCTGAAGGTGTAAATACGCAGATGCTGCAGGACGCGGAACGTGGCGTCGTGGCTGACTAAGCGCTCGAAATAGCG
Organism: Enterobacter cloacae complex sp. IR53030; assembly: GCF_049238365.1. Classification (NCBI taxonomy): domain Bacteria; kingdom Pseudomonadati; phylum Pseudomonadota; class Gammaproteobacteria; order Enterobacterales; family Enterobacteriaceae; genus Enterobacter; species Enterobacter cloacae complex sp. IR53030. The sequence goes on from NZ_JBMKHA010000001.1 coordinate 337,523, forward strand.
TCCAGCCGTGCGGGTAATGGCGGTGCCGCGAACACCTGCCGCCGGAAGCATATAGTTGAAGCTGTACAATCCGGCAAACCCCGCCACGGCCGAGGCCGACAGGAACCAGCCGGAAAGCGTGAGCAGGCCGATACTGGCGAGCAGCGTCACAATGGCCAGCACAATCCCCAGCGTCAGCATCCATTTATGGCGTTTATAGAGCGCAAGATAAGGCAGCAGTGCACGCATCAGATGTCCTCCTGACGGTTTGCCAGCAGGGCGGCAAACGGCCCCTGCGCGGCAACGAGTGAGGCGTAATCGCCTTGTTCAACAATACGTCCGTTTTCCATCACCCAGATCTCGTCCCAGTCAGCAATCCCTTCCAGCTGATGGGTAACCATCAGCGTGGTTTGTTGCAAGGAGGCGGCGTTCAGCGCCGCCATGACGCGCTGCTCACTGTGTGCGTCCAGACTGGCTGCGGGTTCATCCAGCAGCATCAGCTGGCACGGGTTAAGCAGAGCGCGGGCAACGGCCACGCGCTGCGCCTGTCCAACCGACAGCCCGGCAGACTGGTCGCCGACCACGGTATCTATACCTTGCGGGAGCATCGGCAGAAACTCGCTGACCCAGGCGCGGTCGAGAACCGATTGCAGTTCATCTTCACGCGCATCCGGGCGCGCCAGCAGAACGTTTTCACGCAGCGTAGAGGCAGGCAGTTGCGGGTTTTGCCCCACCCAACTGAGCTGTTGACGCCAGGCGTCAGGATCGAGATGACGCAGTTCGGTTTTGTTGATCCGCAGTGAACCGGTGTAGGCCATAAAACCGGATAACGCATTCAGCAGAGAACTTTTCCCGGAACCGCTGGTGCCAACCAGCACCACGCGCTTTCCGGCCGGCAGGGTGAAGTTCAGCGGGCCTGCCAGCACTTTCCCTTCCGGCGAGAGGATGCAGAAATCGCTCGCGTCGAGGGTTACCGGCTCTTTGCTGTTCAGCGTCACGTCACCCCGATCCGGATGCGCCAGCGGCGTCTCCAGGAATGTTTTCAGGCTGTCAGCTGCGCCAACTGCCTGCGCTTTGGCGTGATAGAACGTCCCCAGGTCGCGAAGCGGCTGGAAAAATTCCGGGGCCAGGATCAGCGCCAGGAAACCGGCGGAAAGGGTCACTGCCGTGCCGTAATGACCGAAATCCAGCGCGCCCAGATAGGAGAAGCCAAAGTAGACCGCCACGAGGGCAATAGACAGCGAGGTAAAGAACTCCAGTACGCCGGACGACAGGAATGCCAGGCGTAACACCTCCATGGTGCGCTGACGGAAGTCCTGCGATGCCCGACGAATGTTTTCGGTTTCCGCTTCACCACGACCAAAAATGCGCAATGTTTCCATGCCGCGAAGACGGTCCAGGAAATGGCCGCTTAAGCGCCCCAGTGCCAGGAAGTTACGGCGGTTGGCATCCGCAGCACCCATTCCGACCAGCGCCATAAAGAGGGGAATCAGCGGCGCGGTGCCCATCAGGATCAGCGCAGCCATCCAGTTCACCGGGAAGATGGCGATCACAATCAGCAGCGGAACGAAGACGGCGAGCGCCATCTGTGGCAGATAGCGTGCGTAGTAGTCGTGCATATCGTCAATCTGTTCAAGGATCAACGTCGCCCAGCTTCCGGCCGGTTTACCCTGGATCCACGCGGGCCCGGCTTCCTGCAGACGATCGAGCACCTGACGGCGGATCTCGTAGCGGATATGCTGTCCGGCATGGAAACCGACGCGCTCGCGCAGCCACACCACCCATGCGCGCAGGATAAAAATCAGGACCAGGACGATAAAAGGCATCAGGAGCGCTTCGCGCGGAATGTTCTCCATGATCATGTGGTTAAGAATGCGGGCCAGCAGCCATGCCTGGGCAACAATCAACAGACCACTGACAAACCCCAGAACACGGGAGATTGTAAGCCAGCGGCGGGAAATAACGCTTTGCTGTTTCAGCCAGCGTGTTAACTCTTGTTGACGGGTTTTTTCCATTGCGTATTTTGCAGGTGACGTTATAAGAAATTAGACATCTGCATGTTACACGCGAGCAAAAATAAAGGCGACCTGTGGCCGCCTTTATTTACGTTTGTTACTGACTTGTAAAGATTATTTACCTTGTTCAGCCAGTCCATCAAGATAGCGTTCTGCGTCCAGCGCGGCCATACAGCCGGTGCCCGCAGAGGTGATCGCCTGACGGTAAATATGGTCCATCACGTCACCAGCAGCGAACACGCCAGGGACGCTGGTTTGAGTTGCATTACCGTGAATACCAGACTGCACCTTGATGTAGCCGTTTTCCAGTTCCAGCTGACCTTCGAAGATGGCGGTATTCGGGCTGTGACCGATTGCCACAAACAGGCCAGCCACGTCCAGCGTTTCGACGTTATCGGTGTTCTGGGTGTCACGAATGCGCAGTCCGGCAACGCCCATCTGATCGCCCGTTACTTCTTCCAGGGTGCGATTGGTGTGCAGCACGATGTTGCCGCTCGCCACTTTATCCATCAGACGTTTGATCAGGATCTTCTCGGCGCGGAAAGTGTCACGACGGTGGATCAGGTGCACTTCAGAGGCGATGTTTGCCAGGTAGAGCGCTTCTTCCACCGCGGTGTTGCCGCCGCCGATAACCGCGACTTTCTGGTTGCGATAGAAGAAACCGTCGCAGGTTGCGCAGGCAGAGACGCCGCGGCCTTTAAACGCTTCTTCAGACGGCAGGCCGAGGTAGCGGGCAGAGGCGCCGGTGGCGATAATCAGCGCGTCACAGGTGTACTCGCCGCTGTCACCCGTCAGGCGGAACGGACGGTTCTGAAGATCGACCTTGTTTATATGGTCGAACAGGATTTCAGTTTCGAATTTCGCGGCATGCTCGTGCATGCGCTCCATCAGCAGCGGCCCGGTCAGGTCGTTCGGGTCGCCCGGCCAGTTTTCCACTTCTGTGGTGGTGGTCAGCTGACCGCCTTTTTCCATACCGGTGATCAGTACCGGTTGCAGGTTAGCGCGTGCAGCATAGACCGCCGCGGTATATCCCGCAGGTCCGGAACCAAGGATTAGCAACTTACTGTGTTTGGTCGTGCCCATGAGATCCCCATTGTTGTTGGCAGGCAATGGGCTGGATTGTAGGGAATTTGTTGCCGTAAAAAAAGAGCACTGGAGTTTTGCTTTCGATATATGCAATAGCTACGCTCGATGGATATGACGCAGTGTTATCACGTCTGCTTCTGAAAATCGCGCGTTTATAAGGCAGTAAAATGAGGATTAATACCCCTCCGTAATGAATATCCGGCATCTTGTACTAAAAATCGATGTTTTGCTTTGACAATCCCCTGCGCTTTTGCGAAAACATTCAAGGAAGAAAAAAAACCGCGTTAACCGTATGCCGCATAGGCATGCACGTAAATGCCATTTTTACCGTGTCAGTGAAATCTACGCATGGCGTGGACAGACGCCATACGTGATGTCGGTGACGGCCTTCGGGCAACGGTCTTCTTACCAATAGAACCCGAATCCGCATCGCGTCAAATACATAACCAGGCGATGTGATGACTAACGGGTACAGGCTCTGAACAGTGATGTGCACAGGGTCCAGGCAGGAGTAGGGAAGGAATACAGAGAGACAATAATAATGGTAGATAGCAAGAAGCGCCCTGGCAAAGATCTCGACCGTATCGATCGTAACATTCTTAATGAATTGCAAAAGGATGGGCGTATTTCCAACGTCGAGCTTTCAAAACGTGTGGGTCTTTCCCCGACGCCGTGCCTTGAGCGTGTGCGCCGACTGGAAAGACAGGGTTTTATTCAGGGCTATACGGCTCTGCTGAACCCGCATTATCTGGATGCCTCACTTCTGGTATTTGTTGAGATTACTCTGAATCGTGGTGCACCGGATGTGTTTGAGCAATTTAACGCCGCTGTACAAAAACTTGAAGAAATTCAAGAGTGTCACCTGGTGTCCGGTGATTTCGACTACCTGTTGAAAACCCGTGTGCCTGATATGTCCGCCTACCGTAAGCTGCTGGGGGAAACCCTGCTGCGTCTGCCAGGCGTGAACGACACCCGTACTTATGTGGTGATGGAAGAGGTCAAACAGAGCAATCGTCTGGTTATTAAGACGCGCTAACACGGAACAGGTGCAAAATCAGCGTAGTTTGATTACACTCCTGTTAATCCATACAGCAACAGTGCCGGGGAGTCCCGGCGCTGTTGTCCGTTTTAGCAAACAGGCAGGATATGCCTGATACCTGGAGAGCCTTTCTTGAGCCAGGAATACACTGAAGACAAAGAAGTCACACTATCGAAGCTAAGCAGCGGACGTCGTCTCCTCGAGGCTTTGCTGATTGTTATTGCCCTTTTTGCCGTCTGGCTGATGGCAGCCTTACTCAGTTTCAACCCTTCCGATCCCAGCTGGTCACAAACCGCATGGCATGAACCTATCCATAATCTAGGTGGTGTACCCGGTGCCTGGCTTGCGGACACGCTCTTTTTCATATTCGGTGTGATGGCCTACACCATTCCCGTCATTATCATCGGCGGATGCTGGTTTGCATGGCGTCATCGTCAGAACGATGATTACATCGACTATTTTGCGGTTTCCCTGCGCCTGATTGGCGCGCTGGCATTGATCCTCACCTCCTGCGGGCTGGCGGCGATTAACGCCGATGACATCTGGTACTTCGCCTCCGGCGGGGTCATTGGTAGCCTGCTCAGTTCTGCGTTACAGCCCATGCTGCACAGCAGCGGTGGCACGCTGGCGCTGCTGTGCATCTGGGCGGCAGGATTGACGCTGTTTACCGGCTGGTCATGGGTGAGCATTGCCGAAAAAATCGGCAGCTTTATTCTCACGATCCTGACGTTCGCCAGCAACCGGACCCGTCGCGACGATACGTGGGTCGATGATGACGACTATGAAGAGGAGGAGTACGAAGAGGAAGACGAGGCCCCGGTACCGCGTCGTGAATCTCGTCGTGCCCGTATTCTGCGCGGTGCCCTGGCGCGTCGCCAGCGCGTCGCGGAAAAATTTGCCAACCCGCTTGGACGCAAAACGGATGCCGCGCTCTTCTCCGGTAAACGTATGGATGAAGACGAGCAGGTTGAGTACCGTGCCGCGGGTGCCGCTGTCGATCCTGATGATGTGCTGTTCTCCGGCAGCCGTGCTACCCCGGGTGAATTTGACGAATACGATCCGCTGCTGAACGGCCATACGGTCACCGCACCGGTTGCGGCAGCCGCAGCCGCCACGACGGCCGCGCAGGCGTATGCCGCGCCTGTCGAAGCCGTGATGCCCTCCGCGCCGGTTCCACCACCAGAATCCGTTATTCAGCAGCCAAACGTTGCGTGGCAGACCGCGCCCGGTGTTCATACGCCGGAGCCCGTTATCGCGCCTGAACCTGAAAGCTATATTCCTGTGCAGCAGGAACCGTGGCAGCAGCCTTACCAGCCGCCGCAACCTGAGTATGAACCGCAGCACTATGAGCAGCCTGTGGCACAGCCGTATCAGGAATATGTGCCTGAACCGGTTGAACCTGCGCAGCCATATGCTGAGCCTCAGCCTGAACCTGAGGTGATGGAAGAGGTGAAACCGTCTCGTCCGCCAATGTACTATTTTGAAGAAGTTGAAGAACGCCGCGCCCGTGAACGCGAGCAGCTGGCGGCCTGGTATCAGCCTGTGCCTGAACCCGCGCAGGAGCCCGTTACGAAGGCACCTTCAGTTTCGGTTCCGCCGGTCGACGCGACGCCTGCGGTTGCACCTGTCGCGGAAAGCGTGAAGCAGGCCACCGTGGCCGCTGCTGCTGCCGCACCTGTCTTCAGCCTGGCTACGGGTGGCGCACCGCGTCCTCAGGTGAAAGAGGGGATTGGTCCACAGTTGCCACGCCCTAACCGCGTTCGCGTTCCTACCCGTCGTGAACTTGCCTCTTACGGCATCAAACTGCCATCCCAGCGTATGGCCGAAGAAAAAGCACGTGAGCCGGACTACGAAGATGACGCAGAAGACATGCAGCAGGACGAACTGGCTCGCCAGTTCGCGGCACAGCAGAATCAACGCTACGGTGAAGAATACCAGCACGATGAGCCCGCTCTGGACGATGAAGATGAAGCAGCAGAGGCAGAGTTAGCGCGTCAGTTCGCGGCAACGCAACAGCAGCGCTACTCCGGGGAACAGCCAACGGGTGCCAACCCGTTCTCGTTGTCTGATTTCGAGTTCTCACCAATGAAAGACCTGGTGGATGATGGTCCGAGTGAGCCTTTATTTACCCCGAGCGTGATGCCTGAAGCTGAACCTGTGCGTCAGCAGCCTGCCCCGCAGGCCTACGCGCAGCCGCAACAACCGGTTCAGCAGCCGTATGCTCAACCGCAGCAGCCACAACACCAGCCGCCGCAGTTCCAGCAGCCAGCGCCACAGCCGCAGGAGAGCCTGATTCACCCGCTGCTGATGCGTAACGGTGACAGCCGTCCGCTGCAGCGTCCAAGCACGCCGCTGCCGTCACTGGATCTGCTGACGCCGCCCCCTGCTGAAGTCGAGCCGGTTGATACTTTTGCTCTGGAGCAGATGGCCCGTCTGGTGGAAGCCCGTCTGGCTGACTTCCGCATTAAGGCGGATGTGGTGAACTACTCCCCGGGTCCGGTCATCACCCGTTTCGAACTGAACCTGGCGCCGGGCGTAAAAGCCGCGCGTATTTCTAACCTGTCTCGTGACCTGGCGCGTTCTCTGTCGACCGTGGCGGTGCGTGTGGTGGAAGTGATTCCGGGTAAACCTTACGTGGGTCTTGAACTGCCGAACAAAAAACGTCAGACCGTCTACCTGCGTGAAGTGCTGGACAACACCAAGTTCCGTGATAACCCCTCTCCGCTGACCGTGGTGCTGGGTAAAGATATCGCCGGCGATCCGGTGGTGGCAGACCTCGCGAAAATGCCTCACCTGCTGGTGGCCGGTACGACCGGTTCCGGTAAGTCCGTCGGGGTGAACGCCATGATCCTCAGCATGCTCTACAAAGCGCAGCCGGAAGATGTGCGTTTCATCATGATCGACCCGAAAATGCTCGAACTGTCCGTCTACGAAGGTATCCCGCATCTGCTGACGGAAGTGGTCACCGACATGAAAGACGCTGCCAACGCCCTGCGCTGGAGCGTCAACGAGATGGAACGCCGCTACAAGTTGATGTCTGCATTGGGCGTGCGTAACCTGGCCGGTTATAACGAGAAAATCGCTCAGGCGATGCGCATGGGACGTCCGATTCCGGATCCTTACTGGAAGCCGGGCGATAGCATGGATGCCCAGCATCCGGTGCTGGAAAAACTGCCTTACATCGTCGTGCTGGTGGATGAGTTTGCTGACCTGATGATGACCGTCGGTAAGAAGGTGGAAGAGTTGATTGCTCGTCTGGCGCAGAAAGCGCGTGCGGCCGGTATTCACCTTGTGCTGGCCACCCAGCGTCCTTCGGTGGACGTTATTACGGGTCTTATCAAAGCGAACATTCCGACGCGTATCGCTTTTACCGTATCAAGTAAAATTGACTCCCGTACCATTCTTGACCAGGGCGGCGCAGAGTCGCTGCTGGGTATGGGTGACATGCTCTATTCCGGCCCGAACTCCACCTCTCCGGTGCGTGTCCACGGTGCGTTCGTCCGCGATGAGGAAGTTCACGCCGTCGTGCAGGACTGGAAAGCACGCGGTCGCCCACAATATGTGGACGGTATTACCAGCGATACGGAAAGCGAAGGCGGCGGCGGTGGCTTTGACGGCGGCGAAGAGCTGGATCCGTTATTCGATCAGGCGGTTAATTTCGTCACCGAAAAACGTAAAGCCTCGATCTCTGGCGTCCAGCGTCAGTTCCGCATTGGCTATAACCGCGCGGCGCGTATCATCGAACAGATGGAAGCCCAGGGCATCGTGAGCGAGCAGGGGCATAACGGTAACCGCGAGGTGCTGGCGCCGCCGCCGTTTGATTAACCTTCAGCGATTGCAAAGAAGGGTAAATCAGCCAAAATTAAGCATTTTCTTCTGTCGCCTGCCTTCGGGCAGGTCCAGAATAGATGACGGAAACCCCATTTCGGGAAGACGTATTTTAAGGAATAACAATGAAAAAAATCGCCATCGCCTGTGCATTACTCACCAGTTTTGTTGCCAGCAGCGTCTGGGCTGATGCGGCCAGCGACCTTAAAAGCCGACTGGATAAAGTGAGCAGCTTCCACGCCAGCTTCACACAGAAAGTGACTGACGGCAGCGGCAACGCGGTGCAGGAAGGTCAGGGAGATTTGTGGGTAAAACGCCCGAATCTGTTTAACTGGCACATGACTCAGCCGGATGAGAGCATCCTGGTCTCTGACGGTAAAACACTGTGGTTCTTCAACCCGTTCGTTGAGCAGGCCACGGCAACCTGGTTGAAAGATGCCACCAGCAATACGCCATTTATGCTGATTGCCCGCAACCAGGCCAGCGACTGGCAGCAGTACAATATTAAGCAGAACGGTGATGAGTTTGTCCTGACGCCGAAAGGCAGCAACGGCAACCTGAAGCAGTTCACCATCAACGTCAGCACCAACGGGACTATCAATCAGTTCGGCGCGGTTGAGCAGGACGATCAGCGCAGCAGCTACCAGCTCAAGTCTCAGCAGAACGGCGCCGTGGATGCATCGAAATTCACCTTCACCCCGCCGCAGGGCGTAACGGTGGACGACCAACGCAATAAGTAAGAGGCATGAGTGAGCAATCTGTCGCTCGATTTTTCAGATAATGCGTTTCAACCTCTGGCCGCTCGTATGCGGCCAGAAAATTTAGCGCAGTACATCGGCCAGCAGCACTTGCTGGCTGCGGGGAAACCCTTGCCGCGGGCCATTGAGGCCGGGCATTTGCACTCCATGATCCTCTGGGGACCACCCGGGACCGGTAAAACGACCCTCGCTGAAGTGATTGCCCGCTATGCCAACGCTGACGTAGAACGTATCTCGGCGGTCACGTCCGGCGTAAAGGAGATCCGCGAGGCAATCGAGCGCGCGCGTCAGAACCGTAATGCCGGGCGCCGCACCATCCTCTTTGTCGACGAAGTTCACCGCTTCAACAAGAGCCAGCAGGATGCTTTTCTGCCGCATATTGAAGACGGCACAATTTTCTTCATCGGCGCGACCACCGAAAACCCCTCGTTTGAACTGAATTCGGCGCTGCTCTCTCGCGCCCGCGTTTACCTGCTCAAATCCCTGACCACCGAGGATATCGAAAAGGTTCTGACCCAGGCGATGGACGATAAAGCACGCGGCTACGGCGGGCAGGATATCGTTCTGCCTGACGAAACGCGCAGGGCGATTGCGGAGCTGGTTAATGGCGATGCGCGCCGCGCGCTGAACACCCTGGAAATGATGGCCGATATGGCCGAAGTGGATGATGCCGGAAAGCGGGTGCTGAAGCCGGAACTCCTGACCGAAATTGCCGGTGAGCGCAGCGCGCGTTTTGATAATAAAGGCGATCGTTTCTACGACCTGATCTCGGCGTTGCATAAGTCCGTCCGCGGCAGCGCCCCGGATGCGGCGCTTTACTGGTACGCACGCATAATCACCGCGGGTGGCGATCCGCTGTACGTGGCGCGCCGCTGTCTGGCCATTGCCTCAGAAGATGTCGGCAATGCTGACCCGCGCGCCATGCAGGTTGCCCTTTCTGCCTGGGACTGCTTTACCCGCGTGGGCCCAGCAGAAGGCGAGCGTGCGATTGCGCAGGCGATTGTCTATCTGGCCTGCGCGCCGAAAAGCAATGCTGTCTATACCGCGTTTAAGGCCGCGATGTCGGACGCACGTGAACGCCCGGATTACGATGTGCCGGTTCATCTGCGCAACGCGCCAACCAAACTGATGAAGGAGATGGGCTACGGGCAGGAGTATCGCTATGCGCATGACGAGCCCAACGCCTATGCCGCCGGGGAGGAGTATTTCCCGCAGGAAATGGCACAAACCCGCTATTATCACCCTACAAACAGAGGTCTTGAGGGCAAGATTGGTGAAAAGCTCACCTGGCTCGCCGGACAGGATCAAAATAGCCCTATAAAACGCTACCGTTAGTTCGATCGTTGCGGTAATGTTGGCATAGTATCCTTGTGACCGCAGGCTGTGGTCACATTTTCCTATTTTAATTCGATAAGCACAGGATAAGCATGCTCGATCCCAATCTGCTGCGTAATGAGCCAGACGCAGTCGCTGAAAAACTGGCACGCCGGGGCTTTAAGCTGGATGTAGATAAGCTGCGCGCTCTTGAAGAGCGTCGTAAAGTTCTGCAGGTACAAACTGAAAATCTGCAGGCAGAGCGTAATTCTCGATCGAAATCCATTGGCCAGGCGAAAGCGCGCGGGGAAGATATTGAGCCATTACGCCTGGAAGTGAACAAACTGGGTGAAGAGCTGGATCAGGCGAAAGCCGAGCTGGACGTTCTTCAGGCCGAAATTCGCGATATTGCGCTGGCGATCCCGAACATTCCTGACGACAGCGTGCCTGTCGGCAAAGACGAGAACGACAACGTTGAAGTGAAACGCTGGGGTACGCCTCGCGAGTTCGACTTCGAGGTGCGCGATCACGTCACGCTGGGCGAAATGCACGCGGGTCTGGACTTTGCGGCCGCGGTTAAGCTGACCGGTTCTCGCTTCGTGGTGATGAAAGGCCAAATTGCCCATCTGCACCGTGCGCTGGCCCAGTTCATGCTGGATCTGCACACCGAGCAGCACGGTTACAGCGAAACCTACGTCCCGTATCTGGTCAACCACGATACGCTGTACGGTACGGGTCAGCTGCCGAAATTTGCCGGCGACCTGTTCCATACCCGTCCGCTGGATGAAGAAGCGGACAGCAGCAACTATGCGCTGATCCCTACCGCAGAAGTGCCGCTGACTAACCTCGTGCGTGATGAGATCATCGACGAAGACGAACTGCCGATCAAACTGACCGCACACTCTCCGTGCTTCCGTTCTGAAGCGGGATCTTATGGCCGCGACACCCGTGGTCTGATCCGTATGCACCAGTTCGATAAAGTCGAGATGGTGCAGATTGTTCGTCCGGAAGACTCCATGGACGCGCTGGAAGAGATGACGGGTCACGCCGAGAAAGTCCTCGAGCTGCTGGGCCTGCCGTATCGTCGTATGGCGCTGTGCACCGGTGATATGGGCTTTGGTGCCTGCAAAACCTTCGACCTGGAAGTGTGGGTACCTGCGCAGAACACCTACCGTGAAATCTCCTCCTGCTCTAACGTCTGGGATTTCCAGGCGCGCCGCATGCAGGCACGCTGCCGCAGTAAATCTGACAAGAAAACCCGTCTGGTTCATACCCTGAACGGTTCTGGTCTGGCTGTGGGTCGTACGCTGGTTGCCGTGCTGGAAAACTATCAGCAGGCAGATGGCCGTATTGAGATCCCTGAAGTGCTGCGCCCATACATGAAAGGTCAGCAGTACATCGGCTAAATATGTGCCTCAAAACAAAAAAAGCGCCTTCGGGCGCTTTTTTTATGCCTGTGAATTGATACGACGCAATACCCCCTGCCTCTAAAGTAGTAATACTCCTCCGAATGAAAGTCAGCAGAAAAAGCTGATAACGAATAATTTCGTTATATATAAAACTACATAGCGGTTTGTGCCGCCTCTCTTTTCTTTGTGAGCAACCAAAGTGAGTCTCTATGAAAATCAACGCGCCTGAAGAATTGCTGGCTGCCGAGGTCACTCGCCGTGGTTTGATGAAAACCACGGCAATAGGCGGCCTGGCTGTAGCCAGCAGCGCTTTCACGCTCCCTTTTACCCGACTGGCGTCAGCGGCGGATGCACTATCCCCGGCCTCAGTCCCGGAAAAAGTGGTGTGGAGTGCCTGTACGGTAAACTGCGGTAGCCGTTGCCCGCTGCGTATGCACGTAGTGGATGGCGAAATAAAATATGTCGAAACCGACAATACCGGGGACGATAACTACGAAGGGTTACACCAGGTTCGCGCCTGTCTGCGTGGCCGCTCCATGCGTCGTCGCGTCTATAATCCGGATCGTCTTAAGTACCCAATGAAGCGCGTGGGTAAACGTGGGGAAGGGAAGTTCGAGCGCATTAGCTGGGATGAAGCCTACGATATTATCGCCACCAATATGCAGCGGCTGATCAAAGAGTATGGCAACGAATCCATCTACCTGAACTACGGTACCGGAACGCTGGGCGGCACGCTAACCCGCTCCTGGCCACCGGGAAAAACGCTGGTGGCGCGTCTGATGAACTGCTGCGGCGGTTATCTTAACCACTATGGTGACTACTCCTCTGCACAAATCGCCGCAGGACTGAATTACACCTACGGTGGCTGGGCAGACGGCAACAGCCCGTCTGATATCGAAAACAGCAAGCTGGTCGTTCTGTTCGGGAACAATCCGGGTGAAACGCGTATGAGCGGCGGCGGGGTGACCTACTACCTCGAACAGGCGCGTGCTAAATCCAATGCCCGCATGATCATTATCGATCCACGCTATACCGACACCGGTGCAGGGCGCGAAGATGAGTGGATCCCAATCCGCCCAGGTACCGATGCCGCGCTGGTCTCCGCGCTGGCGTGGGTGATGATCACTGAAAATCTCGTCGATCAGCCGTTCCTGGATAAATACTGCGTCGGTTATGACGAGAAAACCCTGCCAGCCAGTGCCCCAGCTAATGGCCACTACAAGGCGTATATTCTCGGTCAGGGCAGCGACGGCGTGGCGAAAACGCCGGAGTGGGCGTCTACCATCACCGGTATTCCGGTCGAGCGTATTGTTCAACTGGCGCGTGAGATTGGCTCAGCCAAACCGGCCTATATCAGCCAGGGGTGGGGACCGCAGCGTCATGCGAACGGTGAAATTGCCACCCGCGCAATCTCCATGCTCTCCATTCTGACCGGCAACGTGGGGATTCATGGTGGTAACACTGGTGCGCGTGAAGGCTCATATGAAGTCCCGTTTGAACGTATGCCAACGCTGGACAACCCGGTGCAAACCAGCATTTCCATGTTTATGTGGACCGATGCGATTGAACGTGGCCCGGAAATGACCGCCTTGCGCGACGGCGTGCGCGGTAAGGACAAGCTGGACGTGCCGATCAAGATGATCTGGAACTACGCCGGTAACTGTCTTATCAACCAGCATTCGGAAATCAACCGCACTCATGAAATCCTGCAGGACGACAAGAAGTGCGAGATGATTGTGGTGATCGACTGCCACATGACCTCCTCGGCAAAATACGCCGACATTCTGCTGCCGGACTGCACCGCGTCTGAGCAGATGGACTTCGCGCTGGATGCCTCCTGCGGCAACATGTCTTACGTGATCTTCACCGATCAGGCGATCAAACCGCGCTTCGAGTGCAAAACCATCTATGAGATGACCTCCGAGCTGGCGAAGCGTCTGGGCGTTGAGCAGCAGTTTACCGAGGGACGTACTCAGGAAGGCTGGATGCGCCATCTGCATGAACTCTCCCGCAGAGCCATCCCAGACCTGCCGGATTTCGATACCTTTCGCAAGCAGGGCATGTACAAACAGCGCGATCCTGAAGGGCATCACGTTGCCTACAAAGCGTTCCGCGAAGATCCGCAGGCGAACCCGCTGACTACGCCGTCGGGCAAAATTGAAATCTACTCCGAAGAACTGGCAAAAATTGCGTCTACCTGGGAGCTGCCGGAGGGGGACGTTATCGATCCGCTGCCGATCTACACGCCAGGATTCGAAAACTATAACGATCCGCTCACGGCGAAATTCCCGCTGCAGTTGACCGGTTTCCACTATAAAGCGCGCGTTCACTCCACCTACGGTAACGTCGACGTACTGAAAGCCGCCTGCCGCCAGGAGATGTGGATCAACCCGATGGATGCGAAAGCGCGTGGTATTAACAATGGCGATCGCGTGCGCATCTTCAACGGCCGCGGTGAGGTGCACATTGAAGCCAAAGTCACGCCACGCATGATGCCAGGCGTCGTGGCGCTGGGAGAAGGGGCATGGTACAGCCCTGATGCCAACCGCATCGATCAGGCAGGCAGCATTAACGTACTGACCACGCAGCGTCCGTCGCCGCTGGCGAAAGGCAACCCGTCTCACACAAACCTTGTTCAGGTTGAAAAGGTTTAAGGAGTAACCGATGACAACCCAGTATGGATTTTTCATTGATTCCAGCCGTTGCACCGGGTGCAAAACCTGCGAGCTGGCCTGTAAAGATTACAAAGATCTCACCCCAGACGTGAGTTTCCGTCGCATCTACGAATACGCCGGAGGCGACTGGCAGGAAGATAACGGTGTCTGGCATCAGAACGTGTTTGCCTATTACCTGTCGATTGCCTGTAACCACTGCGAAGACCCTGCCTGTACGAAGGTCTGTCCGAGCGGGGCGATGCACAAGCGTGAAGACGGTTTCGTGGTCGTGGATGAAGATGTTTGTATCGGCTGCCGCTACTGCCATATGGCCTGCCCGTACGGCGCACCTCAGTACAATGCCGCCAAAGGGCATATGACCAAGTGCGACGGCTGCCACTCTCGCGTCGCGGATGGCAAAAAACCGATCTGCGTCGAGTCCTGTCCGCTGCGCGCGCTGGACTTTGGCCCTATTGAAGAACTGCGTCAAAAACATGGTCAGCTTGCTGCGGTAGCACCGCTGCCGTCCGCGCACTTCACGAAACCGAGTATTGTGATTAAACCTAACGCCAACAGCCGTCCTACAGGTGATACCACCGGCTACCTGGCAAACCCGAAGGAGGTGTGAGATGGGAAGTGGATGGCATGAATGGCCGCTGATGATCTTCACGGTCTTTGGTCAGTGCGTGGCGGGTGGCTTCATCGTGCTCGCGCTGGCACTGCTGAAAGGTCAACTCACTGCTGAACAGCAGCAGCGTTTAGTGTTGAGCATGTTTGGCCTGTGGGTGCTGATGGGGATTGGTTTTATCGCCTCTACGCTGCACCTGGGCTCACCGATGCGCGCGTTTAACTCGCTTAACCGCGTGGGGGCATCGTCCCTAAGTAACGAGATTGCCAGCGGGGCGATTTTCTTCGCCATCGGCGGGCTGGGCTGGTTGCTGGCAGCGCTTAAAAAATTGCCTGCAGGTCTGCGTAGCCTCTGGCTGATCGTGACCATGGTGCTGGGCGTGGTGTTTGTGTGGATGATGGTGCGTGTCTATAACACCATTGATACCGTCCCTACCTGGTACAGCGTCTGGACGCCAATGAGCTTCTTCCTGACGATGTTTATCGGCGGGCCGCTGCTCGGCTATCTGCTGTTGCGCGTGGCGGGGGTAGACGGCTGGGCCATGCGTTTGCTGCCAGCCGTATCGCTGCTGGCGCTGGTGGTGAGTGCAATCGTTGCTCTGATGCAGGGTGCTGAGCTGGCCACCATTCATAGCTCCATTCAGCAGGCCTCTGCGCTGGTGCCGGATTACGGTTCTCTGATGGCCTGGCGTATCGTGCTGCTGGTAGCGGCGTTGGTATTCTGGATCGCGCCTCAGCTAAAAGGCTACCAGCCTGCTCTGCCGTTGTTATCACTGGCCTTTGTGCTGGTGCTGGCAGGGGAGTTGATTGGTCGTGGCGTCTTTTATGGTCTGCATATGACGGTCGGTATGGCCATCGCCAGCTAATCTTATTTTTTGTTATAAAAAGCCGGGACATAGCGCCCGGCTTTTCTTTTTTCATTCATGAAATTTTTCGACTGTCGTTTTGTTTTAATTTCTACCATTAATAAATAAAAACAGAGACATAATTAATATCTATAGCAGGCACTGCATTAGCAGGATAAGTTTTTTAAATCGACAGGGAACATATCGTGCGAGCCGGCTAAATCAGTGGATTGACTTTGTTTTTGCCAGTGGCATGATGCGCACGAAATCTGAACTTCCTCACGGTTTTTAATCCATGACCACCTATACCCGGCCAGTGCTACTGTTGCTCTGTGGCCTGCTTCTGCTGACCCTGGCGATCGCAGTGTTGAATACGCTCGTCCCGCTGTGGCTCGCCCATGAAAACTTACCGACCTGGCAGGTGGGTATGGTTAGCTCGTCCTTTTTCACCGGGAACCTGCTGGGCACATTATTAACCGGTAGCCTGATTAAACGCTTTGGCTTTAATCGCAGCTATTATCTGGCTTCGCTGATTTTCGCCGCCGGGTGTGCCGGATTGGGTCTGATGGTCGGCTTCTGGAGCTGGATGGCGTGGCGCTTTATCGCCGGTGTCGGTTGCGCGATGATTTGGGTGGTTGTTGAAAGTGCGCTGATGTGCAGCGGCACGTCACGTAACCGCGGGCGCCTGCTGGCAGCCTATATGATGGTTTACTATGTGGGCACCGTGCTGGGACAACTGATGGTCAGCAAACTGCCAACGGACCTGATGAGCGTGCTGCCATGGGTAACCGGTATGGTGCTGGCGGCGATCCTGCCGCTGCTCTTTACGCGTATCGTTAACCAGAAAAGTGAGCATCAGGAAGCGACCCACATCTGGCCGATGCTGAGGCTGCGCCAGGCGCGTCTGGGAGTGAATGGCTGCATTATCTCGGGGATTGTTCTGGGCTCGCTCTATGGTCTTATGCCGCTCTACCTGAACCATCAGGGTGTCAGCGATGCCGGGATTGGTTTCTGGATGGCGGTCATGGTGAGCGCGGGGATTGTCGGCCAGTGGCCGATTGGCCGCCTGGCCGATCGCTTCGGTCGCCTGCTGGTGCTGCGCGTTCAGGTCTTTGTGGTGATCATGGGCTGTCTTGCTATGCTCAGCAACGCCGCGATGGCCCCAGCGCTGTTTATCCTTGGGGCAGCGGGGTTCACGCTTTATCCGGTCGCGATGGCGTGGGCCTGTGAGAAAGTTGAACATCACCAGCTGGTGGCGATGAACCAGGCGCTGTTATTAAGCTATACCATCGGCAGCCTGCTGGGACCAACATTTACCGCGATGCTGATGCAGAGTTATTCTGACAATTTGCTGTTTATCATGATCGCCAGCGTGTCGTTTATTTATCTCTTAATGCTGCTGCGCAAAGCAGGCGAGCATCCAACGCCTGTGGCGCACGCCTGATTAAATAAAAGCCTGTCAATGACAGGCTTTTTTGTCCCTGTCATATATAAGACTTTTACGTATTGTTTGTTTTCCCCGCCCGGCGATAATTCAAATGAGTTCTACCACTAAAAGGCAACAATCATGTCTAAACGTCGTTTTTCCACTACCGCACTTGCCGTAGTGTTGTCTTTAACGTTTGCAGCGGCTCCGGTCATGGCTAATCCAGGAAACGGGAATGGCGGTGGTCACGGCAACGGTGGCGGACAAGGTAATGGCGGCAATCATGGTAACGGGAACTCTGGTAACCATGGTAATAAGCAAAATAGCGGTCAGGATAACCCAGGGAAATCTGATAAGAGCTTTAAAAGCAGCAAAGATGTCGGCAATGATGTTGACGCGCGCGTGAGCTTCGATCATGCCCGTCACCTGGCACTGAATTACGGCTTAACGGGCTATGAGTCTCTGCCTCCGGGTATTGCGAAAAACCTGGCCCGCGGTAAACCGCTTCCTCCGGGTATTGCGAAGAAAACCGTGCCAGCCTCTATGCTCGGCCAGCTTCCATCCTACCCAGGTTATGAATGGCGCGTGGTGGGTGACGATCTGGTCTTAATTGCGCTGAGTACGGCGATTGTGACTTCCGTTATTAACGGCGTCTTTAAATAGAATTTAAAAAGGCCCGGTTCTCACCGGGCCTTTTCTTTAATACATGACCTTGTGGCCATACTGCTCAAGAATACCTTTCACGCGCTCCATCGTCTCTTTTTTCGGTGGCTTCACGCCATCAAGTTTGTACTCTTCACCCATCGCCACCCATTTATGTTTGCCGAGTTCGTGATAGGGCAGAAGCTCAATTTTCTCGACGTTGCCCATGTCGCGGGTAAATTCCCCCAGGCGGTGCGCAGAGTCGTCATCATCTGACCAGCCGGGAACAACAACATAGCGGATCCAGGTTTTGATGCCTTTGTCGGCAATGTATTTCGCAAATTCCAGCGTACGGTGGTTGGAAACGCCAACCAGATTCTGGTGGATCTCATCATTCATCTGTTTGAGATCGAGCATCACCAGATCGGTCACTTCGAGCAGTTCATCAATAACCGGATCGTAGCGGCGCACGAAGCCGTTGGTATCGAGACAGGTGTGAATGCCTTCCTTGCGGCAGGCGCGGAACCAGTCGCGGACAAATTCAGCCTGAAGAATGGCTTCGCCGCCGGATGCGGTCACGCCGCCGCCGGACGCGTTCATAAAGTGGCGATAGGTCACCACCTCTTTCATCAGATCTTCCACGGTGACTTCTTTCCCACCATGAGTGTCCCACGTGTCGCGGTTGTGGCAGTACAGGCAGCGCATCAGGCAGCCCTGGAAGAAGGTAATAAAGCGGATACCCGGGCCATCGACGGTGCCACAGGATTCAAAGGAGTGAATGCGACCAATAGTTGACATTGCGGTGAGATCTCCGAATTTGGCCCATCCGGGGGCCTATGTAGTTGCACAGCTCAAAGGCTATGTCGAGTCTGTTTTGGCTGTTATCCATTCAGTATAGATAGCGGACAAAAGAGACTGATGAAGCGAGGGTGTTAAAAAGGCCCCACTTGCGTGGAGCCTTTATTGTACGCCTTTTAACGCGTGATTTCAGTCAATTCCACTTACATGGACTGAGTGAAAGTACGGGTGATAACGTCCTGCTGCTGTTCTTTAGTCAGGGAGTTAAAACGTACTGCGTAGCCAGATACACGGATGGTCAGCTGAGGATATTTCTCAGGATGTTCCATCGCATCGAGCAGCATTTCACGGTTCATTACGTTCACGTTCAGGTGCTGACCACCTTCGATGGACGCTTCGTGGTGGAAGTAACCATCCATCAGACCCGCGAGGTTAGTTTTACGCACTTCGTCGTCTTTACCCAGCGCGTTTGGCACGATGGAGAAGGTATAAGAGATACCATCTTTCGCGTAGGCAAACGGCAGTTTAGCAACGGAGGTCAGAGAGGCTACCGCACCTTTCTGGTCACGACCGTGCATTGGGTTAGCACCTGGTCCGAATGGCGCGCCAGCACGACGACCGTCTGGGGTGTTACCGGTTTTCTTACCATACACAACGTTAGAAGTGATGGTCAGAACAGACTGAGTCGGGATAGCGTTACGGTAGGTAGTCAGTTTCTGAATTTTCTTCATGAAACGTTCTACCAGGTCAACCGCCATGTCATCAACGCGAGCGTCGTTGTTACCAAACTGCGGATACTCGCCTTCGATTTCGAAGTCTACAGCCAGGCCGTCTTCGTCACGAATTGGTTTAACTTTCGCGTATTTGATTGCAGACAGGGAGTCAGCAGCAACGGACAGACCTGCGATACCACACGCCATGGTGCGGATAACGTCACGGTCGTGCAGCGCCATCAGAGAGGCTTCGTAGCTGTACTTGTCGTGCATGTAGTGGATAACGTTCAGCGCAGTGACGTACTGTTTAGCCAGCCAGTCCATGAAGTGATCCATACGCTCCATCACTTCGTCGAAGTTCAGAACGTCGCCTTTGATTGGCTCAGACTTAGGACCCACCTGCATTTTCAGTTTTTCATCAACGCCGCCGTTGATGGCGTACAGCATGGTTTTCGCCAGGTTTGCACGCGCACCGAAGAACTGCATTTGTTTACCAACAACCATTGGGCTTACGCAGCAAGCGATAGCGTAATCGTCGTTGTTGAAGTCCGGACGCATCAGGTCATCGTTCTCGTACTGCAGAGAAGAGGTGTCGATGGACACTTTAGCGGCGAATTTCTTGAAGTTCAGAGGCAGTTTTTCAGACCACAGAACGGTGATGTTCGGCTCCGGAGAAGGACCCATGGTGTACAGGGTGTTCAGGAAGCGGAAGCTGTTTTTGGTGACCAGTGTACGGCCGTCAACGCCCATACCACCGATAGATTCGGTTGCCCAGATTGGGTCACCAGAGAACAGTTCATCGTATTCTGGGGTACGCAGGAAGCGAACCATACGCAGTTTCATGACCAGGTGGTCAATCATTTCCTGAGCGTCTTGCTCGGTGATTTTACCTGCTTTCAGGTCACGTTCGATGTACGCATCCAGGAAGGTGGATACGCGGCCGAAGGACATTGCTGCACCATTCTGAGACTTAACAGCGGCCAGGTAGCCGAAGTAGGTCCACTGGATAGCTTCCTGGGCGTTGGTTGCAGGACCAGAGATATCGCAGCCATATTTCGCTGCCATCTCTTTGATCTGACCCAGCGCACGGTGCTGTTCAGCAATTTCTTCACGCAGACGGATAGTCGCTTCCAGGTTTACGCCGTTTTCCAGGTCAGACTGCAGGGAAACAAACTGCGCGTATTTGTCTTTCATCAGGAAGTCGATACCGTACAGCGCAACGCGACGGTAGTCACCAATGATACGGCCACGGCCATACGCATCTGGCAGACCAGTCAGAACGCCAGATTTACGGCAGTTCAGAATGTCTTTGGTGTAAACATCGAATACACCCTGGTTGTGGGTTTTACGGTATTCGGTAAAGATTTTTTTCAGCATTGGGTCCAGCTCGCGGTTATACGCTTTGCAGGAACCTTCAACCATTTTGATACCACCGAACGGGATGATTGCGCGTTTCAGTGGTGCTTCAGTTTGCAGACCAACGATTTTCTCAAGGGCTTTGTTGATATAGCCAGCATCGTGAGAAGTGATGGTGGAAGCAACGGAGGTGTCAAAATCAACTGGCGCGTGAGTGCGGTTTTCCAGTTTAACGCCTTCCATTACGCTGTCCCACAGCTTGGTGGTCGCGTCAGTTGCGCCAGCCAGGAAGGATTCGTCACCTTCATACGGGGTATAGTTTTTCTGAATGAAGTCACGGACGTTGACTTCATTCTGCCAGTCACCTTTCGCAAAACCTTCCCAGGCTGTGGCTAACTTTTCATTAAGCTCGGACATGTAACACCTACCTTCTTAAGTGGATTTTTTATTTACTGCCTGAGATAACCATCAATGATGGTCGTCGCCACGCAGGTAAATGACCCAGTATGTCAACCCAACTAACAGACCCCCACCGATAATGTTCCCGATAGTGACGGGGATCAGGTTATCAGTAATGAAATTCATAATAGTCAGGTGAGAGAAACTTTCCGGGGATGAACCAATTGCGGTCCAGAACTCCGGGCTTGCAAAGTTGCGGATAACAATCCCCATCGGGATCATGAACATATTCGCAATACTGTGCTCAAAGCCGCTGGCAACAAACATCGCAACCGGCAGAACCATAATCATGGCTTTATCCATCAGGCTACGACCAGAATAGCTCATCCAGACCGCCAGGCAGACCATCAGGTTTGCAAGGATGCCGAGAGCAACGGCTTCGATAAATGTGTGGTGCATTTTGTGGTCGGCGGTTTGCAGGACGTTAAGCCCCCAGCCGCCGTTGGCGGTCATGTACTCGCCAGAAAGCCACATCAACAGAACAAAGAGCAGACAGCCAATCAGGTTGCCAACGTAGACGTTAAGCCAGTTGCGCGCCAGTTGACCCCAGGTAATTCTTCCGCTGGCTTTTGCCACGACAATCAGCACCGTTGAGGTGAAGAGGTCGGCACCGCAGATGACGCAAAGAATCAGACCCAGTGAGAAGCAAATGCCGCCAATCAGTTTGGCTATGCCGAAAGGCATGGCAGCAGTACCGGTAGTGGCAGTGATGTAGAAGACGAAAGCGATTGAGATGAACACACCAGCAGTAATCGCCAGATAGAACGTCTTCATCGGGTGTTTCGTTGCTTTATAGACACCCGCTTCTTCGGCAACTTTTGCCATCGCGGCGGGGAGTAAAAGATCAAAAGGGTTGTCAGCTTTCACACTAACTCTCTCTTTATTAAGTCGGCGACGAGATACTAACAAAGCATTATAGAAGAGAAATTGATATAGATCATATCTCGCCTGGCTTATAGGCCCGCAGTGTGTATAGTTTTACAGCAAATGCGGAGTAAGTAATTGATTATCCGTATAAAAATAAATTTTAAAAGTTATGAAAAGAGTTGAATTATTTCGTTCGGCCCCCTCCGAAACAGTTAATTAATATGGAGTATTTACCATAAAAAGTAACAATAAAGCCCGGGTAAAGATTATTATATTTACCCATGTTTAACTTTATTATTACAATCAGCAATCATTACCGAAAAAAATAAAAAACGGGGCAATGAAATTGCCCCGTAATATAGCCCAGACGATTGAATACGCCTACTGCTGCTAATGTTATATGCGCTTATTTTGACCAGTAAGCGGCTTTTGCTTTCTGCAGCTTTTCATAGGCCTTGAGCAGCGACTGGTGCGCCGGGAAGGCTTTCAGATCGCTGTCCACGGCCTGCAGACCGTAGAATGGCTCTTCACCGCTGAGCGCCGCGCTGGCGGCTTCAACCGCTTCAGCACCGTACATACGCACGAAAGCGTTCAGGTATTGCAGTGGCTCACGATCCTCTTCCTGCGAAAGCAGCAGCAGGGTTTGCAGGCAACGGTAATAGTTGGTGCGCTCGGCAGAGAAGACCGACTGGTTGAATTCCATCGTCCATTCCGTCCAGGCCAGGGCCTGATCCAGATCGCCGCCAGCCAGCGCCAGCATCGCTTTCAGCTCCCCGATACGCAGGGTATACCAGCCGTTGTCTTTACCCGTCGCCAGGCCCAGCAGTTCACGCACGCGAGTGAAATCATCGTGACCTTCTTCGTCCAGTTGGGCGATCAGGTTCAGATAATCCTCTTTTTCCCACTCGCTGCCTGGCAGAGCAAGCAGGGTTTCGCGCAGGTGCGCGCCCATGCTGTTGTTCGCCAGCCACAGATCTTCAGCAGGGTAGATGTCGGACATGCCCGGCACAATGATGCGGCATGCGTAAACGCCCAGGTGTTCGTAGTCGGCAATGTAGACTTCCTGATCTTCGGCGTTAAAGATGGCCATCAGCGTGGCGAACTCTTCTTCCGTGGTGCCGGCAAAGCTCCAGTCTACGAACGGATAGTCTGCGTCCTGCTTAAACATATCCCAGGAGATCAGGCCGCTGGAATCGATGAAGTGGGTTTCGAGGTTGGTATGCTCCGCCACTTCTTCATCGTCAAAGGTTGGCGGTGTGAAGACGTCGAGATCTTTCAGGCTACGGCCCTGCAGCAGTTCGGTGACGGTACGCTCCAGCGCCACGCCGAAGTCAGGGTGCGCGCCGAAGGAGGCGAAGCAGGTGCCGTTTTCTGGGTTAAACAGCACCACGCAGATCACCGGATATTTACCGCCCAGTGAGCCATCGTAGGCGAAGATTGGGAAACCTTCCGCTTCGAGTTTGGCGATGGACTCCACCACGCCCGGATAACGCGCCAGCACGTCGGCCGGAATTTCAGGCAGGCTGATAGATTCGGCAATAATGCGGTTTTTAATGTGACGCTCGAACACTTCTGACAAGCCCTGAACGCGCGCTTCGTTGCGGGTGTTACCGGCGGACATGCCGTTAGACACATACAGGTTGCCGACGATGTTCATCGGAATATACACGGTCTGCTCGTCAGACTGGCGGGTGAACGGCAGGGCGCAGATACCACGATCTTCGTTACCAGACTGCAGATCGATCAGCATGCTGGCGGTCAGTTCGTTTTCTGGATCGTAGAACGCACGCAGGCGGGCGTCGAGAATACCTTCCGGCAGTTCATCGTCTTCGGTCAGCGGGAACCATTTTTCGTTCGGATAGTGAACGAATGGGCCGTTAGCGATGGTTTCGCCCAACCAGAAGTCAGCGAAGAAATAGTTGGTGGACAGACGCTCAAAATACTCACCCAGCGCGGAGGCCAGTGCCGCTTTTTTAGTCGCGCCTTTCCCGTTGGTAAAGCACAGGGCACACTCTTTGTCGCGAATATGGACGGACCAGACATGGGGCACCGGATTGAGCCAGGAGGCTTCTTCGATGTTAAAACCCAGGTCGGTCAGTTTCTGCTGGAAGCGAGCGATGGAATCTTCCAGAGCGGCGTCTTTGCCGGGGATAAACGTTTGAGTCATGGCGTTCACTTTTATCGTACGTAAAGCGCGCAATGATACGGGTTTTGCGTGACGGGTGCTATCTTCGGCGAAAATAAAAGGCTGGGCTATGCTTAGTGGCAGTAACTGACTGTTAAGGCATAGAAAAATGAAAGCATTTGATCTCCAGCGGATGGCGTTTGACAAAGTTCCCCCCGAGTTTTTAGGCGAAGTGGCTTTGCGGAGCCTGTATACCTTCGTTCTTGTCTTTCTGTTTCTCAAGATTACGGGCCGTCGCGGTGTGCGGCAGATGTCGCTTTTTGAGGTGTTAATCATCCTCACGCTGGGGTCAGCGGCGGGGGATGTCGCCTTTTATGACGATGTGCCGATGGTGCCGGTCTTTATCGTCTTTGTCTCGCTGGCGCTGCTGTACCGCCTTGTGATGTGGCTGATGTCGAAGAGCGAAAAGCTGGAAGATCTGCTGGAAGGGAAGCCTGTTGTGATTGTCGAAGACGGACAGTTGGCCTGGGAAAATGTGCAAAGTGCCAATATGACCGAGTTCGAATTTTTTATGGAATTGCGTCTGAACAGCGTCGAACAACTCGGACAGGTGCGTCTGGCCATTATGGAAACGAACGGTCAAATCAGCGTGTATTACTATCATGATGACGAGGTGAAGCCGGGGTTATGCATCCTGCCGGATATGCTCATTGAGCGATACAAAACCGTCCCCGATACGGGCGAGTATGCCTGTATAAAATGCAGCCATGTGGTGGTTATGAAGGCAGGCGATCATCAATTATGCCCTCGCTGTACGAATCCAGAATGGACGAAGGTTAGCCGGGCTAAACGGATCACCTGACAGCCATTTTGTCGGTTTTGTCCTGGCGAGGCGGCAGATTGTTTTGTGTGATGTGAGCCACATTTCACGGGTCATAAGTTTTAGACATTGCGGCGCGTGTCACTGAATGATAAAACCGATATCCACAGTTATAACTTATGGCTTTTAGCGTGGTGAGGGGAAATGGCTCAAGTCTTTAATTTCAGTTCAGGTCCGGCGATGTTACCGGCAGACGTGCTTAAACAGGCTCAACAGGAACTTTGTGACTGGAACGGTCTCGGTACGTCGGTGATGGAAATCAGCCACCGTGGTAAAGAGTTTATTCAGGTGGCGGAAGAGGCAGAAAAGGATTTTCGCGATCTGCTGAATATTCCCTCGAACTACAAAGTATTGTTCTGTCACGGCGGCGGACGCGGCCAGTTTGCTGGCGTACCGCTGAATATCCTTGGCGATAAAACGACGGCTGACTACGTTGATGCGGGCTACTGGGCGGCAAGTGCCGTTAAAGAAGCGCACAAATACTGCACGCCGAACGTTATCGACGCCAAAGTGACCGTTGACGGTCTGCGCGCCGTGAAGCCCATGAGCGAATGGCAGCTTTCTGATAACGCAGCCTATCTCCACTACTGCCCGAACGAAACTATCGACGGGATTGCCATCGACGAGACGCCAAACTTCGCCAGCGATGTTGTGGTTGCCGCCGACTTCTCCTCCACCATTCTTTCTGCCCCGATTGATGTCAGCCGCTACGGCGTTATCTATGCAGGCGCACAGAAAAATATCGGTCCTGCGGGCCTGACAATCGTCATTGTACGTGAAGATCTGCTGGGTAAAGCGCATAAGTCTTGCCCGTCGATTCTCGACTACACCGTGCTGAACGATAACGACTCCATGTTCAACACGCCACCGACGTTTGCCTGGTACCTCTCGGGCCTGGTCTTCAAATGGCTGAAGCAAAACGGCGGTGTGGCGCAGATGGACAAGGTCAATCAGCAGAAAGCTGAACTGCTGTACGGCGTGATCGACAAAAGCGATTTCTACCGTAACGATGTGGCGAAAGCTAACCGCTCCCGCATGAACGTGCCGTTCCAGCTGGCAGACAGCAACCTGGACAACGTGTTCCTGAAAGAGTCCTTCGCGGCAGGTCTGCATGCGCTGAAAGGCCACCGTGTGGTGGGGGGGATGCGCGCCTCTATTTATAACGCGATGCCGCTGGAAGGGGTTAAAGCTCTGACCGATTTCATGATCGACTTCGAACGTCGCCACGGTTAATCGCGCTGTTTCCACCCCCGTAGCCCTGCTGCGGGGTTTTTATTATGTTGAGTTGAGAGTTAAGTTTCATGGAATCCCTGACGTTACAACCTATCGCGCGGGTAGATGGCACCATCAATCTGCCTGGTTCAAAAAGTGTCTCGAACCGCGCTCTGCTGCTGGCAGCTCTGGCAAACGGCACCACCGTCCTTACAAACCTGCTGGACAGCGATGACGTACGCCACATGCTCAATGCGCTGAAAGCGTTGGGTGTTCATTACACTCTCTCTGACGATCGTACCCGCTGTGAAATGACCGGCAACGGCGGCGCGCTGCGTTCGGGTGAAGAGCTCGAGCTATTTCTGGGCAACGCGGGTACCGCGATGCGTCCATTGGCGGCGGCGCTGTGTCTGGGCAGCAATAACATCGTGCTGACCGGCGAGCCGCGCATGAAAGAGCGTCCGATCGGCCATCTGGTCGATGCCCTGCATCAGGGTGGCGCGCAGATTGAGTATCTTGAGCAGGAAAATTATCCGCCACTGCGTCTGCGCGGGGGCTTTAGCGGCGGTGACGTCGAGGTGGACGGTAGCGTTTCCAGCCAGTTCCTGACGGCCCTGCTGATGACCGCGCCGCTGGCACCGCAGGATACGGTTATCACGATTAAAGGTGAGCTGGTCTCCAGACCGTACATTGATATCACACTGCACCTGATGAAAACCTTCGGCGTTGAGGTGGAAAACCAGTCTTATCAGCGTTTTGTGGTGCGTGGGGCGCAGCAGTATCAGTCTCCGGGCAATTACCTGGTTGAAGGCGATGCGTCATCGGCCTCTTACTTCCTGGCTGCGGGCGCGATCAAAGGCGGCACCGTGAAGGTGACCGGTATTGGCCGCAACAGCGTGCAGGGCGACATCCGTTTTGCCGACGTGCTGGAGAAAATGGGCGCCACTGTCACCTGGGGCGATGACTTCATCTCCTGTACCCGCGGCGAGCTGAATGCCATTGATATGGACATGAACCACATTCCGGATGCGGCGATGACCATTGCCACGGCTGCGCTGTTTGCCAAAGGCACCACCACGCTGCGTAACATCTACAACTGGCGCGTGAAAGAGACTGACCGTCTGTACGCGATGGCGACCGAGCTGCGTAAAGTGGGCGCTGAGGTGGAAGAGGGCGAAGACTACATTCGCGTCACCCCTCCGGCAAAACTGCAGTTCGCAGAAATTGGCACCTACAACGATCACCGTATGGCGATGTGCTTCTCGCTGGTGGCGCTGTCCGACACGCCTGTGACCATTCTTGACCCGAAATGTACGGCGAAAACCTTCCCGGACTACTTCGAGCAGCTGGCGCGCATCAGTACGCTGGCCTGATAGCGTTATGCCGCATCCTTCGATGCGGCATTTCCTTACGCTTCCTGACGAACACTTCCGCTCATTTCTTCTACACTCTGCTTCAATCATTCCGTAATTTGCACGCAAAGGTAACAGTTGCGCACGTTGGCGCGTATAATGCGCGGCGTTTATGTTAACGGTATGCCTTATTTAAGGAGAAAAAGATGACGGCAGTTGCCCCGGTAATCACCATTGATGGGCCGAGTGGCGCAGGGAAAGGTACCCTGTGCAAAGCGATGGCGGAAGCATTGCAATGGCATCTTTTAGATTCGGGCGCAATCTATCGCGTGCTGGCGCTGGCTGCGCTGCATCATCATGTCGATGTCGCCTCTGAAGAAGCGCTGGTACCGCTGGCTGCGCACCTGGATGTCCGTTTTGTGTCTACCGATGGCAACCTGGAAGTGATCCTTGAAGGGGAAGACGTGAGCGGTGAAATCCGTACGCAGGAAGTGGCGAATGCGGCCTCCCAGGTTGCGGCCTTCCCGCGTGTGCGCGAGGCGCTGTTACGTCGCCAGCGTGCGTTCCGCGAAGCCCCGGGGTTGATCGCCGACGGACGCGATATGGGCACCGTGGTATTCCCTGATGCGCCTGTAAAAATTTTCCTTGACGCCTCTTCAGAAGAACGTGCTCAACGCCGCATGCTTCAGTTGCAGGAGAAGGGGTTTAGTGTTAACTTTGATCGCCTTTTATCCGAGATAAAAGAGCGCGATGATCGCGATCGTAACCGCGCTGTCGCGCCACTTGTTCCTGCAGAAGATGCATTAGTTCTGGATTCAACCAGTTTAACTATTGAGCAAGTGATTGAAAAAGCGCTACAATATGCGCGCCAAAAACTGGCACTCGCGTAAACGCGACCGATTTAGCAGTACCCCCGCTGCAATGGATTGACGGCGGGTATGTGAAACAACCCCATCCGGCACGGAGCCAGGTGGACGTTAATATTAACCTGAAGATTAAACATGACTGAATCTTTTGCTCAACTGTTTGAAGAATCCTTAAAAGAAATCGAAACCCGTCCGGGTTCCATCGTTCGTGGTGTTGTTGTTGCTATCGACAAAGACGTAGTACTGGTTGACGCCGGTCTGAAATCTGAGTCCGCCATCCCGGCAGAGCAGTTCAAAAACGCCCAGGGCGAGCTGGAAATCCAGGTTGGTGACGAAGTTGACGTTGCGCTGGACGCAGTAGAAGACGGCTTCGGTGAAACCCTGCTTTCTCGTGAGAAAGCTAAACGTCACGAAGCATGGATCACCCTGGAAAAAGCTTACGAAGAAGCTGAAACTGTGGTCGGTGTTATCAACGGCAAAGTTAAAGGTGGCTTCACTGTTGAGCTGAATGGTATTCGTGCGTTCCTGCCAGGTTCTCTGGTAGACGTTCGTCCAGTCCGTGACACCCTGCACCTGGAAGGCAAAGAGCTTGAGTTCAAAGTCATCAAGCTGGACCAGAAGCGTAACAACGTTGTTGTATCCCGTCGTGCCGTTATCGAATCCGAAAACAGCGCAGAACGCGATCAGCTGCTGGAAAACCTGCAGGAAGGCATGGAAGTCAAAGGTATCGTTAAGAACCTCACTGACTACGGCGCATTCGTTGACCTGGGCGGCGTTGATGGCCTGCTGCACATCACCGACATGGCGTGGAAACGCGTTAAGCACCCAAGCGAAATCGTGAACGTGGGCGACGAAATCACTGTTAAAGTGCTGAAGTTCGACCGCGAGCGTACTCGTGTATCCCTCGGCCTGAAACAGCTGGGCGAAGATCCATGGGTAGCTATCGCTAAGCGTTACCCAGAAGGTACTAAACTGACTGGTCGCGTAACCAACCTGACCGACTACGGCTGCTTCGTTGAAATCGAAGAAGGCGTTGAAGGCCTGGTGCACGTTTCCGAAATGGACTGGACCAACAAAAACATCCACCCATCCAAAGTTGTTAACGTTGGTGATGTAGTGGAAGTGATGGTTCTGGATATCGACGAAGAACGTCGTCGTATCTCCCTGGGCCTGAAACAGTGCAAAAACAACCCATGGCAGCAGTTCGCGGAAACCCACAACAAGGGCGACCGTGTTGAAGGTAAAATCAAGTCTATCACTGACTTCGGTATCTTCATCGGCCTGGACGGCGGCATCGATGGCCTGGTTCACCTGTCTGACATCTCCTGGAACGTTGCAGGCGAAGAAGCAGTTCGTGAATACAAAAAAGGCGACGAAATCGCTGCAGTTGTTCTGCAGGTTGACGCAGAGCGTGAGCGTATCTCTCTGGGCGTTAAACAGCTCGCAGAAGATCCGTTCAACAACTGGGTTGCACTGAACAAGAAAGGCGCAATCGTAAACGGTAAAGTAACTGCAGTTGACGCTAAAGGCGCAACCGTAGAGCTGGCTGACGGCGTTGAAGGTTACCTGCGCGCTTCTGAAGCTTCCCGTGACCGCGTTGAAGATGCCACTCTGGTTCTGAACGTAGGCGACGACGTTGAAGCTAAGTTCACCGGTGTTGACCGTAAGAACCGTGCAATCAGCCTGTCTGTTCGTGCTAAAGACGAAGCTGATGAGAAAGATGCAATCGCAACTGTTAACAAACAGGAAGATGCAAACTTCTCTAACAACGCAATGGCTGAAGCTTTCAAAGCAGCTAAAGGCGAGTAATATCAGGTTCTCAGCATCATTTGAGCTGTAACGCATTTACAGCGTGAAGGATGAAGAGCAAACTTGACAGATTACAGGATCCGTCCTGTAATCAATAACAAAGGGTGGCTACGGCCGCCCTTGTTTAATGAGCTGTTCAGCTAATTGGTTTGAAAGGAACCGGAGGAATCATGACCAAGTCAGAATTGATTGAAAGACTTGCCAGTCAGCAACCGCATATCCCTGCCAAGGCAGTGGAAGATGCCGTAAAAGAGATGCTGGAGCATATGGCCTCCACTCTTGCCCAGGGCGAGCGCATTGAAATCCGCGGTTTCGGTAGTTTTTCTCTGCACTATCGTGCTCCACGCACCGGGCGTAACCCGAAAACGGGTGATAAAGTCGAGCTGGAAGGTAAGTACGTTCCACACTTTAAACCGGGTAAAGAACTGCGCGATCGCGCCAATATTTACGGCAACTGAGTTTAGCCAGCCGGTTAAACTGGGTTCGAAAGAAAGCACCTGCGGGTGCTTTTTTTGTTCCTGTCGTTTTCTTCTGGAAGGCACCCCGCATTTCCCGCTGCGTTTTCTGCAACCTGTTAAAAACCTTGCTGCGCTTGCTGTAAATCCTTTTCTTCACAACTGACGAGCCGCATCACCCACGAGCATACTGCCCCCTGAAACAGGGAGGTAGCAATGGGAATTCCCGCTTTATGTATCTGCGCCATTCTGGCGATAGCCCCGTTACTCTGGTTACCTGAACTGCCATCACGCTATACCGTCTGGATAATGCTGGCGGGCGGGGTGGTGCTGGGCACATGCCAAAACGTGCGCCTGAAGTATGTGGGGACCGCGCTGTTATTTTGCGCGTGGGGCCTTCTGGCCGCGCAGGAGAGCGTCTGGCCGATGCAGCATTTAACCACGAGAGCCGTGCAGGCCGAGGTAGAGATCACCGCCACTGATGGTGCAACTCAGCATCAGGGAAAGATTCGTACCGTAAACGGCCGGCGTTGGTGGGCGTCCACTGGCGTAACGCTGTATGGCAATTATTTGCCACAGAGAGCATGTGCTGGCCAGCGTTGGGCGATGATGCTCAGGCTAAGACCTGCACACGGCGAGCTGAACGACGGAGGCTATGATCCCCAACGCAGCGCCATTGCCCGACACCAAACGCTGAGCGGGCGCTTCACCCATGCGGAACTTGTTGATGGACACTGCAGCCTGCGATCGCAATACCTGATGTCGCTGCAAAACCGACTTTCTGATTATCGCTGGGGAGCGGTTATCCTCGGGCTGGGGATGGGAGAGCGTCTGGATGTCCCCCGAGAAATAAAAGACCTGATGCGTGAAACCGGCACACTGCATCTGATGGCGATTTCGGGCCTGCATATCACGCTGGCGGCATCCCTCGTCTGGTTACTCGCGCGTGCGATCCAGTTTATATTCCCCAGCCACCGGGTCCACTGGCAAATGCCACTCCTGGCCGGGTTGTTCTTCGCCGCTTTCTACGCCTGGCTTACCGGTCTGCAACCTCCTGCACTACGAACGGTCATCGCACTTGCCGTGCTGGCGGCGCTGCGAATCGGTTCCCGCCAATGGTCGCCGTGGCAGGTATGGTGTTGCTGTGTCGCGGCGATCCTGATAAGCGATCCCTTAGCCATACTTTCTGAGAGTCTGCTCCTGTCCGCATTTGCCGTCGCGGCGCTGATTTTCTGGTTTCAGTGGCTGCCTCTTCCTCGCTGGCAGTGGGCCCGACGCATACGGCCACTACTTAATCTGATCTATCTGCAGGTCGGCATGCTGGTGTTGCTCATGCCGTTACAGGTGCTGATTTTCCACGGCTTCAGTATCTCCTCTCTGGTCGCCAATCTCTTTGCCGTGCCGATAGTGACGTTTGTCAGCGTACCGCTGATTTTACTCGGTATGTTGCTCCATCTGTTACCGCTGGGGGGAATGGAAAGTGCCATCTGGTTTGCAGCCGATAAGTCCCTTGCCGGGCTGTTCTGGCTACTGATGCGCTTGCCAGACGGCTGGCAGAGTGTGGATCAGCGCTGGCAGTACATGACGCTACTGCCCTGGCTTATCATCATCGGCTGGCGTTTGCGAGCCTGGAAAACCGTTCCCGCCGTGTGTCTGGCTGGGAGCCTGTTGCTGGCATTTCCCCTCTGGCGAACGGCTAAAAGTGATGCCTGGACGCTACATATGCTGGATGTGGGGCAGGGGCTGGCCATGGTCATCGAACGGCAGGGAAAAGCGATTCTCTATGATACCGGGCTCGCCTGGCCAGGGGGAGATAGCGCACAGCGGTTAATTATCCCCTGGCTGCGCTGGCACCATCTGCGGCCAGATGGCGTGATTCTCAGCCATGAACATCTTGACCATGCAGGAGGTCTCGCATCGCTGCAAAAAGCATGGCCGGAGATGTGGGTAAGAAGTCCATTACGTCTGGCGGGGCATCGGCCCTGCTTTCGTGGGCAGAGCTGGAGATGGCAGGGATTAACCTTCACCGTCCACTGGCCCCTGGAAAATGACCCGGCTCGGGGAAACAACCGCTCCTGCGTGGTGAAAGTGGACGATGGTGAGCAGAGTATTCTGCTGACGGGAGACATTGAAGCGCCAGCAGAACAGGCTATGCTTAGCCATTACTGGCAACATCTGACGTCGACGTTAATCCAGGTTCCCCATCATGGCAGCAATACCTCATCGTCATTGGCGCTGGTACAACGGGTGGAGGGAAACATTGCGCTGGATTCAGCAGCCCGCTATAACGCCTGGCGGTTTCCGTCGGCGAATGTGGTCCGACGTTATCGAAAAGAGGGGTATATCTGGCAAGATACCCCCCATTCCGGGCAAATATCGGTGACATTCTCGCAACATCGCTGGCAAATCCGGCGATTGCGGGATCAATTTTTACCACGTTGGTATCATCAGTGGTTTGGCGCGCCCGTAGATAACGGGTAGAATATGCGGCTATTTCAACAAATGCTGGTTTTTTGAATGCATAACGACAAAGATCTCTCCACGTGGCAAACCTTCCGCCGACTCTGGCCGATGATTGCACCTTTTAAAGCAGGCTTGATCGTGGCGGGTGTAGCGTTAATCCTCAACGCAGCCAGCGATACTTTTATGTTATCGCTCCTTAAACCGTTACTGGACGACGGTTTTGGTAAAACGGATCGCTCAGTGTTGCTATGGATGCCGCTGGTGGTTATCGGGCTGATGATCTTACGTGGTATCACCAGCTATATCTCCAGCTACTGCATCTCCTGGGTATCCGGGAAAGTGGTTATGACCATGCGCCGTCGTCTGTTCAGCCACATGATGGGCATGCCGGTCTCATTCTTTGACAAGCAATCTACGGGGACACTGCTGTCCCGTATTACGTACGATTCAGAGCAGGTTGCGTCCTCCTCCTCAAGCGCGTTGATTACCGTCGTGCGTGAAGGGGCGTCGATCATCGGCCTGTTTATCATGATGTTCTATTACAGCTGGCAGCTGTCGCTCATCCTGATCGTTCTGGCTCCGGTTGTCTCCATTGCCATCCGCGTTGTGTCCAAGCGTTTCCGCAATATCAGTAAAAATATGCAGAATACGATGGGGCAGGTAACAACCAGCGCCGAACAGATGCTGAAAGGACACAAAGAGGTGTTAATTTTCGGTGGCCAGGACGTCGAAACCAAACGCTTTGATAAAGTCAGCAACAAAATGCGTCTGCAGGGGATGAAAATGGTCTCGGCCTCTTCCATCTCTGACCCGATCATTCAGCTGATTGCCTCACTGGCGCTGGCGTTTGTCCTTTATGCGGCAAGCTTCCCAAGCGTGATGGAGACGCTGACGGCGGGTACCATCACCGTGGTCTTCTCCTCGATGATCGCCCTGATGCGTCCCCTGAAATCTCTGACTAACGTGAATGCCCAGTTCCAGCGCGGGATGGCGGCTTGTCAGACATTGTTCAGCATTCTGGATTCCGAGCAGGAAAAAGACGAAGGTACACGCGAGATTGAGCGCGCCCGTGGCGATGTTGAATTCCACAACGTGACCTTCACCTATCCGGGCCGCGATACGCCCGCTCTGCGCAATATCAACCTGACGATTCCGGCGGGTAAAACGGTGGCGCTGGTAGGCCGTTCTGGCTCCGGTAAATCCACCATTGCCAGCCTCATCACCCGTTTCTACGATATCAACGAAGGTGAAATTCTCCTGGACGGTCACGACCTGCGGGAGTACACCCTGCAGTCGCTGCGTAACCAGGTTGCGCTGGTTTCTCAGAACGTGCATCTGTTTAACGATACGGTCGCCAACAACATCGCTTATGCGCGCACTGACGAGTACAGCCGCGAGCAGATCGAGAATGCCGCACGCATGGCCTATGCGATGGACTTTATCAACAAGATGGATAACGGTCTGGATACCATCATTGGTGAAAATGGCGTGCTCCTGTCCGGTGGTCAGCGTCAGCGTATTGCGATTGCGCGCGCGCTGCTGCGTGACAGCCCAATCCTGATTCTGGATGAAGCGACGTCCGCACTGGATACCGAATCTGAACGCGCTATTCAGTCGGCGCTGGACGAACTGCAAAAGAACCGTACCTCACTGGTGATTGCACACCGTCTGTCGACTATCGAGCAGGCGGATGAGATCGTGGTAGTTGAGGATGGCGTCATTGTTGAACGCGGAAGCCACGCAGCTTTGCTGGAACACCGCGGCGTATACGCCCAGCTTCATAAGATGCAGTTCGGCGAATGATTGCACGCATCTGGTCCGGTGAATCCCCGCTGTGGCTGCTGCTTTTGCCGCTCTCCTGGCTTTACGGCCTGGTGAGCGGCATCATTCGTCTGCTTTACCGTCTGGGGATCAAGCGGGCCTGGCGTGCGCCAGTGCCGGTTGTGGTTGTGGGCAATCTTACGGCGGGCGGCAACGGTAAAACGCCGGTGGTGATCTGGCTCGTGGAACAGCTGCAAAAACGCGGTATCCGCCCGGGTGTGGTCTCGCGTGGGTATGGCGGTAAAGCGGCGCAGTACCCACTGCTGCTGGCAGAGAAAACCACCACTGCCGAAGCGGGTGATGAACCGGTATTGATTTTCCAGCGTACTGGCGCGCCGGTGGCAGTCTCCCCGGTTCGCAGCGACGCCGTGCAGGCGCTGCTTGCCGAACACGCGGTACAAATTATCATCACTGACGATGGTCTGCAGCATTACGCGCTGGCGCGTGATAAAGAGATTGTGGTCATCGACGGGGTTCGCCGTTTCGGTAACGGATGGTGGCTGCCAGCCGGCCCTATGCGTGAACGCGCTTCACGTCTGAAGTCCGTTGATGCGGTGATTGTAAACGGTGGTGAGGCAAAAGCGGGTGAAATCCCTATGCACCTGTTGCCGGGACTGGCGGTAAACCTGGTGACAGGTGAACGCCGGGCGGTTGCTGAGCTGCCTTCGCTGGTGGCAATGGCAGGGATTGGTCATCCTCCGCGCTTCTTCGCAACGCTTGAGCAGTGTGGTGCCAGGCTTGAAAAACGCATTCCACTGGCTGACCATCAGGCGCTGGTGGCAGAGCAGGTTGATGCGCTCACGGCGTCGGGACAGACGCTCATTATGACCGAAAAAGATGCGGTGAAATGCCGTGCCTTTGCGAAAGAAAACTGGTGGTATCTGCCGGTTGACGCTGAACTCAGCGGCGAGCAGCCGGAACACTTGCTCAAGGAACTGATTGCGTTAGTGCAGTGAGGGCTTACGCGGTTCTGGTGGCGCTTTGACTGACAGGAAAACGCATGTCTTTACCGCAACTCTCGCTTACAGCTGCACGTCATTTACACCTCGCCGCGCAGGGGCTGCTCAAAAAGCCCCGTCGCCGCGCACAGCCTGCCGATATCCTCTCTGCCATCCAGCGCATGTCGCTGCTGCAAATCGACACCATTAATATTGTTGCCCGTAGCCCTTACCTGGTGCTGTTCAGCCGCCTGGGCCACTATCCCTCTCACTGGCTGGATGAGGCGCTCAGCAAAGGGGATCTCATGGAGTACTGGGCGCACGAAGCCTGTTTCCTGCCCCGCAGCGATTTTGCCCTGGTGCGTCACCGCATGCTTGCCCCTGAAAAGATGGGCTGGAAATACCGACAGGCGTGGATGCAGGAGCACGCGGCCGAAATAGAGCAACTGATCGGCCATATTCAGGAAAAGGGGCCAGTGCGTTCCGCTGATTTTGAACATCCGCGAAAAGGCACAAGCGGCTGGTGGGAGTGGAAACCGCACAA
This sequence comes from Enterobacter cloacae complex sp. IR53030, assembly GCF_049238365.1. Lineage (NCBI taxonomy): Bacteria > Pseudomonadati > Pseudomonadota > Gammaproteobacteria > Enterobacterales > Enterobacteriaceae > Enterobacter > Enterobacter cloacae complex sp. IR53030. The sequence goes on from NZ_JBMKHA010000001.1 coordinate 373,803, forward strand.
ACGTCATCTTGAAGGGTTATTCACCTCCGGCCAGGTCATGGTGATTGAACGGCGTAATTTTCAGCGCGTCTATGACCTGACCCAGCGCGTGATGCCAGACTGGGACGACGAACGTGACCTGCTTACCCAGGAGGCTGCCGAGGCCATCATGCTGGAAAACAGCGCCCGCAGTCTGGGCATTTTCCGGCCGCAATGGCTGGCAGATTATTACCGCCTGCGCCAGCCCGCGCTGAAGCCGCTGCTGGAGATGTGGCAACGCGAACAGTGCGTCATTCCCGTCACGGTAGAAACCCTGGGAGAGATGTGGCTGCATGCGGATCTCCTTCCTTTGCTGCCCAAGGCGCTGGACGGAAATCTCCAGGCAACCCACAGCGCAGTGTTGTCGCCTTTCGACCCGGTGGTCTGGGACCGAAAACGCGCCGAACAGTTGTTCGATTTCAGCTACCGGCTGGAGTGTTATACCCCGGCACCAAAGCGTCAGTACGGCTATTTTGTTTTACCCCTGCTGCATAAGGGGCGGCTGGTCGGGCGCATGGATGCCAAAATGCACCGCAAAACCGGCACGCTTGAAGTCATTGCGCTCTATCTGGAAGAGGGGGTCAGGGTGACGGCGAGTCTGGAGAAGGGCTTAACGTCCGCCATTAGCGAGTTCGCCCTCTGGCAGGGGGCTCGCGACGTCACGCTGGGACGCGTTCCCGAAGGGTTATTTATATCCTGTCGAAGTGGCTGGGAAACAGACACGCCCTGAAAAAGGAATGTGTTAAGCTTTAGCGATTACCCATACGGAGGAACTATGGATCACCGTTTACTTGAAATTATTGCCTGCCCGGTGTGCAACGGCAAACTCTACTACAGCCAGGACAAACAGGAGCTGATTTGCAAGCTGGACAGTCTGGCTTTCCCGCTGCGTGACGGTATTCCAGTGTTGCTGGAAAACGAAGCCCGTTCCCTGGTGGCAGAAGAGAGCAAACCATGAGTTTTGTTGTCATTATTCCTGCTCGTTATGCCTCAACGCGTCTGCCGGGTAAACCGCTGGTGGATATCAACGGCAAGCCAATGATTGTGCACGTCCTTGAACGCGCCCGTGAATCCGGAGCCGATCGCGTGATTGTTGCCACCGATCATCCGGACGTCGCCCGTGCGGTTGAAGCCGCAGGTGGTGAAGTGTGCATGACCCGCGTCGATCACCAGTCCGGCACCGAGCGTCTCGCCGAAGTCGTTGAGAAATGTGGTTTCAGCGATGATACCGTCATTGTGAACGTGCAGGGCGACGAGCCGATGATCCCGGCCGTTATTATCCGTCAGGTGGCAGAAAACCTGGCGCAGCGTCAGGTGGGTATGGCGACGCTTGCGGTGCCTGTTCACCACGCTGAAGAGGCATTTAACCCGAATGCGGTGAAAGTGGTGATGGATGCCGAAGGCTATGCGCTCTATTTCTCCCGCGCCACCATTCCATGGGATCGCGACCGCTTTGCGCTCTCGAAAGAGACCATCGGGGATTCCTTCCTGCGCCATCTGGGGATTTACGGCTATCGTGCCGGTTTCATTCGCCGCTATGTCACCTGGGCACCCAGCCCGCTGGAGCATATCGAAATGCTGGAGCAGCTTCGTGTGCTCTGGTATGGCGAGAAAATTCACGTTGCTGTTGCCAAAGAAGTACCGGGAACGGGCGTTGATACGCCGGAAGACCTTGAGCGCGTTCGCGCCGAATTACGTTAATACCGTCTGCATCCCTCCTTTCGGAGGGATGTCCTCTCGCCACAATTTTCGCTTTTCTTTTCCCTGATTGATCTCTACCGGGTGACATCTTCATTCTGCGCGCTCATTATAAAAGCAGTAGCATTAATGGGGGGAATCTCATATGGAACAGCTGCGTGCCGAACTTAGCCATCTGCTGGGTGAGAAATTAAGCCGGGTCGAGTGTGTGAGTGAAAAGGCCGATACCGCGCTCTGGTCGTTGTATGACAGTCAGGGAAACCCAATGCCGCTGATGGCGCGAAGTTTCACGTCGCCGGGTGTTGCCAGGCAGCTCGCCTGGAAAATGTCGATGCTGGCGCGGGAGGGTACCGTCCGAATGCCGACCGTGTACGGCGTCATGACGCACGAGGAACACCCCGGCCCCGATGTCCTGTTGATAGAGCGTTTACGCGGCGTGCCTGTTGAAGCACCCGCGCGCACGCCGGAACGCTGGGAGCAGCTGAAAGACCAGATTGTCGAGGCGCTGCTGGCCTGGCATCGCCAGGATAGCCGTGGGCTCGTGGGGCCGGTCGACAGCACCCAGGAGAACCTGTGGCCGCTGTGGTATCGCCAGCGGGTGGAAGTGCTGTGGGGAACGCTCAACCAGTTCAATAACACCGGTTTGACCATGCAGGACAAACGTATTCTTTTTCGCACTCGTGAATGCTTGCCAGCGCTGTTCGACGGTTTTAATGATAACTGCGTGCTGATCCACGGCAATTTTACCCTGCGGAGTATGCTGAAAGACTCCCGCAGCGATCAGCTGCTGGCGATGTTGGGGCCTGGAATAATGCTGTGGGCCCCACGTGAATATGAGTTGTTCAGGCTCAGCGACAGCGGGGCGGCAGAAGGGTTACTGTGGCACTACCTTCAGCGTGCGCCCGTTGCCGAAGCGTTTATCTGGCGGCGCTGGTTGTACCTGCTCTGGGATGAAGTCGCGCAACTGGTCAATACCGGGCGTTTCAATCGCGCAAACTTCGATCTCGCGGCTAAGTCACTCTTGCCCTGGCTCGCCTGAGGAACCTTTCAGCCACTGCCAGAGGCGGCCGAGCGTCTCGTAGCCGACGCGATCGCTATGCATCAGCCACATCGGGGAGGGGATCACGCGTTCCCATGGGTTAAGTGGCGCATTGATGGCCATCTGGTTTGCCGGTGCGGGAAGCGGGTGCAGGCCCTGCTTTTCAAAGAAAATCATCGCCCGTGGCAGGTGTGAGGCGGAGGTGACCAGCAAGAATGGAACATCGCCAATCGCCTGCTTCACCGCAGCGGCTTCTTCTTCGGTATCTTTTGGACTGTCCAGGGTAATGATAGCGGAACGCGGTACGCCGAGGGATTCCGCAACTCTGGCACCCGCTTCAGCCGTACTCACCGGGTTCGTTTTTGCTGCGGCGCCGGTGAAGATCATTTTTGATCCCGGGTTCGCCTGCCACAGGCGAATCCCTTCGTTTAGCCGTGGCAGGCTGTTGTTGATCAGATTCGAGCTGGGGGCCCAGTCAGGATCCCAGGTATATCCACCGCCCAGCACCACGATGTATTCCACTTTCTGATTTCCCTGCCATGTCGGGTACTTATCTTCAATGGGGCGTAACAGGCCATCCGCGACCGGTTGCAGGCTCAGCAGCAGTAAGACAAGCCAGCCGAACGTGATGAGCGTTTTGCCACTTTTCTGAAATCGGCTGAACCACACCAGCGCCAGCCCTAGCGCGATGATGATGAGCAGCAGCGGAAGGGGAAGCATCATCCCTCCAATGTATTTCTTAAGGGTAAAAAGCATCCTTTTTGGTTCCTTTTTTGACCATATAGCAGGTGATTACCGGTGATATTACACCAGAGAGGTTCATTCTCCGCGCGGGTGTGACAAAATAGCGGTTTTGCAGTTAGCGAGTGGAACTCTCCCAATGCGGGATCGCAATTTTGATGACATCGCGGAAAAGTTTTCGCGCAACATTTATGGCACCACAAAGGGGCAGCTCCGTCAGACGATCCTCTGGCAGGATCTGGACACCATTCTGGCCACTTTTGGCGACCAGACGTTGCGCGTGCTGGACGCCGGTGGCGGCGAAGGACAAACGGCGATAAAAATGGCCGAGCGCGGTCATCACGTCACGCTTTGCGATCTTTCGGCTGAAATGGTCGCCCGCGCGACGCGTGCTGCAGATGAGAAAGGTGTGAGCGACAACATGCATTTTATACAATGCGCCGCTCAGGACATCGCACAGCATTTGGAAACCCAGGTTGATCTGATATTGTTTCATGCGGTGCTGGAGTGGGTGGCCGATCCGCAAAGCGTTTTACAAACCCTGTGGTCGATGTTGCGCCCGGGCGGCACGCTGTCGCTGATGTTCTACAATGCTAACGGCTTCCTGATGCACAACATGGTTGCAGGTAACTTTGACTATGTGCAGGTCGGGATGCCTAAAAAGAAAAAGCGCACGCTTTCCCCGGACTATCCGCGCGATCCGCAGCAGGTTTACGGCTGGCTGGAAGAGATTGGCTGGCAGATTGTCGGGAAAACGGGCGTCAGGGTGTTTCATGATTATCTGCGTGAAAAACACAAACAGCGTGACTGTTTTGACACCTTAACAGAATTAGAAACGCGGTATTGCCGTCAGGAGCCATTTGTCAGCCTTGGCCGCTATATTCACGTCACCGCGCACAAGCCGCAGATGCAAGGATAACCTATGAGTGAATTTTCCCAGACAGTCCCCGAACTGGTTGCCTGGGCCAGGAAAAACGATTTCTCCATCTCGCTGCCGGTAGACAGACTCTCTTTCCTGCTGGCGGTTGCCACGCTGAACGGCGAACGGCTGGATGGCGAAATGAGCGAGGGTGAACTGGTGGATGCGTTCCGCCATGTCAGTGATGCGTTTGAGCAAACCAGCGAAACCATTAGCGTGCGTGCCAACAACGCAATCAACGATATGGTGCGTCAACGTCTGCTGAACCGCTTTACCAGCGAGCAGGCGGAAGGAAACGCCATCTATCGCCTGACGCCGTTGGGTATCGGCATCACCGATTACTACATTCGCCAGCGCGAATTTTCCACGCTGCGTCTTTCCATGCAGCTCTCGATCGTGGCGGGTGAGCTTAAGCGTGCCGCCGATGCTGCAGATGAAAACGGTGATGAATTCCACTGGCACCGCAACGTTTACGCGCCGCTGAAATATTCGGTGGCCGAGATTTTCGACAGCATCGATCTTACCCAGCGTTTGATGGACGAACAGCAGCAGCAGGTCAAAGACGACATCGCGCAGCTGCTGAATAAAGACTGGCGTGCGGCCATCTCCAGCTGCGAACTTTTACTGTCAGAAACCTCCGGTACGCTGCGAGAATTGCAGGATACGCTGGAGGCGGCAGGGGATAAGCTGCAGGCTAACCTGCTGCGCATCCAGGACGCGACGCTGGCGCATGACGATCTGCATTTTATCGACCGTCTGGTGTTCGATCTGCAGAGCAAGCTCGACCGCATCATTAGCTGGGGACAGCAGTCGATCGACCTGTGGATCGGCTACGACCGACACGTGCATAAGTTTATCCGCACCGCGATTGATATGGATAAAAACCGCGTCTTTGCTCAGCGTCTGCGCCAGTCGGTTCAGACCTACTTCGATGCGCCATGGGCGCTGACCTACGCCAATGCCGATCGTCTGCTGGATATGCGCGACGAAGAGATGGCCCTGCGCGATGAAGAGGTGACCGGTGAACTGCCGCCGGATCTGGAGTTTGAAGAATTCAACGAAATTCGTGAACAACTTGCGGCGATGATCGAAGAACAGCTCGCTGTCTACAAAACCAGACAAGCTCCGCTGGATCTTGGACTCGTGGTGCGCGACTATCTGGCGCAATATCCGCGTGCGCGCCACTTCGACGTTGCCCGCATTGTGGTAGACCAGGCGGTGCGCCTGGGTATCGCGCAAGCAGATTTCACCGGACTGCCGCCGAAGTGGCAGCCAATTAACGATTACGGAGCCAAGGTACAGGCGCATGTCATTGACAAATATTGAACAAGTGATGCCGGTTAAGCTGGCACAGGCGCTGGCGAATCCGTTATTTCCGGCGCTGGACAGCCAGCTGCGTGCCGGTCGTCACATTGGCTTAGACGAGCTGGATAATCACGCCTTTTTGATGGACTTCCAGGAGTACCTGGAAGAGTTTTACGCCCGCTACAACGTGGAGCTGATTCGCGCGCCGGAAGGTTTTTTCTACCTGCGCCCGCGCTCCACGACGCTGATCCCGCGCTCCGTGCTCTCCGAGCTGGATATGATGGTCGGCAAAATTCTTTGCTATCTCTATCTCAGCCCGGAACGTCTGGCGAATGAAGGCATCTTCACCCAGCAGGAACTCTACGATGAGCTACTGACGCTGGCGGATGAGAGCAAGCTGCTCAAGCTGGTGAACAACCGTTCGACCGGATCGGATCTTGACCGTCAGAAATTACAGGAAAAGGTGCGCTCTTCCCTGAACCGTCTGCGTCGTCTGGGGATGGTCTGGTTTATGGACCACGACAGCAGCAAATTCCGCATTACGGAATCAGTCTTCCGCTTCGGCGCCGATGTGCGTGCGGGGGATGACGCGCGTGAAGCGCAGCTTCGCATGATCCGTGACGGTGAAGCGATGCCGGTGGAAAACCATTTGCAGCTCAATGACGAGCATGAAGAGAATCTGCCGGATAGCGGGGAGGAAGAGTAATGATTGAACGCGGTAAATTTCGCTCACTAACGCTGATTAACTGGAACGGCTTCTTTGCCCGAACCTTCGATCTGGACGAGCTGGTCACGACGCTCTCCGGCGGTAACGGGGCGGGGAAATCCACCACCATGGCGGCGTTTGTGACGGCGCTGATCCCCGACCTGACGTTGCTTCACTTCCGTAACACCACTGAAGCAGGCGCGACAAGCGGCTCCCGCGATAAAGGTCTGCACGGTAAGCTGAAAGCGGGCGTCTGTTATTCCGTTCTGGACGTCATTAACTCTCGTCACCAGCGCGTGGTGGTGGGGGTTCGTTTGCAGCAGGTTGCCGGTCGCGACCGTAAAGTGGATATCAAACCGTTTGCTATCCAGGGGCTGCCAACCTCCGTGCAGCCGACCGCGCTGCTGACGGAAACCCTGAATGAACGCCAGGCGCGCGTGCTGACGTTACAGGAACTGAAAGACAAGCTCGAAGCCATTGAGGGCGTGCAGTTCAAGCAGTTCAACTCCATCACCGATTACCACTCCCTGATGTTCGATCTGGGCGTAGTGGCGCGTCGTCTGCGTACCGCTTCAGACCGTAGCAAATACTACCGTCTGATCGAAGCGTCCCTGTACGGCGGTATCTCCAGCGCCATTACCCGCTCCCTGCGCGACTACCTGTTGCCGGAAAACAGCGGCGTGCGTAAGGCGTTCCAGGATATGGAAGCGGCGCTGCGTGAAAACCGCATGACGCTGGAAGCGATTCGCGTGACCCAGTCAGACCGTGACCTGTTTAAACACCTGATCAGCGAAGCCACCAACTACGTGGCGGCGGACTACATGCGTCACGCCAATGAGCGCCGCGTCCATCTCGATCAGGCATTAGAATACCGCCGCGAACTGTTTACCTCCCGTAAACAGCTGGTGGCAGAGCAGTATAAGCACGTCGAAATGGCGCGCGAGCTGGGCGAGCACAACGGTGCTGAAGGTGATCTGGAAGCCGACTACCAGGCCGCCAGCGATCACCTGAACCTGGTGCAGACCGCGCTGCGCCAGCAGGAGAAAATCGAGCGCTACGAAGCGGATCTCGATGAGCTGCAAATTCGTCTCGAAGAGCAAAATGAAGTGGTGGCCGAAGCCGCCGAGATGCAGGAAGAGAACGAAGCCCGCGCCGAAGCCGCCGAGCTGGAAGTGGATGAGCTGAAAAGCCAGCTTGCTGATTACCAGCAGGCATTGGACGTGCAGCAGACGCGTGCGATTCAGTACACCCAGGCACTGCAGGCGTTACAGCGCGCGAAAGAGCTGTGCCATCTGCCTGACCTGACGCCGGAAAGCGCCGACGAGTGGCTGGATACCTTCCAGGCTAAAGAGCAGGAAGCCACCGAGAAACTGCTCTCTCTTGAACAGAAAATGAGCGTCGCGCAAACGGCGCACAGCCAGTTTGAACAAGCGTATCAGCTGGTGGTCGCCATTAATGGCCCGCTGGCGCGTAACGAAGCCTGGAACGTTGCCCGTGAACTGCTGCGCGACGGCGTCAACCAGCGCCATCTGGCCGAGCAGGTGCAGCCGCTGCGTATGCGCCTGAACGAACTGGAACAGCGCCTGCGTGAGCAGCAGGAAGCCGAGCGTTTGCTGGCTGAGTTCTGTAAGCGTCAGGGTAAACATTACGATTTCGACGAGCTTGAGGCGCTGCATCAGGAGCTGGAAGCGCGTATCGCTGCGCTTTCCGATACGGTCTCCAGCGCCAGTGAGCAGCGCATGACCCTGCGCCAGGAGCTGGAACAGCTTCAGTCCCGTTCTAAAAGGCTCCTGGAGCGCGCGCCGGTCTGGCTGGCGGCGCAAAGCAGCCTTAACCAGCTCAGCGAACAGTGCGGCGAACAGTTCGAATCCAGCCAGCAGGTGACCGAATACCTGCAACAGCTGCTGGAGCGTGAGCGCGAAGCCATTGTTGAGCGTGATGAAGTCGGCGCACGTAAGCGTGACGTCGATGAAGAAATTGAGCGCTTAAGCCAGCCGGGCGGGTCAGAAGATCCGCGCCTCAATGCCTTAGCCGAGCGTTTTGGTGGCGTACTGCTGTCTGAGATTTACGACGATGTCGGCCTGGACGATGCGCCATACTTCTCCGCATTGTACGGTCCATCCCGTAACGCGATTGTGGTGCCGGATCTGTCGCTGATTTCTGACCAGCTCGCCGGGCTGGAAGATTGCCCGGAAGATCTCTATCTGATAGAAGGGGATCCGCAGTCGTTCGATGACAGCGTGTTTAGCGTTGACGAGCTGGAAAAAGCGGTGGTGGTGAAAATCGCTGACCGCCAGTGGCGTTACTCCCGCTTCCCGGAACTGCCGCTGTTTGGCCGTGCTGCGCGTGAAAGCCGTATTGAGAGCCTCCATGCCGAGCGTGAAACGCTGTCGGAACGTTTTGCGACCCTGTCGTTTGATGTACAGAAAACCCAGCGCCTGCATCAGGCATTCAGCCGCTTTATCGGTAGCCATCTGGGCGTGGCGTTTGAAGCCGACCCGGAAGCGGAAATCCGCAAACTCAATACCCGCCGCGGCGAGCTGGAACGCGCCATTGCCAGTCATGAAAGTGACAACCAGCAGAGTCGCGTCCAGTTTGAACAGGCGAAAGAGGGCGTCGCGGCCCTTAACCGCATCCTGCCGCGCCTCAACCTGCTGGCAGATGACACGCTGGCCGATCGCGTGGATGAGATCCAGGAACGTCTGGATGAAGCCCAGGAAGCCGCGCGTTTCGTGCAGCAGCACGGCAATCAGCTGGCGAAGCTGGAGCCCGTGGTGTCTGTCCTGCAGAGCGACCCGGAACAGTTCGAGCAGTTAAAAGAAGATTATGCCTGGTCGCAGCAGGTGCAGCGCGAAGCGCGTCAGCAGGCGTTTGCCCTGACGGAAGTCGTGCAGCGTCGCGCACACTTCGGCTATTCCGATTCGGCTGAAATGCTGAGCGGTAACAGCGACCTGAATGAAAAGCTGCGTCAACGTCTTGAGCAGGCAGAAGCGGAACGTACCCGAGCACGCGAAGCGATGCGCAGCCACTCCGCTCAGCTTAATCAGTACAACCAGGTGCTGGCCTCGCTGAAAAGCTCCTTCGACACTAAGAAAGAGCTGTTAAACGACCTGCAGAAAGAGTTGCAGGACATTGGCGTGCGTGCCGACAGCGGGGCGGAAGAGCGCGCCCGTCTTCGTCGTGATGAACTGCATAGCCAGCTCAGCAACAACCGTGCGCGTCGTAATCAGCTGGAAAAAGCGCTGACCTTCTGCGAAGCCGAAATGGATAACCTGACCCGTCGCCTGCGCAAGCTGGAACGCGACTATCACGAGATGCGCGAGCAGGTGGTGACGGCGAAAGCGGGCTGGTGTGCGGTCATGCGGATGGTGAAAGACAACAACGTGGAACGTCGCCTGCACCGTCGCGAACTGGCGTACCTCTCAGCCGATGAGCTGCGTTCAATGTCGGATAAGGCGTTGGGTGCCCTGCGCCTGGCGGTGGCGGATAACGAGCACCTGCGCGATGTGCTGCGCATGTCAGAAGATCCGAAACGTCCGGAGCGTAAAATTCAGTTCTTCGTGGCGGTTTATCAGCATCTGCGCGAGCGTATTCGTCAGGATATCATCCGTACCGACGATCCGGTCGAGGCCATCGAACAGATGGAAATCGAGCTGGGGCGTCTGACGGAAGAGCTGACTTCCCGCGAGCAGAAGCTGGCTATCAGCTCCCGCAGCGTGGCGAATATTATTCGCAAGACCATTCAGCGTGAGCAGAACCGTATCCGCCAACTGAACCAGGGTCTGCAGAGTGTGTCGTTTGGTCAGGTGAACAGCGTGCGTCTCAACGTCAACGTGCGTGAAGCCCACGCGACGCTGCTGGACGTGCTCTCTGAGCAGCACGAGCAGCATCAGGATCTGTTCAACAGCAACCGTCTGACCTTCTCTGAAGCGCTGGCGAAGCTGTACCAGCGTCTGAACCCGCAGATTGATATGGGTCAGCGCACGCCGCAAACCATCGGTGAAGAACTGCTGGATTACCGTAACTACCTGGAAATGGAAGTTGAGGTTAACCGTGGTTCAGACGGCTGGCTGCGTGCGGAATCCGGGGCGCTCTCTACCGGTGAAGCGATCGGTACCGGGATGTCCATTCTGGTGATGGTTGTACAGAGCTGGGAAGATGAAGCGCGCCGTCTGCGCGGTAAAGACATCTCTCCATGCCGCCTGCTGTTCCTGGATGAAGCGGCGCGTCTTGATGCCCGTTCTATTGCCACGCTGTTTGAGCTTTGCGAGCGTCTTGATATGCAGCTCATCATTGCGGCACCGGAAAACATCAGCCCTGAAAAAGGGACCACCTATAAACTGGTGCGTAAAGTGTTCCAGAACAGCGAACACGTTCATGTTGTCGGGTTGCGTGGTTTTACGCCGCAGCCTCCGGAGTCATTGCCGGAAACCACGGCAGACGCTTCCTGAGGCGTTTTGTTACAAAGAGCGGCGCAAAAGCGCCGCTTTTTTTATTCACTTAACTTGTGCTTAGGGCTGCGTTATCTTTAAACTTCTTTACATAAGGTAAGGCAACAGGTTTGCCGTCTACCTATAATAAAAGAAAGCCCCACCGTGATGGGCATGTCGTGAAAACAGGGGGCAAGGGATGTTGCTAAAGAAAGAATGTGGTCGTCAGCTGTCTGCGCTGAGTTTATGCCTGGCAGTGATGTTTGCTCCACTGTTAACCGCCCAGGCCGACGAGCCTGAAATTGTGCCGACGGACAGCTCCGCAGCGACAGGCGCGCAGCCGACGTCATTGTCTCAGCCGCTGGAACAGTCTCCGGCGACCGCCGTCATGGCCGGCATTAAGCCGTTGCCGGAAGGCATCGATATCGAATCGCTTAGCCAGCAGCTCCTCTCAGGGTTGCCGTCAGGCTACACGCCCGCCTATATCAATCAGCTCACGCTGCTTTATGCAGCCCGGGACATGAAACCCATGTGGGAAGATCGTGATGCCGTGCGCGCGTTCCAGCAGCAGCTGGCAGAAGTGGCGATTGCGGGTTTTCAGCCGCAGTTTACGAAGTGGGTTGAGCTGTTAACCGATCCAGCCGTCACTGGCCAGGCGCGGGACGTGGTGCTTTCCGATGCCATGATGGGCTATCTGCAGTTTGTGGCGGGTATTCCGGTCAACGGCAACCGCTGGTTATATAGCGATAAGCCCTACAAGCTGGCGACGCCAGCGCTGTCGGTGATCAACCAGTGGCAGCTGGCGCTGGATAATGGCGATCTGCCGCGCTTTATTGCCAGTCTCGCCCCGGCGCACCCGCAGTATGCCACCCTGCATGAGTCGCTCCTCGCGCTGGTGGGCGACTCGCGTCCCTGGCCGCAAATGCGGGGTACCGCGACGCTGCGTCCAGGCCAGTGGAGCAGCGATGTTCCTGCTCTGCGCGAAATCCTGAAACGCTCCGGTAGTCTTGAGGGCGGGCCGAAGATTGCCCTGCCGGGCGACGATCCGCAAAGCGCGGTTGTGAGCCCGTCAGCGCCGGTGAAAGAGAAGAAGGCCGCTCTCCTGAGCGATAAACCTGCGGCATACGATCGCGAACTGGTTGCTGCGGTTAAGCAATTCCAGGCTGCGCAGGGGCTGGGTGCCGACGGGGTAATAGGCCCGTCAACGCGCGACTGGCTTAACGTCTCTCCTGCGCAGCGGGCAGGGGTGCTGGCACTGAATATTCAGCGTTTGCGTCTGCTGCCGGGCACCTTGTCCACAGGCATTATGGTGAATATTCCGGCCTATTCCCTGGTCTATTATGAGGATGGCAGCGAAAAACTGGCCTCGCGCGTCATTGTCGGGCGTCCGGATCGTAAAACACCGATGATGAGCAGCGCGTTAAATAACGTGGTGGTTAACCCACCGTGGAACGTGCCGCCGACGCTGGCACGTAAAGACATTCTGCCAAAGGTCTGGAACGATCCGGGTTATCTGGAACGTCATGGCTATACGGTGATGCGCGGCTGGAACAGTAAAGAGGCGATTGATCCTTACATGGTCGACTGGTCGACGATTACGGCTTCCAACCTGCCGTTCCGCTTCCAGCAGGCTCCCGGGGCGCATAACTCCCTGGGGCGTTACAAATTCAATATGCCGAGTTCAGATGCTATCTATCTGCACGATACGCCGAACCACAACTTGTTCCAGAAAGATACCCGCGCCCTCAGTTCAGGCTGCGTGCGCGTAAACAAAGCCTCGGAGCTGGCCAATATGTTGTTGCAGGATGCGGGCTGGAACGATACGCGTATTTCTGACGCCCTGAAACAGGGGGATACGCGCTACGTGAATATTCGACACAACATTCCGGTCAATCTTTACTATCTGACGGCGTTTGTGGGTGAAGACGGGCGCACTCAGTATCGTACAGATATTTACAATTATGATCTCACTGCGCGATCCGGCGCACAAATTTTGCCAAAAGCGGAACAATTAATCAGGTAAATGAAGTAGTTCGGGAAAAATGATTGTCGTAAGTTATGGTGAATAGGGGGCGATATCGCTGTAAGCCGCGTATTCACTGGGGTTGGGCGCCTTGACGTCCCCCGTTTTGCCAGTTAAGGTGCCCTTCGTGCGCTAAGCATACTTACGATTTCATTGACCTGTAGACCTGATTATCATGGACAAATTTGACGCTAATCGCCGCAAACTGCTGGCGTTAGGTGGTGTTGCGCTTGGCGCAGCGGCCATCTTGCCGACGCCAGCATTTGCCACCCTCTCGACACCTCGTCCGCGAGTTTTAACGCTCAACAATCTTCATACCGGTGAGTCGCTAAAAGCGGAGTTTTTCGATGGCAGAGGCTATATTCAGGATGAATTAGCAAGACTCAACCATTTTTTCCGTGATTTCCGCGCGAATAAAGTAAAAGCCATCGACCCAGGATTGTTTGATCAGTTGTTCCGCCTTCAGGGCCTGCTGGGCACCAGGAAGCCCGTGCAGCTCATTTCTGGTTATCGCTCACTGGATACCAATAATGAACTACGCGCCCATAGCCGTGGGGTAGCGAAAAAAAGCTATCACACGAAGGGACAGGCAATGGATTTCCATATTGAAGGCGTTTCGTTAGCCAATATTCGCAAAGCTGCGTTATCTATGCGCGCAGGTGGTGTAGGATATTACCCCAGCAGCAACTTTGTGCATATTGATACCGGTCCGGTCCGGCACTGGTAATAACGAAACACAGGAGCAGTATGAACTATCGTATTATTCCGGTTACCGCGTTCTCCCAGAACTGTTCATTGATCTGGTGCGAGCAAACCAAACTGGCCGCGCTTGTTGATCCCGGCGGCGACGCCGAGAAAATCAAGCAGGACGTCGCCGACAGCGGTGTGACGCTGATGCAGATTTTACTGACGCATGGTCATCTCGATCATGTTGGCGCAGCGGCAGAGCTGGCACAGCATTTTGGTGTGCCGATCATCGGTCCGGAAAAAGAAGATGAGTTCTGGCTGCAGGGGTTACCTGCCCAAAGCCGCATGTTTGGCCTTGATGAGTGTCAGCCTCTGACGCCCGATCGCTGGCTGAACGAAGGAGAGCGCGTTAACGTAGGGAATGTGACTTTACAGGTGTTGCATTGTCCTGGGCATACGCCAGGCCATATCGTCTTCTTTGATGACCAGTCTCGTCTGCTGATTTCGGGCGACGTGATTTTCAAAGGCGGCGTAGGACGCAGCGATTTTCCGCGCGGCGATCACGGGCAGCTGATTCAGTCGATCAAACAGAAGTTATTGCCGCTGGGTGATGACGTGACGTTTATTCCTGGACACGGTCCGATGTCGACGCTGGGCTATGAACGGCTCCATAATCCGTTCCTTCAGGATGAGATGCCTGTCTGGTAAACCTGGATAAATAAAAAAGCCTGCTGAACGCAGGCTTTTTTGTGGGCGTAAATTACAGTACGGCGACAATCGCTTCGCACAGAGGCGCCATGTTGTCAGGCGTCATCCCTGCCACGTTCACGCGACCGGAAGCCACGGCGTATACGCCAAACTCTTCACGCAGACGCAGAACCTGCTCTTTGGTCAGGCCGCTGAAAGAGAACATGCCGTTCTGTTTGATGATGAAGCTGAAGTCACGGTCTGCGCCTTTCTCGGCCAGAGTATTAACAAACAGCAGACGCATACGCTGGATACGCTGGCGCATATCGTTCAGCTCTTGTTCCCAGATCGCGCGCAGCGCATCGTTGCTGAGAATGGTCGCAACAACGGACGCACCGTGTGCCGGTGGGTTAGAGTAGTTCGCGCGGATAACCGATTTCATCTGGCTGAAGGCACGATCGACGGTTTCGTCGTTAGCCGCAACCAGCGTACAGGCACCTACACGCTCATTGTACAGACCGAAGTTCTTGGAGTAGGAGCTGGCAACGATCAATTCCTGATGTACGGCTGCAAAAGCGCGCAGGCCTTCTGCATCTTCTTCCAGTCCACGGGCGAAGCCCTGATAGGCGAAGTCAAACAGCGGCAGCCAGCCTTTCTCTACGGAGAGTTTAGCCAGCTGTTCCCACTGCTCAAGCGTCGGGTCGATACCGGTTGGGTTATGGCAGCAGCCGTGGAACAGCACCACATCACCTGCCTGTGCTTCGTTCAGGCTTGCCAGCAGGCCATCAAAGTCGAGAGCATGGTTTGCCGCGTCGTAGTAAGCGTATTCGCGCACTTCCAGACCTGCAGAGTTAAAGACGCTCTTGTGGTTCGGCCAGCTTGGGTTGCTCACCCAGACACGCTTAACAGAAGTGTTTTTCGCAAGGAAATCCGCCGCCACACGCAGTGCGCCGGTACCGCCTGGTGTCTGTGCTGTACGCGCACGTTTGTCACTCACAATTGCGCTACCTTTACCGAACAGCAGCTCCTGCGTGCAGCGACCAAATTCAGGAATACCATCAATACCGAGGTAGTTTTTGGTGGTTTCATTTTCCAGCAGATACTGCTCAGCTTTCTTTACGCTGGTCAGTACCGGGGTTTTGCCGGTTTCATCTTTATATACACCAATACCCAGGTTGATTTTGCCAGGGCGGTCGTCGGCACGAAACAGATCGGCCAGGCCCAGAATTGGGTCGGCAGGAGCGGCGGTAATGTTCTCAAACATGACGAAGTTCCATTGTGATTACAGAAGTGAAATCCGCTATCAGGTTAACGGTAGATTTAC
The DNA here is from genome assembly GCF_049238365.1 of Enterobacter cloacae complex sp. IR53030. Taxonomy (NCBI): domain Bacteria; kingdom Pseudomonadati; phylum Pseudomonadota; class Gammaproteobacteria; order Enterobacterales; family Enterobacteriaceae; genus Enterobacter; species Enterobacter cloacae complex sp. IR53030. Next base: position 389,380 of record NZ_JBMKHA010000001.1, read on the forward strand.
AAAATGCCAACCGTTTGCGACGAAAAGCGTGCGGCTTTTCAAAAGTCGCCATTATTTTCTGTCAGGCATAAAAAAACAGGGCCGAAGCCCTGTTCATTAAGCATATAACAAAGTGGTGTTCTGATTAGAACTGGTAGGTTACACCCACAGCAGCCATATCGTCGTTGCCGTTCAGACCGCCAACCGCTTTCGCGTAGTCGGTGTCTTTGTCCAGCAGGTTGATGTAGTAGTCAGCCCACACGTTGAAGTTTTTGTTGAAGTAGTAAGTGGTACCCACCTGGATGAATTTAGCCAGGTCTGCATCGCCACCGCTGAAGCCGCCGACGGCAGCCAGGTCTTTACCTTTGGTCTGCACGTAGGAGATGGCTGGACGCAGGCCGAAGTCGAACTGGTACTGAGCAACCACTTCGAAGTTCTGCGTTTTGTTAGCAAAACCAGCATCACCGCTAGAACCGGTACGGGTGGTGTTACGGGTTTCTGCATAGGTGGTTGCCAGGTACAGGTTGTTAGCGTCATATTTCAGACCAACACCCCATGCTTCAGCTTTGTCACCCTGACCATCAGCTTTCTGGTTCAGAGTACGGTTAGCGTTGCTGTAAGATGCGATTGCACCGAAGCCTTCGCCGAAGTCGTAACCCAGGGAGTAACCTACGCCGTCACCGTTAGAGGTTTTAACGTCAGCACGGTCGTTTTTACCCTGGTACTGTACGCCCAGGCTCAGACCGTCAACCAGACCGAAGAAATCGCTGTTACGGTAGGTCAGCAGGCCGGTGCTACGGCTGGTCATAAAGTTATCAACGTAGTTACCGCCCCAGGTCATTCCTGAGAAGGACGGTGCTGTCCGAGGACAATAAAGTTGTACACAAAGCACTAAAGTTGTAACCATTCTCAAAAAACGACGCTAATG